>NZ_JBGLQX010000066.1:0-500 GCF_041403065.1 Aeromonas sp. S16(2024) | reverse complement strand
GCGTCGCCTTCCAGCGCTTTCAGCGCGGAACCACGGACTACCGGCAGGTCATCACCCGGGAAGTCGTACTCGGTCAGCAGTTCACGAACTTCCATCTCGACCAGTTCGAGCAGCTCTTCGTCGTCTACCATGTCGCACTTGTTCATGAACACGATCATGTACGGGATACCAACCTGGCGACCCAGCAGGATGTGCTCACGAGTTTGCGGCATCGGGCCGTCAGTCGCGGCTACTACCAGGATCGCGCCGTCCATCTGGGCAGCACCGGTGATCATGTTCTTAACGTAGTCGGCGTGACCCGGGCAATCTACGTGGGCGTAGTGGCGGGTAGCGGTGTCGTATTCTACGTGGGAGGTGTTGATGGTGATACCACGCTCACGCTCTTCCGGTGCCTTGTCGATCTGGTCGAAGGCGAAAGCTTTACCACCGAAGTGCTTGGCCAGCACGTTGGTGATGGCGGCGGTCAGGGTGGTTTTACCGTGGTCAACGTGGCCGATGGT
>NZ_JBGLQX010000065.1:0-566 GCF_041403065.1 Aeromonas sp. S16(2024) | reverse complement strand
CAGCAACTTGAGATCGAGATGGTCACTCTCGAAGAACTTGTCCCCCAAGACCACCTCCTGCGCAAAATCGACAAGTTCATCTCTTTTGACTTTATTCGCGACAAGGTGCGCCACTGTTACTGCCCCGACAATGGCCGCCCCGCCGTTGACCCCGTCGTCTTCTTCAAGATGCTCTTCATCGGCTATTTGTTCGGTATCCCCAGCGAGCGCCGCCTGGTCCAGGAAATTCACCTCAACGTCGCCTATCGCTGGTTCCTGCGGATGCGGCTGACCGACAAGGTCATCGATGCCTCCACCTTCAGCCAGACCCGTCGCCGCCGCTTTGCCGACTCCTCCATCTATCAGGAAATCTTCGACGATATCGTCAATCAGGCCATGGGCTACCGGATGGTGGGTGGCCGGGTCCTCTATACCGACAGCACTCACCTGAAAGCCAATGCCAACAAGAAGAAGCTGACCGAGGTCGAGGTCACTATCACCCCCAAGGCATATCTGGATGCGCTGGAGCAGGCGATCGATGAAGACCGCGAGCAACATGGTAAAAAACCGCTGCGCCGCCAGGTAAA
>NZ_JBGLQX010000064.1:0-598 GCF_041403065.1 Aeromonas sp. S16(2024) | reverse complement strand
ATATGGCGTGGGCGTACAAGAGCCTGGCGATACTGGGGGGCTGGAAGGACACCAAGCGCACGGGGCGAGCCTCGATAGCGGTGTTATGGGAGGGCTGGTTTAGGTTAGAGAGCCTCCTTGAAGGCTATGAACTGGCGCTGTCTCTTGCGCATCAACAGTTGTGATCAAGAGACAGCCGGCAGGACCCTTTTCTATTTGCGCATCTCTCCCTTATATATGAACCTATATGAACCGCCTTTATAGAGCAGGCTGCTTTGCCTGATCGGCCCGCTTGCAGTTATGGCTGGCTTCTAGCGAGTCCTTTGATGGTGGTGTTTTGCACTATCTGGTCGTGTATTAAACACCTGAACACTTTTCTCAAAAAAACACATAGTTTTTGCTTGTCAGAAAGAATCAATTCCCTATAATGCGCCTCCATAAGCACGGCGCAGTGCGCGTCTGGTCTGGCTTGCAAAGCAACCCAGTAAGGGTTATAGTTTCAAACCCTGCTCTTTAACAATTTGAATCAAGCAATCTGTGTGGGCACTCACAGCATCGAACATCAAACAATTTTGTTGATTTTCAATGTCTGGTGAAGTGACCAAGACAACTTCGGTTG
>NZ_JBGLQX010000063.1:0-630 GCF_041403065.1 Aeromonas sp. S16(2024) | reverse complement strand
TGCCATGTGAAAACTCAGCTGACTCGCCGTGTATCCCTTCAGGCTCGCCGCCATCTTCACCATCTGGCTGCGCAGCAGGTTGTACGCCAGCAGCATGCCCCACAGCTCCTGCCGTATTCCCGCCGCCTTCTTGCTGCGCAGGGTCAGTCGGTGTTGTTGCAAACTGTGCTTCATCTCCCGATAACCCAGTTCGATTTCCCAGCGATGGCTGTAGAGATCGACGATGTCAGCACCCGGGAAGCGCATCGGGTCGACCATCGAGGTCAGCACCTGCCGCTCCTGGCCGTTGATAGTGCGAGTCAGCAAGCGGGCTTCCACCGTGTCCGGCAGTTGTGGCCATTTCTTGCGTGCCTGTGGACTGGTCTTGAGATGCACCAGCACATCCTGACGCCCCAGCTTGCGCACCACCTCGTATTGCGTGCCCTTTTTGAGTGGCAGCAGCCAGTGCCGCTCGTTGCCGGTGGTTTGCCAAGCATGGAGCAGGCCAAGCGAGTAGAACCCCTTGTCGAACAGGGTCAACGAGTGGTCTGGCGTGCGCGCGATAAGCTGCTCGGCCAGCACCATCTCGTTGACGGCGCAACTCTCCATGACCGCTTGCACAAGCAGGTGGCTGGTGAGCTCCATCTGGCA
>NZ_JBGLQX010000062.1:0-762 GCF_041403065.1 Aeromonas sp. S16(2024) | reverse complement strand
TCTCACAGCTTATCGCAGGTTAGTACGTCCTTCATCGCCTCTGACTGCCAAGGCATCCACCATGTACGCTTAGTCACTTAACCATACAACCCCAAGAAGTGTCGTCGAAACAACGCTTGCTTGTTGAAGTACAACAAGGACCAAAATAAATTTTGGTTTTCGCCAAGAAGTTTCCAAAGCACTTGTAACAAATGTTTGAGAACTACTTTTTAAATCAGCTTTCCAGATTGTTAAAGAGCATGTTTGCAACGGTCAGTGACCGAAGAAAACAGAGTTAAGAATCAGTTTCTTAACTCTGCATTCTTGTTAGCAAGAAGAGAAGTGGCGTCCCCTAGGGGATTCGAACCCCTGTTACCGCCGTGAAAGGGCGGTGTCCTAGGCCTCTAGACGAAGGGGACAAAACGTCCGCTTTCGATACTTCGTATCGAAGACGTTTTGTAAAGGCGACGCTGAGCCTGCGAAGCGAGCGGCATTATTTGCCGACACCTGCAGAACAACTGCCTTTAGCGCTGTTCGTTGTTATCGCTAACTCTGGCTTGGGTAGCAACTTGCGCCGCTATTCACATCCCAACCCAACGAACGGGCTTCTCTCATCTGACCTAAGCCAGATAAGCACTGACGCTTTCGCATCAGGTCTTTGCTCTAACTACTTTGAATCAAGGCAATCTGTGTGAACACTCAACAACACGACATCTTAAGGTAAGGAGGTGATCCAACCCCAGGTTCCCCTAGGGTTACCTTGTTACGACTTCACCCCAGTCA
>NZ_JBGLQX010000061.1:0-764 GCF_041403065.1 Aeromonas sp. S16(2024) | reverse complement strand
CCCCGATAACGGGCATACCGATGACCGTGGTGCTGCTTCGCATCCGCAAAACTGCGCTCAACCGTCTCCTGCCGCCCCTTGTAAGTCTGTTTGCCCGGCTCTGTCAGTCGGTTCTGGTCTATCCGTTCCCGCTCTCCCTGCCAGACATGTCGGCTCACCTGTTTGATGCCTGTTTTACTCTTGGTGCATTGCGTCCGCAGCGGGCACTCCCGGCATGTGTCCGGGTCACTGGCGTAGAGCCGATACCCTTCCCCGTTGGTGGTCTGGTAGCGCAGGATTTCGTTTTGCGGGCAGTGATAACAGTCTTGCTGCGCATCATAACGATATTCACGCTTGGCCAGCATGCCCTTCCTTTTTGACGGGCGACAGTAGCCAATCACGCTGTGCACCAGGCCCCGTTCGACCAGCCCGTGGCACAAGGGGGCATTGTTGTAGCCTGCATCCAGTCCCACCGCTTCCACTTTAAAACCAAAGGTCTCGATTTGCCGATCCAGCCGAGAGAGATAGGGAACGCTGTCATGGACATTGCCCGGGGTGATGAAGCTGTCGGTGATGATGGCGTATTTGGCATCGACCGTGCGGTGGTCGAGGTAGAAGAAGCCCTTTGGTTTGCCTTCACGCACCATATAGCCGCTATCAGGGTCGGTGGTGCTCTGCTTGATAAGCCGGGTTTGCCTAGGGAAGGCGGCGGCTTGAGACTTGCCTTGCTCTGGTTGCTCTGGTTGCTCTGGTTGCTCTGGTTGCTCTGGTTGCTCTGGTTGCTC
>NZ_JBGLQX010000060.1:0-775 GCF_041403065.1 Aeromonas sp. S16(2024) | reverse complement strand
CACTCGGCTAGAAGCTTGATGTATAGCGAGCTAAAAACGCTGCTGGATGGTCGCCCTGAGCAGGCAACCCGGCATGACTATCAGCAAGATATCGAGCTTTACAATGTGCTGCATAAAAGCAGCGACAATGCCCGCAAGTTGACGTTCCGCCACCTGGTCGATCTGTATGGTATCTCCCCGGAGATCCCTTTGTTTCACGTGTTTCGCCAGCTATGGGAGCGAAGTGAGGAGGCTCAACCTCTGTTGACCTTGCAACTTGCGCTGGCCAGGGACCCGTTATTAAGGCAGACCCAGTCGTTGATTAGTACGACCCCGTTGGGAGACGTACTGGAACGTGAACAGGTGGAACAGGTTTTAGCCGCCCCCGACCCTAACCGTTTCAGCCCGGCTTCCCTGCGCTCGTTTGCCCAGAATATCAACGGCAGTTGGACGCACGCCGGGTTCCTGCAAGGCAAATACAAAAAGGTAAGAACCAGTCCGGTCGTGACCTATGTCAATGCGGCATTTGCACTCTTTCTCGGTCACTGTGAAGGGCGTGCCGGACAAGGGTTGTTTCAGACTCCATGGTTTCAACTGCTAAGCCTGGATCCGGCAGAGGGATATGAGCTGGCCTACATGGCATCGCTGCATGGCGTAATTACCTACAAGCAGGCTAGTGGCATTGTCGAAATCCGCTTCCCCCTCTGGCCAATAGCGCCAGCATCTTGAGGAGAACGAGAGCATGGGTGATCGCCTCTCAAAACTGATTAAGCGTTTTACCACTTATATCTCGGTG
>NZ_JBGLQX010000059.1:0-1032 GCF_041403065.1 Aeromonas sp. S16(2024) | reverse complement strand
GGCTATGTCCCAATTACGTGTTGCATGGGGCGCCCCAGCGCCTCATGCAAGCAACTTGGGATATTCACTTCCCGCCCGTAGCGCTCCAACATCCTTCGCCAACCCAGATAATTCCTCAGATAGTGGGTCGCGACCCCATGGAACCGCTCCATCCACTCTTTCAACCGACGGTGATATCCGTTGACATGCTGGATGTGGTACGCGCCAACCACGCGCTCGCCTTGACGATTGCGCACGACCTGATGGGTCACTCCCTGTGCTTTGCTGAAACTGGCATACACCCCGGCGCCGTCGCTACACAACACCGCATCTGACGAGACAAGGGGTGTCAAAACCGCTATCACCGTCTCGGCATTCATTTTCTCCAACTGAAAATCCGCATGATGACCAGCCCGGTCCTGAACCACCATCACCGGGATGTAATCCGACCCTGTGCCTCGGGTACGGCCTTTGCCCCCGCGGTGGCGGGCCGGGCGGGGTAAACCACGTTGTCCTTTAAACGACTCCAGGAAGAAGGTCTCATCAACCTCGACGATACCCCCTTCCCGTGCCGCCTGGTGACTCGCCATGGCGTTCAGGAAGCGGTGACGCCACAAGAAGGCGGTGTTTTTACAGACCCCGCAGCGGACGGCAGCCTGTCGGACGGTCAGACCGTCGATGAGGGCCTGGGCGTAGTCTTCCCAGCATTGTGCCTTGCGAAGTCGGGCCAGAGGCGTCTTGGTGAGAACGGAGCTGGTGCGCAGACACTGCTTGCAGCGATAACGACGCAGCCCTCGACTCCAACCCCAGGGAGCCAACTGCGCAGCCTCGGCCTGACAGTGAGGACAACATTGGCAAGGGGGGAGTTGGGTGGCCAACGAGGTGATGGGGTGAGGTGCGGTGAGTTCATGTTGCGCGAGGCGACGCTGGCGCAAGGTGAGTTGTGGGAAGAGAGAGAGTAGATGTTGAAAGGCTTGGGTATCCATGATGGAGGCCCTCAGGGTGATGACCTACTTCAAGAGTAGTCTTCCAACACGTAATTTGGACAGCGCC
>NZ_JBGLQX010000058.1:0-1170 GCF_041403065.1 Aeromonas sp. S16(2024) | reverse complement strand
CAGGGCGGGAGCACACTTTGTTGATATTTTAACCAAAGAATAACTGAGCCCGATAGTCGTCATTCCAGCCGGCTCTTTTTAGCTTGTTTCTCTGACTTCGAGCACCACAATTGCTCTGTTTTACGATATTCAATACGAACCGCCGGAATAGCGCCATATTCTCGACCGCATCCTCCATCGCTATCCTGGAAGCATCCTCGTTGAACACCACATCAAGAATGTAATGCTGGCTGTTCTCTATCCGCCAGTGCTGCCGTATATAGTGCCCTAGCAGCTTGTGCTTGGGGGATAACGAGCTGACATAGTAAGAGGTATCTACCGTTCCTTTTCCGTTGGCGCTGCGGTGACGCTCAACGGCAATGATGCTGCGGATTGTCGGCCATTTCTCCGTCAACTCTGGCGGTAATTTGGCTTTTAATTGAAACACATAACGCTCTTCCTGGCGGCCATGTCCACTCTCTTTGTGCTCGACGACAATCTTCTCTTTCTGGGCGTCAAACAGTGACTGGAATTGCGATTGAACCGCTTGATACAGCTTCGGTTGATTATTCTTGACCTGTACCACTACATGAGCCTTCTTCTCGCTGATTTTCTCCAGTGTCTCACGCTGACAATGCAACGCATCGAGTGTGACAACGGCTCCTTTTAGCTCAAGAATGTCCAGCATATCTTTGACGGTTTCGATTTCCCCCTTCTTGTTAGGGGTTGCTTTCTGGCTTAACACCAGCCCATTTTCGGTATCGTAAGCCGTGACCAACTGAAGCGCATCCTTGGCATTTCCCCGAAAGGAGCCGCGTAACACCTTGCCATCAAAGGCAATGATGGGTTTGCCCTGATGAGTGCGCTGTTCATTGACCCAGCACAGCAACGCTTCAAGCAAGGTATCGATGACAATGCAGCGCAGAATGCGGGCAACCGTGTGACGCCGCGGGATGCCGTTGGCAAAGGGGCGATGCTGACGGAGCCAATCGATCTTTGAATCGCCATAGGTTTCGATGTCATTCCAGCCCTCGGCACCACTCATGATGGCACTGATGACAAGGAACATGACATCAACCAGGTTATGTTTACGATTGATCTCAGAGCGAGTTTCTTCGACAAGGGTAAGGTGTTCAATCAACGTCATAGCGCGTGCCTCCTGCATGGAGACGCGATTAGATCACAGACGAT
>NZ_JBGLQX010000057.1:0-1242 GCF_041403065.1 Aeromonas sp. S16(2024) | reverse complement strand
CAGGGCGAGATCGCGAACGTTTATTGAGCACATTTACATGATTTGACCGATGTCGCGGGTTATGATCTTATGCTCCCTTTTCGGGAACCATTTCATGTCCATCGACGCTTTCTCTGAACACTTTGCCGAACTCCAAGATCCCAGACAAACCGCCAAAGTGGCCTACCCCCTGTTTGATGTTCTGTTCCTGACGCTCTGCGCCGTGATCGGCGGCGCTGAAGGATGGCAGGATATCGAGGACTTTGGTGAGGCGCACCTGGACTGGTTTCAGAAGCGCAAGCTCTTTCCCAATGGGCTGCCGGTTCACGACACCATTGCCCGCGTGATTTCCCGACTCGACCCGGTGCAATTTCAGCATTGCTTCCTCAACTGGATGGCAGCAGTCAGCAAGCGCTGCGAAGGGGACGTGATTGCGCTGGATGGCAAGGTGCTCAGAGGCTCCTATGACCGTGATAACCGGGCGTCAGCTATCCACATGGTCAGTGCTTTTTCCTGTGCCAATGGCGTAGTGCTCGGGCAGGTCAAGACGGATGCCAAGTCTAATGAGATCACCGCGATCCCGGCACTGCTGTCGATGCTGGATATCAACGGCTGTCTGATATCCATCGATGCGATGGGTTGCCAAACAGCCATAGCGGCTCAGGTTGTCGAGCAAGGGGGCCATTACCTGCTGGCTGTCAAAGGCAATCAGGAGCGCTTGTCGAATGCCATCCGTGAGGTGTTTCGGGATGTGTTGGCAGAAGAGCAACCGATCGCCAGCATCGAACAAAGCCGGGGGAGGATTGAGGTCCGGCAATATTATGTGTTGCCAGCCGATGCGGTGGCTCGAGCCTTCCCCGAGTGGAAGGGGTTGAGCACGTTGGGTGTGGCCATTGGATACCGGCGAGACAACAAAGGAAAAGAGTCGTTGGAGTACCGCTACTACATCAGTTCGGCGCCCTTGGAGCGAGCCACTTTCGCTAACGCAGTGCGCAGCCACTGGGGCATTGAAAACCAGTTACATTGGGTGTTGGACGTGGTGATGAAAGAGGATGCCTGCCAGATTTATCGGGAGGAGGGCTCAGCCAACTTGGCAGCAGTACGACATATTGCGCTGAACATGCTGCGCTCGGAGCGAAGCAAAAAGGTGAGCATCAGACGTAAGCAAAAGATAGCGGCAATGAACAGCAGCTATCTGGAGCAAGTGCTCCTGAGTGGCTTTAACGAGGTGGATGAAAAATAAGCACTCATGCGTTTGCCCTG
>NZ_JBGLQX010000056.1:0-1441 GCF_041403065.1 Aeromonas sp. S16(2024) | reverse complement strand
CAGGGCGAGATCGTGAACATTTTGTTAAAAATTAAAAATAGTTTTTTGCCTACAAAACAAATACTTATAGGCCTGTGATATGCAGTTAACTTTATAGTCAGGATCGCCTTCACACTTTTTAATCGTCACTGCACGTCATTTCAGCTCAAAAAATGCGCATGAAATCCAAAAAATGATAATTTCCATGATTTCCATAGTTAACAATTTGCTCACATCCTCACCCTGAAATTTGACCTGGTGATCCGGCTGTGATCTCATGCTCCTTTTCAGGAGTGCTCTCATGTCTATTGATGCCGTTTTCGCTCAGTTCTTCGACAATATTCACGACCCTCGCCAGCATGCCAAGATTTATTATCCCTTCTACGATGTCCTGTTTCTCACCGTCTGTGCCGTGATCGGCGGGGCTGAGGGCTGGGAAGATATTGAGGATTTCGGCGAGGTTCATCTTCCCTGGTTTCAATCCAAGGGACTGTTTAAAAACGGCATTCCTGTCCATGACACCATTGCCAGGATCATCTCCGGCATCAAACCAGAGCCGTTTCAGGCCGCCTTTGTGCGGTGGACTCAAGCCATTAACCAGCACACCGATGGCGCCCTGGTCGCTATCGATGGCAAAACCCTGCGCAGTTCCTATGACCGTGAGGATCGAACGTCGACCATTCACATGGTCAGTGCCTATGCCGCCGCCAATAAGCTGGTGCTCGGACAGATAAAAACCGACGCCAAGTCCAATGAAATTACCGCTATTCCCGAGTTGCTGGCGCTGCTCGACATCAAAGGCTGCCTGGTATCCATCGATGCGATGGGGTGCCAGACCGAGATCGCCGAGACCATCCTTCAGCAAGGTGGCGATTACTTATTGGCCGTCAAAGGCAACCAACCCAAGTTGTTCGAGGCGGTTCGACAGGCCCTCGCCCCGCTGGCGGCCACCCCGTTATGCGCAGAGACGATGACGCTTGAGAAGGCTCATGGCCGCATCGATGGTCGTGAGTACCATGTCATGGCGGCGGGCGAGTTGGCCGCCCAGTTTCCTCATTGGAAACAGTTGCACAGCATTGGCGTGGCCATCTCCTATCGCGTTGAAAATATGCAAAAAATTACCATAGAGCAGCGTTATTTCATCAGTTCCAAAGCGTTGGTGCAGGATGAGTTTGCGCGAGCGGTGCGTGGGCACTGGGCCATCGAAAATAGCCTGCACTGGGTGCTGGACGTCACGATGGGCGAGGATGATTGCCCGATTTATCGCGGTGATGCCGCAGAGATTTTGGCGTGCATCCGGCACATGGGGCTGAACATGCTCAGGGCCGAGACTTCACGCAAGGCGAGCGTAAGACGGAAGCAAAAAATCGCAGGAATGAGCAGTGAATATCTGGAAACGGTACTCAATGCGGGTCTCAAAAAACTGGGTGAAATTTAACAAAATGTTCACGCTCTCACCCTG
>NZ_JBGLQX010000054.1:0-1659 GCF_041403065.1 Aeromonas sp. S16(2024) | reverse complement strand
GCTCGAACTGGTCGAGATGGAAGTTCGTGAACTGCTGACCGAGTACGACTTCCCGGGTGATGACCTGCCGGTAGTCCGTGGTTCCGCGCTGAAAGCGCTGGAAGGCGACGCAGCATGGGAAGAGAAGATCATCGAGCTGGCTCACCACCTGGATACCTACATCCCGGAGCCGGAGCGCGCGATTGACCTGCCGTTCCTGATGCCTATCGAAGACGTCTTCTCCATCGCTGGCCGTGGTACCGTAGTAACCGGTCGTGTAGAGCGCGGTATTGTTAAAGTCGGTGAGACCGTAGAAATCGTCGGTATCAAAGACACCGTTTCTACCACCTGTACCGGTGTTGAAATGTTCCGCAAGCTGCTGGACGAAGGTCGTGCCGGTGAGAACGTTGGCGCCCTGCTGCGTGGCGTGAAGCGTGAAGACGTAGAGCGTGGTCAGGTACTGGCCAAGCCGGGTTCCATCAAGCCGCACACCAAGTTCGAATCTGAAGTGTACGTGCTGTCCAAAGAAGAAGGTGGTCGTCATACCCCGTTCTTCAAGGGCTACCGTCCGCAGTTCTACTTCCGTACTACCGACGTGACCGGTACCATCGAACTGCCGGAAGGCGTAGAGATGGTAATGCCAGGCGACAACATCAAAATGGTTGTTACCCTGATCGCGCCGATCGCGATGGACGACGGCCTGCGTTTCGCTATCCGTGAAGGTGGCCGTACCGTAGGTGCTGGTGTTGTTGCTAGCGTAATCGCTTAATCGATTTGCTATCTGCACACAAAAAGGGGTGGCTTCGGCCGCCCCTTTTATTTATGGGGCTTTATCTGCTCCGTGAGATATTGTTCAAACATCTATTGCCGAGGAGGTGCCCGTGAGTAAACCCGCCATTTTTCTGGATCGTGACGGTGTCATCAACGAAGACACAGGTTATGTCAGCCAGGTAGACGACTTCCACTTCCTGCCCGGTGTGATCGAAGCCATGCAGTTGCTGAAGCAGAAAGGCTATCTGTTGATCGTTGTCACCAATCAGTCTGGTATCGCCCGTGGCTATTTCAGTGAGGACGACTTCATGAACCTGACGGAATGGATGGACTGGTCACTGGCCGATCGGGATGTGGATCTCGATGGTATCTATTTCTGTCCTCATCATCCGGATCACGGTGCTCCCTGCGATTGCCGCAAGCCTGCCCCCGGTATGCTGCTGTTGGCGCAACAGGAGCTGGGTATCGACATGGCGAGTTCTTATATGGTGGGTGACAAGCCTTCCGACCTGAAAGCGGCCATCAATGCCGGGGTCGGACACAAGGTGATGGTGCGCACCGGCAAGGTAGTGACCGATGAGGGCAATGCGCTGGCTGATGCCATCTACAACAACCTGCACGATTTCGCCGTTTCAGTGCCCGTCGCGGGCTGATTTTGTTTGCTTAATATGCGTATTGGTGGCTTTGTGAGCGATCAGTTGATGAAAGCCATCTTTTTGCAATTATCTGCTTGCCAGAAAGTTTCAGCTCCCTATAATGCGCCTCCATCGACAGGGCAAGCGGCAACGCAAACAACCAGGTCGATAACCTCGAAAGCCTTTGAAAATAAGGCTTGACTCGAGAAGGCGGTTGAGTAGAATTCCACTCCCGCAGCAACACACTGTTGCGTCGCTCTTTAACAATTTGAAT
>NZ_JBGLQX010000053.1:0-2054 GCF_041403065.1 Aeromonas sp. S16(2024) | reverse complement strand
TTGTGGTGCTCGAAGTCAGAGAAACAAGCTAAAAAGAGCCGGCTGGAATGACGACTATCGGGCTCAGTTATTCTTTGGTTAAAATATCAACAAAGTGTGCTCCCGCCCTGGCTCCGACAGGGTCTGCAATATCTTGTCCATGCCTCTCTCCACTGCCTGCATGTGATGGGCGACCACCTTAGCCAACCCGGGACACGCCAGACAAGTGCGAGAAAGGGGTAGGCCGGGGAAATATCGGTCCGTTCACACTTTGGCGGGCCACGCCTGAGGCCCCGCCCCACCCCAGGCGTGCGGCCGTAACTTTGAACCAGCGCAAAAAACCTGTCGATTCTGACACTTGGGTCAGCAATATCCGTGGATCGGGCCCCGTCGGCTCCGTAGGATGGGGGTGGGTGCCCGTTGGCCCCTGTTTTGTCCCGTCGGGTCAGCGGCGCATTGTGGTAGCGAGAGCCAGGGGCGGTAGCGTCGTTGGCGGATGCCAGCCCGGCATCCCGCGCCTCGGCAAGGTGCGAGGGTTCCACCCTCGACGGGGTTTCCTACGGCCCCGGGACCCGGGACAAGTAGGGTCGAGTAGGGTCGATTAGCGAAGCGTAATCGTCCGCGGTAACAATCCCCTCGCCCCTTGGGGGAGAGGCGTAGGGTGCAATAAGCACGTAGGGTCGATTAGCACAGCGTAATCGTCCGCGGTAACCATCCCCTCTCCCCTTGCGGGAGAGGGTTAGGGTGAGGGGTCGCCAACTGCTTTGGGCATGGCTTCGCCATGCAGGACACGAGGGCGTTGCCCTCGACGGTGTTTCGCCCGCCCTTCGGGCTTGGGCGAGTGACTTTTCTTTGCGTGGCCAAAGAAAAGTCACCAAAAGAAAGGCCACCCCCGCTTGTTCGCCCTCCTGCGTCGGGTTCCCTCGGTTCACCCGTTTGTCCCACGGCACGCGCCGATGGGCCATCCCTAGCCCAGCGGCACTCGCTCGGCGTCCTGCCTCGCGGCCTGGACAAACGGGCTCACCTCGGCGAACAACAGGGGGCAACACCTAACCCGCAGGCCAGAGGCCAACTAGCTAGTAGCACCCAACATTAATAGGAAGAGGTGTTATCTCTTATCCAGCCCCCCGGTCGCCAGAAAGGCTAGGGCCGATTGCCGTACCTATGCATCAAGCTAAATCAGCTTGTTTGCACAGGTGAGAAAGTGAACAAAAGACAGCCGAAAGTGGCACTTAGCTCTATCAAAGAATTGCCTGATATTGCATACCCGATAGTGAACATTTAGCCGCGATAAAACCTTGTTTCTCGAACGTCCGATTACAATTTGCTAATCGAACCTATAGCCCTGATTATTTTATGTGGACTTTCAAATGCCTGACCAATTCAACCTAAAAGATATATACGAACAAAATTTAAACTTTTTGATTGGAGCTGGAGCATCACATGGATTTTTACCTACCTTAGCTCTAGAAATTAAAGATGATGATGGTAAAAAGCATACATTTGAAACATTAGCTAAGATTTTTGAAAGTAATTCCCCAATGAAGTGTTTGCTATTCATGTTGTACTACCGAGAGTGTATAAAACCTGGGTTGCCATGTATATGGCCTAAAGGGGTACCGGCGCCACCTAGAGCGCCGGTAAAAGAAGTAGTCATTGGCGAATATAAACTTTTTATTAACACATTAATTCGTGTTTTAGATAGACAGAAGGACTCTGCAAAAAAAGCAAATATATTTACCACGAACTATGATAATTGTATTGAAACTGCCTGTGAAGAGTTACTAACTGAGCATGTAGCACCATTCTATGTCAATGATGGAAGTTCTGGATTCCAAAAGCGCATCTTTCATACTAAGAATTTCAATAATAGAGTAATTAATAAGGGTGCCTTTGAGCGATATGACCAAACCCTTCCTCAATTAAATATTCTACATGCTCATGGCTCCGTCCATTGGGAAAAGGCAGGGCGGGATCGCACTTTGTTAATGAAATTTGAACAGGCAGATCGTCTGTGATCTAATCGCGTCTCCATGCAGGAGGCACGCGCTATGACGTTGATTGAACACCTTACC
>NZ_JBGLQX010000052.1:0-2460 GCF_041403065.1 Aeromonas sp. S16(2024) | reverse complement strand
AGCCTCGATAGCGGTGTTATGGGAGGGCTGGTTTAGGTTAGAGACCCTCCTTGAAGGCTATGAACTGGCGCTGTCTCTTGCGCATCAACAGTTGTGATCAAGAGACAGCCCTCGGGAGCCCTTTTTCGTCTCAAGGGAGCGCATCAGGCCGGGATGCTGGCCAGCTCGTGGCGCTTCAACGCCAGCAGGGTGATGAGGAAGGCGGCGCTCGCGATCATTGCCATGCCCACATAGGTGGCGCTGAACCCCGGTGCCAGCTCGGCCGGGCTAAGGCTCGCCAGGTTGTGGCTGGTCCCGGCCGGCAGGGCCCCGTGGAACAGCACGGCGCAGATGGCCACCCCGACCGCCCCCCCCAGCTCGCGGCCGAAGTTGAACAGAGACATGCCGATGCCGCGATCTTCCCGCGGCAGGGCGTTTTGCACCACCACAGAGAGGGCCGGCAGCACCAGCCCCAGCCCCAGACCGGCGAAGCCCAGCCCCAGATTGGCAAGGAGATCGAAGTGGATCTGCCACAGCGCCAGCGCCGCCAGGGCGAAGCCCGCCACCACGAAGCGCTTGTAATGACCGGAGTGGCCGATCAGCTTGCCACCGACGAAGGCCCCCGCCGTGATGCAGACCATGAAGATCACCATGTAAAGGCCGCTCTCGCTGGCCCCCATCCCCTTCTGCCACTGCATCTGAAGCGGCAGGTAGACCAGCACGGCAAACATCAGCAGTTGTGAGGCCAGCGCCAGCAGCACGCTCACCAGATAACCGGGCAAGCGGGCCAGATGGGCGGGCAGTATGGGATCCTGGGCCCGTCGCTCCACCAGGATCAGCAGCAGCAGGGCCAGGGCCAGCCCCGCCGCCAGCCAGATGGCGGACAGCGCCGTCTCCGGCGAGAGCAGCAGCAGGGAGAGGGTGGTGACCGTGATCAGCAGTGCCGCCCCCTTCCAGTCGAAGCGGCTGTGACGGCGCACGTTGAGGTGACCCAGATTGCGGTTCACCAGCCAGAGCGCCAGGGCCCCGAGGGGCAGGTTGATCCAGAAGATCCAGCGCCAGCTCAGCTGCTCGGTGAAGTAGCCCCCGAGCAGGGGCCCGGCGATGCTGGAGACCGCATAGACCGCCGAGATGTAGCCCTGATACTTGCCCACCTCCCGCGGGGGAATGCAGTCGGCGATGACGGTGAAGGCGAGCGCGATCAGCCCCCCTCCCCCCAATCCTTGCAGCACCCGGGCCGCCAGCAGGGTCGGCAGATCCTGGGCCAGGGCGCAGGCCACCGACCCTGCCAGAAACAGGCCTATGCCGATGTTGAGCATCCGCACCCGGCCGAACAGATCGCTCAGCTTGCCGTAGATGGGCAGGGCGGCGGTGGCCGCCAGCAGGTAGGCGGTCACCACCCAGGTGAGGGCGGCGCCGGCGTTCAGCTCGGCTCCTATGATGGGCAAGGGGGTAGTGACTATGCTCTTTTCCAGTGAGCCCAGGGCGATCACCAGGGCCACGCTTGAGAAGACGGTTTTTGGGGACATAGAGAGGCTCGCTACTGTGAGTTGCCGGCACCCGAGGCGCAGAGCGCATTATTGTCTCATAAATCAGCAGCCCATGGTCAAACCCACTGCCTGCCCAGGCCATGACGGCGGTCGCGGCATCCGGGGAGCGGATCTGGTAGTGTGCTCTTTTAGCCGAGGAGGAAGTACCCCATGTCCGAGCAGTTCCAGTTTGAGCAATACGACGCCCTGATCTTCGATATGGACGGCACCCTGGTGGACTCCATGCCCCTGCACCTGGATGCCTGGGAAACCACCAGCGCCGAATTCGGCCTGCCGTTCGATCGGGCACAGCTCAACGAGTACGGCGGCATTCCCACCCGCAAGATAGTGGCCATGCTGGCCGAGCAGCACGGGCTGGAAATCGACGTGGAGGCCTTCGCCCGCCGCAAGATAGCCCTCTATCTGGAACGGATCGACAAGGTCCGCGTCTTCCCCGCCATGTGGGAGCTGGTCAAGCGCTGCCACGGCAAGGTGCCCATGGGCATAGGCACAGGCTCAACCCGGGATCATGCGACGCACATACTGAGAAATACCGGCCTCGATGCCTTCATCCCCGTGCTGGTGAGCGCCGACGACGTGACCAACCACAAGCCCCATCCCGACACCTTCCTGAGAGTGGCCGAGCTGCTCGGCGCCAACCCGGCCAACTGCCTGGTGTTTGAAGACACCCCCATCGGCATCCAGGCAGGCAAGGCCGGCGGCATGACCACCTTGCTGGCGACAGAGGGTGAACTGCAGCTGGTGTGACGCCAGGCCAAGGCGCTGAGCCCACGACGCTTCATCCTGCTCCCTTAAAAAACAAAACGCCCCATCTGGGGCGTCAGATTGCTGAAGAACCCCCCTTCTTTTTCAAAAAAGGGGGTTCTTCTTTCGCTTTGGGTCTGAGGGCTCATCATCCGCTAGAAAGTCGGCATAGTTGCCATCTTTGCCA
>NZ_JBGLQX010000051.1:0-2612 GCF_041403065.1 Aeromonas sp. S16(2024) | reverse complement strand
CTTGCGATCAGAGGGGATGTAAAGGTAAAGGGTGCCATTATCTGCGCTATCGGCACGCGCCAGATCTTGGAGTTGCCGCTCTGGCAAGGCGGGAGCCCAAACGTAGAGCTTATCTTGTGCATCTTTAGGCAACTCATCATCGAACGCGACATTCAGGGTGCGCCCCTCTGCCACCTGGCCTTGGGTCAGGCGCACTTGGCTGACCAACTTGCGCACTATGGTGTGCACCAGTTGATTGCGCAGGCCATCGAGCCTGGCTGGATCGGCACGGAGCTCCGCTTGCTGCTGGCGATACATGTCATACCAAGCCTGGCTCTCGGCCGTTTGCAGGCGATACTCGATACCACTTGCAGACTGCACCGCCATGATTAGCGAGGCTTTTTCCAACGCTTGCAGCGCCGCGTTGACCCGTGGCCGCAGGTCATGTTTCTCGTTCTCCAAATCTTCGATCAGCAAGTCAGCCAGGGTTTCTGCACTGGCGTGAATACCGTAGTCAATCTCGCTCGGCAATTTGCTGATCATCAGAATGAGGGAGAGGATCCTCCCCTGCAGGATCTCTTCAGGCGAGCCATCTTTGAGCTTGCCAATCTCGGCATAGATCTCTTGCCCCACCACTCCGCTATTGACCAGATCGTTGACGATTTGATCGTAAATAAAATCGGCAGGGATCAGACAGCCAAGCGGCTTTTCTGCCCCATAACGGGTTGCCTCATGGGTGATACGCAGTTGATTACGCAGCTGTGAGCCGGTGCCGGTTTTATCCAGCGCGGGCAGCAACTTTTCCCAGAAACGGCGACGCACCGGCAACAGCGGATAATCGGCCACCATCCACTGTTCGTCATCCCGTTGATGTTCAAACTTAGAGCCCCGCAGATGGCGGCTGATCTCGCCCAGGTTTTTCTGGATCAGATCCTCGACTGCACCCTTAGCACTCTCTTTTTTCTGCAGGATCACTTTGCGGATCACTGCATCCACATCGGTATCTGCCAGTTGCACAGTGACCACAAAGCGGCCCATCAGGCGTTGCAGGTTAGGGGTGTCACTTAGTGCACTTTGACCGGTGGCGACAAAGAGCAGACGTGATTTAAAGCGGCTTGCCTTGCAGCAGGTTTCAATCACTTCTTGCACATCAAAGGCGCGGTCTTCATCTCCGCCCACATACTGCTGCACTTCATCAAGTACGATCAGCGTGAGCGGCAGCTGACCATTGCGCTCCAGGGCATCTATGACCGCATCGACCATCTCGTCGTTGGTGATGTCTTTGACCTCTGGGAACTGTGCACGCAGCACCTTGGACATGTCTGGGGCGTTGGTGGCCAAATCAGCGAAATGGGGCAACAGTGCCTGAGCCATCACAGGAGAGACGTAGAGATTACGCAGTTCTCTTTGCCACGGGTCTTGATCCCCTGCTGCTTTACCATGCAGCCTGACGTACTGTTGCACGGCATCGAGTACCCCTTGGGATTTCAACCACATCACAAAGCGGGCTAGATGGTATTGCTCTGGCAACCCGACCGATTTGAAGATGATAGAGAGAAACGCCAGGCGCACGTTGCCACGCTTGCCCGCGCCCAGGGTACCCGAAGCGGCATGCAAGCCCTGGTATTGTTGGGAGAGCAGTGACAGCTTGGCAAATTGCTCGCGAATCCCTGCCGGTAAATCGGCCAGGCTCAAGGGATCTGCACCATCAGAGAAGCGTTGATTGGTCCAGAAGGTGCGTAGCATCTTGGCCAAGTGAGATTTACCCGATCCGTAGAAACCGCTGATCCAGACACCTGACTGCTCAACCTTGGCGTCTAGCTTGCTCAGATAGGCCGCCAGAATTTTCTGCATGCCCGCCTCATAGGCGCCATCACAGACAAAGGTTTTAAGCTCATAACGCAGGGTAGCGAAGGACTCGGCACTCTGATCATCGTTGACGACAGCCACACCGTTGTTGGCCAACTCAGATTGCAGCGGATCGTTGCTGTAAATCTCTCTATTTAGCATCCCGTAATTCCTTGTTGTTATTCGTTATGGTGACAGATGGCGGTGGCGTGATATCCCCACCCATCCTTGGCATCTAACAGACTAAAGTTGTTGTCGTGATATTCGCCGGGGAAGAAGACCACCAGCTTGCCTTTTACCACTGGAGAGAGCGCCTTCACCAACCCAGAAACAGAGGCAAAACCAAACAGCGTGCCAGTGCCCAGCAGGGCCACTACATCGTTGCTCCCCAGGGTTTTATCGACTTCCTCTTTCAGACGCTCGGCCAGCTCTTCGGCAAAAAATTCATAACTGCCCACTAGCAGCTCCGGCTCGGCGAAATAGGCGTCTGCATAGTCGTGTTCCCCCATCCACTTGGGGAAGGCATCTGTGATATCCAACAACTGCCAACGGTGACCATGCTGCTCAACGGCCAGTTGAAATTCAGTGACCCGAGCCCGCAGCTTTAACTCATCTTCTTTGTGGTACACCACAAAGACAGCGCGCTCTTCGGCAGATAGCACCGAACGCCAAGGCACCGAGATATAAGTG
Source organism: Aeromonas sp. S16(2024) (assembly GCF_041403065.1). Taxonomy (NCBI): domain Bacteria; kingdom Pseudomonadati; phylum Pseudomonadota; class Gammaproteobacteria; order Aeromonadales; family Aeromonadaceae; genus Aeromonas; species Aeromonas sp. S16(2024). The sequence goes on along the minus strand of NZ_JBGLQX010000051.1, from coordinate 95 downwards.
GTAAAACGCTTAATCAGTTTTGAGAGGCGATCACCCATGCTCTCGTTCTCCTCAAGATGCTGGCGCTATTGGCCAGAGGGGGAAGCGGATTTCGA
>NZ_JBGLQX010000050.1:0-2612 GCF_041403065.1 Aeromonas sp. S16(2024) | reverse complement strand
TCGAAATCCGCTTCCCCCTCTGGCCAATAGCGCCAGCATCTTGAGGAGAACGAGAGCATGGGTGATCGCCTCTCAAAACTGATTAAGCGTTTTACCACTTATATCTCGGTGTCTTGGCGCTCGGTGCTATCTGCCGAAGAGCGCGCTGTCTTTGTGGTGTATCACAAAGAAGATGAGTTAAAGCTGCGGGCTCGGGTCACTGAATTTCAACTGGCCGTTGAGCAGCATGGTCACCGTTGGCAGTTGTTGGATATCACAGATACCTTCCCCAAGTGGATGGGGGAACACGACTATGCAGACGCCTATTTCGCCGAGCCAGAGCTGCTGGTGGGCAGTTATGAATTTTTTGCCGAGGAGCTGGCCGAGCGCCTGAAAGAGGAAGTCGATAAAACCCTGGGAAGCAACGATGTAGTGGCCCTGCTGGGCACTGGCACGCTGTTTGGTTTTGCCTCTGTTTCAGGGTTAGTGAAGGCGCTCTCTCCAGTGGTAAAAGGCAAGCTGGTGGTCTTCTTCCCCGGCGAGTATCACGACAACAACTTTAGTCTGTTAGATGCCAAGGATGGCTGGGGGTATCACGCCACCGCCATCTGTCACCATAACGAATAACAACAAGGAATTACGGGATGCTAAATAGAGAGATTTACAGTAACGATCCGCTGCAATCTGAGTTGGCCAACAACGGTGTGGCCGTCGTCAACGATGACCAGAGTGCCGAGTCCTTCGCAACCCTGCGCTACGAACTGAAAACCTTTGTCTGTGATGGCGCCTATGAGGCGGGCATGCAGAAAATTCTAGCGGCCTATCTGAGTAAGCTAGAAGCCAAGGTTGAGCAGTCAGGGGTCTGGATCAGTGGTTTCTACGGATCGGGTAAATCTCACTTGGCCAAGATGCTACGCACCTTCTGGACCAATCAACGCTTCTCTGATGGTGCCGATCCCTTGAGCCTGGCCGATCTCCCAGCAGGCATTCGCGAGCAGTTTGCCAAGCTTGCCGAGCTCTCTCATCAGTATCAGGGCTTGCATGCCGCTTCGGGTACCCTGGGAGCGGGCAAGCGTGGCAATGTGCGCCTGGCGTTTCTCTCTATCATCTTCAAATCGGTCGGGTTGCCAGAGCAATACCACCTGGCCCGCTTTGTGATGTGGTTGAAATCCCAAGGGGTACTCGATGCCGTGCAGCAGTACGTCAGGCTGCATGGTAAAGCAGCAGCAGATCAAGACCCTTGGCAAAGAGAACTGCGTAATCTCTACGTCTCTCCTGTGATGGCTCAGGCACTGTTGCCCCATTTCGCTGATTTGGCCACCAACGCTCCAGACATGTCCAAGGTACTGCGTGCACAGTTCCCAGAGGTCAAAGACATCACCAACGACGAGATGGTCGATGCGGTCATGGATGCCCTGGAGCGCAATGGTCAGCTGCCGCTCACGCTGATCGTGCTCGATGAAGTGCAGCAGTATGTGGGGGGAGATGAAGACCGTGCCTTTGATGTGCAAGAGGTGATTGAAACCTGCTGCAAGGCGAGCCGCTTTAAATCACGCCTGCTATTTGTCGCTACCGGGCAAAGTGCGCTCAGTGACACTCCCAACTTGCAACGCCTGATGGGCCGCTTCGTGGTCACAGTGCAACTGGCAGATACCGATGTGGATGCAGTGATCCGCAAAGTGATCCTGCAGAAAAAAGAGAGTGCCAAGGGGGCAGTCGAGGATCTGATCCAGAAAAACCTGGGCGAGATCAGCCGCCATCTGCGGGGCTCTAAGTTTGAACATCAACGGGATGACGAACAGTGGATGGTGGCCGACTATCCGTTGCTGCCGGTGCGTCGCCGTTTCTGGGAAAAGTTGCTGCCAGCGCTGGATAAAACTGGCACCGGCTCACAGTTGCGTAACCAACTGCGTATCACCCATGAGGCAACCCGTTACGGGGCAGAAAAGCCGCTTGGCTGTCTGATCCCGGCCGATTTTATTTACGATCAAATCGTCAACGATCTGGTCAATAGCGGGGTGGTGGGGCAAGAGATCTATGCCGAGATTGGCAAGCTCAAAGATGGCTCGCCTGAAGAGATCCTGCAGGGGCGGATCCTCTCCCTCATCCTGATGATCAGCAAATTGCCGAGCGAAATTGACTACGGCATTCACGCCAGTGCAGAAACCCTGGCTGACTTGCTGATCGAAGATTTGGAACATGAAAAACATGACCTGCGTCCAAGAGTCATGGCGGCGCTGCAGGTGCTAGAAAAAGCGTCACTGATCATGGCGGTGGAGTCAGCCAGCGGTGTCGAATATCGCCTGCAAACGGCCGAGAGCCAGGCTTGGTATGACATGTATCGCCAGCAGCAAGCGGAGCTCCGTGCCGATCCAGCGCGACTCGATGGCCTGCGCAATCAACTGGTGCACACCATAGTGCGCAAGTTGGTCAGCCAAGTGCGCCTGATCCAAGGCCAGGTGGCAGAGGGGCGCACCCTGAATGTCGCGTTCGATGATGAGTTGCCTAAAGATGCACAAGAGAAGCTCTACGTTTGGGCTCCCGCCTTGCCAGAGCGGCAACTCCAAGATCTGGCGCGTGCCGATAGCGCAGATAATGGCACCCTTTACCTTTACATCCCCTCTGATCGCAAG
>NZ_JBGLQX010000049.1:0-2853 GCF_041403065.1 Aeromonas sp. S16(2024) | reverse complement strand
CCTATCAACGTTGTGGTCTCCAACGGCCCTTTAGGACCCTCAAGGGGTCAGGGATGACTCATCTCAGGGCTCGCTTCCCGCTTAGATGCTTTCAGCGGTTATCGATTCCGAACTTAGCTACCGGGCAGTGCCACTGGCGTGACAACCCGAACACCAGAGGTTCGTTCACTCCGGTCCTCTCGTACTAGGAGCAACTCCCTTCAATCATCCAACGCCCACGGCAGATAGGGACCGAACTGTCTCACGACGTTCTGAACCCAGCTCGCGTACCACTTTAAATGGCGAACAGCCATACCCTTGGGACCGACTTCAGCCCCAGGATGTGATGAGCCGACATCGAGGTGCCAAACACCGCCGTCGATATGAACTCTTGGGCGGTATCAGCCTGTTATCCCCGGAGTACCTTTTATCCGTTGAGCGATGGCCCTTCCATTCAGAACCACCGGATCACTATGACCTACTTTCGTACCTGCTCGACCTGTCCGTCTCGCAGTTAAGCTGGCTTATGCCATTGCACTAACCTCCTGATGTCCGACCAGGATTAGCCAACCTTCGTGCTCCTCCGTTACTCTTTGGGAGGAGACCGCCCCAGTCAAACTACCCACCAGGCACTGTCCGCGAGCCCGATTCAGGGCCCTGCGTTAGAACATCAAACATACAAGGGTGGTATTTCAAGGACGGCTCCAGCGCAACTGGCGTCACGCCTTCAAAGCCTCCCACCTATCCTACACATGTAGGTTCAATGTTCAGTGCCAAGCTGTAGTAAAGGTTCACGGGGTCTTTCCGTCTAGCCGCGGGTACACCGCATCTTCACGGCGAATTCGATTTCACTGAGTCTCGGGTGGAGACAGCATGGCCATGGTTACACCATTCGTGCAGGTCGGAACTTACCCGACAAGGAATTTCGCTACCTTAGGACCGTTATAGTTACGGCCGCCGTTTACCGGGGCTTCGATCAAGAGCTTCGCTTGCGCTAACCCCATCAATTAACCTTCCGGCACCGGGCAGGTGTCACACCCTATACGTCCACTTTCGTGTTTGCAGAGTGCTGTGTTTTTGATAAACAGTCCCAGCCATCTGGTCACTGCGACTCCCAACTGCTCCATCCGCAAGGGACTTCACTGTCAAGAGCGAACCTTCTCCCGAAGTTACGGTTCTATTTTGCCTAGTTCCTTCACCCGAGTTCTCTCAAGCGCCTTGGTATTCTCTACCCGACCACCTGTGTCGGTTTGGGGTACGATGACTTGTAATCTGAAGCTTAGAGGCTTTTCCTGGAAGCAGGGCATCAATGGCTTCACCACCGTAGTGGCTTCGTCTCGTGTCTCAGTGTTGTGTCTCCGGATTTGCCTAGAAACACCACCTACGCACTTTCACCAGGACAACCGTCGCCTGGCCCACCTAGCCTTCTCCGTCCCCCCATCGCAATTACAAGTCGTGCAGGAATATTAACCTGCTTCCCATCGATTACGCCTTTCGGCCTCACCTTAGGGGTCGACTCACCCTGCCCCGATTAACGTTGGACAGGAACCCTTGGTCTTCCGGCGAGGAGGCTTTTCACCCCCTTTATCGTTACTTACGTCAGCATTCGCACTTCTGATATCTCCAGCATACCTCTCGATACACCTTCGCAGACTTACAGAACGCTCCCCTACCACTCACACATAAGTGTGAATCCGCGGCTTCGGTGCCTGGTTTGAGCCCCGTTACATCTTCCGCGCAGGCCGACTCGACTAGTGAGCTATTACGCTTTCTTTAAATGATGGCTGCTTCTAAGCCAACATCCTAGCTGTCTGAGCCTTCCCACATCGTTTCCCACTTAACCAGAACTTTGGGACCTTAGCCGGCGGTCTGGGTTGTTTCCCTCTTCACGACGGACGTTAGCACCCGCCGTGTGTCTCCCGGATATTACTTACTGGTATTCGGAGTTTGCATGGAGTTGGTAAGTCGGGATGACCCCCTAGTCCAAACAGTGCTCTACCCCCAGTAGTATTCGTCCGAGGCGCTACCTAAATAGCTTTCGGGGAGAACCAGCTATCTCCGAGTTTGATTGGCCTTTCACCCCCAGCCACAGGTCATCCCCTAACTTTGCAACGTTAGTGGGTTCGGTCCTCCAGTTGATGTTACTCAACCTTCAACCTGCCCATGGCTAGATCACCCGGTTTCGGGTCTACACCTTGCAACTAGACGCCCAGTTAAGACTCGGTTTCCCTACGGCTCCCCTATACGGTTAACCTCGCTACAAAATGTAAGTCGCTGACCCATTATACAAAAGGTACGCAGTCACCCCGAAGGGCTCCCACTGCTTGTACGTACACGGTTTCAGGTTCTATTTCACTCCCCTCACAGGGGTTCTTTTCGCCTTTCCCTCACGGTACTGGTTCACTATCGGTCAGTCAGGAGTATTTAGCCTTGGAGGATGGTCCCCCCATATTCAGACAGGATGTCACGTGTCCCGCCCTACTCGATTTCACTTCAAGGTCGTTTTCATGTACGGGGCTATCACCCTGTATCGCTGGCCTTTCCAGGACCATTCCACTAACTTCCAAGAAACTTAAGGGCTAATCCCCGTTCGCTCGCCGCTACTGAGGGAATCTCGGTTGATTTCTTTTCCTCGGGGTACTTAGATGTTTCAGTTCTCCCGGTTCGCCTCGTTGCACTATGTATTCATGCAACGATACCTAGCTTATGCTAAGTGGGTTTCCCCATTCGGAAATCTGTGAGTAATAGCGTCTCTTACCGACTTCTCACAGCTTATCGCAGGTTAGTACGTCCTTCATCGCCTCTGACTGCCAAGGCATCCACCATGTACGCTTAGTCACTTAACCATACAACCCCAAGAAGTGTCGTCGAAAC
>NZ_JBGLQX010000048.1:0-4196 GCF_041403065.1 Aeromonas sp. S16(2024) | reverse complement strand
GGCATGTTAGAACCAGAGGGAGAGTGATGAAAGGTTCAGATCACGCAATGGGAGATAAGTTCAAAAAAATCCCCAAGCGATGCTTGGGGATTTTTGTATAAGAGACAGCCCCGAGGCGCCCTTTTTCATGCTGTGGCTTACCTGTAAGCCCGTCCTTCCAGATAGTGCTTGCGGCAGAGCGACACATAGCGATCGTTCCCCCCAATCTCCACCTGCTCGCCGTCGCGCATCACCTGCCCCGCCTCGTTGACCCGAGAGTTCATGTGCGCCTTGTTGCCGCACCAGCAGATGCTTTTGAGCTCCTCGAACTTGTCCGCCAGACAGAGCAGGTGGTAGGAGCCGGGGAACAGCTCGCCGCGAAAGTCGGTCTTGAGGCCATAGGCGATCACTGGAATATCCTGCTCATCGACGATGCGGGCGAGCTGATACACCTGCTCCCGGGTCAGGAACTGCGCCTCGTCGACGATGAACACATCGATATGGCGATTTGCATGGCGCGCCTTGACCATCTCGAACAGATCGCAGCTGTCACTGAAGACCTCCACCTTCAGCTCCAGCCCGACCCTGGCGCTGATGATCCCGGCACCGAAGCGGTCGTCGATGGCGGGAGTCATGGCCAGCGGATACATGCCACGCTCCAGATAGTTGAAGTGGGCCTGGATGAGCTGGGTCGACTTGCCCGAGTTCATGGTGGCGAATTTGTAGTGCAGTGAAGCCATGATGGGGTTCCGAAACGGGATTGATGGGGGGCATGCTAACCAAAGCCCCTGCCAAAACCAAGGGGCCCGTGGGCCCCTTGTTCTCTTTATGCGACGGCCAGGGCGCGCTGCATCCGAGCCTTGCGCAAATGGTAACCGGAGAAGATGATGAACCAGAGCGCGCTGACCGTGAAGCCTGCCAGCACCGAGTGCATCAGCCCCATCACCAGGTAACCGAGCGCGGCACCGAAGGCGATGGCGAGCGCATAAGGCAGCTGGGTCATCACGTGATCGATGTGATGGCAGCCGGCACCGGTGGCCGACAGTATGCTGGTGCTGGAGATGGGGGAGCTGTGATCACCGAACACGGAACCTGCCAGCACGGCAGCCAGCATCGGCAGCATCAGGCTGATGTCGCTGGCGGCCGCCATGTCGCCGGCGAGCGGCAGCATGATGCCGAAGGTGCCCCAGCTGGTGCCGGTGGCAAAGGCCATGGCGCAGGAGAGGATAAAGACCACAGCCGGCAACACTTCGATCGGCAGGTTGCCATTGGCCATGGAAGCCAGGTACTTGCCGGTCTCCACGTCGCGCACCACGGCGCCTATGGTCCAGGCAAACAGCAGGATATTGATGGCGGGCAGCATGGCCATGATCCCCTGGGGGGCCGCCTTCATCCAGTTGCTGGCACCCAGCTTGAGGCGCATGGCCAGACCGATGGAGACCACCAAGCTGCACAGGGCGCCATAGACCAGGGAGGAGCCGACGTTGGTGTTCTCGAACGAGCCGAGCACGCTGAACGGCAGGCCTTTATCGGCCAGCACGGCGGCGCCGGAATCTATCATGAAATAGACGGTCGCCAGGGTCAGGGTCAGGATCGGCAGCACCATGTCGATCATGCCGCCATTGCTCTCCTCGGGCGACTCCATGTCCAGGCCGATGGGACGGCCCTTGGACTCATCCCACAGCTTGCCCTCCAGCGCCCACTGCTCGTGTTGACGCATGGGGCCGATGTCGAGCTGGAAGGCGATCACCACCAGCACCATGATCAGGGTGAAGACCGCATAGAGGTTCATCGGGATCATCTCGACGAAGGCGGAGATGGGGCTCTGATCGGTCAGACCATGGGCCGCCATGATGCCGCCCACCAGGGCGATGATGTAGGCGCCCCACGAGGATATGGGCATCAGCACGCAGACCGGCGCCGCGGTGGAGTCCAGCAGATAGGCCAGCTTGGCGCGGGAGATCTGGAAGCGATCGGTAACCGGGCGGCAGATGGCCCCCACCGACAGGCTGTGGAAGAAGTCATCGATGAAGAAGGCGAAGACCATCATGCCGGTAAGGGCCTTGGCCCCCTTGCGGGTCTTGGCGCGGCGCGCGGCCCACTCGGCGAAGGCCCGGGTCGCCCCGGAGACGCTCATCAGGCTGATGAGGCCCCCCAGCAGCAACATGAACAGGATCATGTTGACGTTGTCCCGGTTGAGCGCACCCTCGACCCAGAAGATCTTGAGCACGGTGTTCAGCATGTAATGCAGGGATTCGAGGGGGGAGAACTGGTTGAGCAGCAGACTGCCTGCGACTATGCCCACCCCCAGCGACACCAGGACGCGGCGGGTGATGATCGCAAGGGCGACGGCCAACAGGGGGGGAACGACGGACCAACCGGAGTCGGCGTAATGAACGATGTCCATGATCTCTTTGCACCTAAAGACAACAGGTGGAGATCTACCGAGAGGATCAAAGAAACAAAACCCAGGGCGGGCATACTCCTCAGCCCCTTCAGGTAGCGCTCCATAGTGGATGACTATGGCAGTCCTGCACCTGTTCGATGCAGAACCAGCAACCCGGTATGATGGCCTGGTCACTTCGGCGCCGACTCCTTTCATCGAGCATCGCAGGCATCACCCTCCGCTCGGTTACTCATAGGCAGCGCGCCTCTACTTAAAGGTATTCGCGACACATTTTATCGAGCTACCGGGTGATAGCAAGTTTTTTGATTAAATTTCAAGGCTTGTGTGGCGAAAAGCGGAAAAAAGGTAGTCAAATGGTTCATAAAATACGATGCGGTCGATATTTTCATCTGTTCGGAACTCATTCGGAAATGAAACTCCTGCAAAGAGAATAAACCGGGCGTCGTGAATAATTGCCGGACTTTATTTATCTGCCTAATTAATTATTTTGGCAGACTTGACTTGATACCAAATCCCCCTATAAATTATCGAAAAACCAGCCCTTCCCATTAATATTTCTGCTCGCGTGGTAGCCAATATGAACGAATTTTTGAAAATTCTGCTGAATATCCGTAGTCTGCGCGCAGCCTGCCGCGATTTGTCCCTGGAGCAACTGGAAGAGGGACTGCAGAAATTGTCCGAGGTGGTCGCCGAACGCCAGCAGGATGAATCTGCCGAACGCCTGGCCCGTGAAGAACATCAGAAGAAAATTGCCGAATACGCCGAAATGTTGAAAGCCGCAGGGATAGATCCTGCTGAATTGGTGGGCACAGTGGCCACCGAAAGCACCAAGGCCAGCAAAGGCAAACGTGCCCCCCGCCCCGCCAAATATCGTTATCTGGACAATGGCGTGGAAAAAACCTGGACCGGCCAGGGCCGCATGCCCTCCGCCATTGCCAAGGCCGTGGCCGAAGGCAAATCCGTGGAAGACTTTGCCATCTGATCTGAAGCAGGATCCCGCCCAATAAAAAACCTCGCCATGCGAGGTTTTTTATTGTTTCCATGCCGGGCGCCTCAGCGCCTGTCTGCCGCCTTGACCCAGAGCACTTCCGGGGTACCGGCAGAGACCAGCAAGTATCTGGCCACCGTGAAAAACCAGTCACTTAGCCGATTCAGATAGGGCAGGATCGCCGGGTTCACCTGCTCTTCCCGGCTCAGGCCGAGCAGCAGCCGCTCGCAGCGACGAGTCAGGGTGCGCACCACATGGGCCTGCGCCGCCGCCCGCGAACCGCTTGGCAGAATGAAATTGCGCAATACCGGCAACTGGGCGCTGTAGGCGTCAATCTGTTGCTCCAGCCGCGCCGTCCAGGCCTCATTGACCTGCCACAGGGAGGCATTTTGCGCCTCGCTGGAAAACGCCAGCTCCCCGCCCAAATCAAACAGCTCCTGCTGCAGCAATATGAGTTGAGCCAATAATGCCGACTCATTCTCGGGTATTTCGGCCATCAGCAGACCTATCTGGGAATTGAGCTCGTCAATGGCGCCATAGGTCTCGACCCGCCGGTCATCCTTTGCAAGGGAGGAGCCATCAGCCAGCCGCGTAAGCCCCTTGTCCCCTTGCCGGGTATATATTCTCATTCTGACATCCTGTTAATAATGGGAATAATCATGGATTCGAGTCCATTGAGTTTTATCTCGTATGCCAGTGCCAGGGTTTGGCCCAGGGCGAGATCGTGAACATTTTGTTAAAAATTAAAAATAGTTTTTTGCCTACAAAACAAATACTTATAGGCCTGTGATATGCAGTTAACTTTATAGTCAGGATCGCCTT
>NZ_JBGLQX010000047.1:0-5309 GCF_041403065.1 Aeromonas sp. S16(2024) | reverse complement strand
TGCCAGATGGAGCTCACCAGCCACCTGCTTGTGCAAGCGGTCATGGAGAGTTGCGCCGTCAACGAGATGGTGCTGGCCGAGCAGCTTATCGCGCGCACGCCAGACCACTCGCTGACCCTGTTCGACAAGGGGTTCTATTCGCTTGGCCTGCTCCATGCGTGGCAAACCACCGGCTGCGAGCGGCACTGGTTGCTGCCGCTCAAAAAGGGCACGCAATACGAGGTGGTGCGCAAGCTGGGGCGTCAGGATGTGCTGGTGCATCTCAAGACCAGTCCACAGGCACGCAAGAAGTGGCCGCAACTGCCGGACATGGTGGAAGCCCGTTTGCTGACCCGCAACATCAACGGTAAGGAGCGCCAAGTGTTGACCTCAATGGTCGACCCGATGCGCTTTCCGAACGCCGAGATTGTCGAGCTCTACAGCCATCGCTGGGAAATCGAACTGGGCTATCGGGAGATGAAGCACAGTCTGCAACAACACCGACTGACCCTGCGCAGCAAGAAGGCGGCGGGAATACGACAGGAGCTGTGGGGCATGCTGCTGGCGTACAACCTGCTGCGCAGCCAGATGGTGAAGATGGCGGCGAGCCTGAAGGGATACACGGCGAGTCAGCTGAGTTTTCACATGGCATCGGTCTACCTCATCCATGAACTGAGCTGCATGCCATACCTGTCACCGGGGACTATCCCGAAGCGGGTAGCTGACCTGGAGAAACAGGCGGGGCAGTTTGTGCTGCCGGAACGAAGGGAGCGAAGTTACCCCCGCTGCGTGAAAGCAAGGCCACAGAGGTACAGTGTAAAAAAACCAATAAAAACAATGCCAGTCAGGCTTAACTGACTGGCATTACCATTCGGCGGTTTTTTTTATTGTCGCTGCCGGATCAGGGCACGCAGACCGGGCAGAAGGCGTAGGTGCCTTGCGGGTCATTGAAGCGGGTCAGGGGGTCCAGGCTGCGGTTCATCTCCACCAGCGCCTTGCCCAACCCGGCGGGCAGCCAGCTTTGCAGGTGCGGGGCCAGCGCCTGGGCGCTGCTGTCAAACAGCTCGCGCAGGAACTTGTCCCTTGCCGACTCTTCCGGCGCTATGGGGGTGACCTGCCAGCTCTTGAGGTTGGCGAGCTCGGCAGCGGCCTTGAGGGCGTCGTTCAGGTTGCCGAACTCGTCTACCAGCCCCAGCTCCTTGGCATCCTGACCGGTCCAGACCCGGCCTTCGGCGGCTTTCTCCGCCTCTTCCGGGCTCAGGCCACGGCCCTTGCCGACCAGACCGACGAAGCGATGGTAGGTGTCTTCCACGCTCAGCTGGATGGCCTGACCGACGTGCTCCGGCAGGGCCCGGGTCAACCCGATCCCCACGAAGTCCGTGGTGCCGACGCCGTCGGTGTGCACCCCGTATTGGGAGAGCGCCTTGTCGATGGTGGCGAACATGCCGAACACCCCGATGGAGCCGGTGAGCGTGGTGGGGGAGGCAAAAATCTTGTCCGCATCGGCGGAGATCCAGTAGCCACCGGAGGCGGCGTAGCTGCCCATGGAGATGACCACGGGCTTGCCCGCCTGTTTCAGGGCCAGCAACTCGGCGCGGATCTGCTCGGCGGCGAAGGCGCTGCCCCCCGGGCTGTCGACCCGCAGCACCACGGCTTTGACCAGCTCGTCGCGGCGGGCCTCGGCCAGCAGCTCGGCGAGGCTGTCACCGCCTATGGTGCCGGCCGGCTGGATCCCGTCCATGATGGCGCCGCTGGCGGTGATGAGACCCACCTCATCCTTGCCGCTCTGGGGATATTGCTCGGGGATGGCGGCCAGATACTCTTTCAGGCCGACCCCTTTCCAGCCGTGATCCTCGCTCTCGCCCACCTCCTTGATGACCGCCTGGGTCATCTCGTCCCGGGTGGCGAGCTGATCCACCAGACCGTTGTCGAGGGCGTAGCTGGCGGCATTGCCACCGGCCTTGCGCAGCAGCTCGAGGAAGTGATCCTTGTCTGGCGCGACCGCATCCGGCTCTATCTCCCGCTGCTCGGCCACGTCGGTGACATAGGATTGCCACAGCTGATCCAGCCAGCGCTGGTTCGCCTCCTTGCTCTCGGGGGACATCTCGTCACGGGTATAGGGCTCGACGAAGGACTTGTAGGTGCCGACCTTGAACACATGGGGGGTGACGTTGAGCTTCTCCAGCGCCGACTTGAAGTAGGTCTGGTAGACCCCAAAGCCTTCGATCAGCACGGCGCCGCTCTGGTTGAGCAGCACGTGATCGGCATGGGCGGCGAGCAGGTAGGCGCCCTGGCTGTAGTAGTCGGCCATGGCGATGACCGGCTTGCCGCTCTCCTTGAATGCGTCTATGGCGCTTGCCACCTCCTGCAGCTTGGAGAGGCTGGCACCCTGCAGTCCCTGGGGCTTGATCACCAGCGCCTTGATGCGATCGTCATCTCCCGCGCTCTTGATGGCCCACAACAGGTCGGAGAGGACGATTTCGCTCGGCTGATCGTCGCTTTTCTCCATCTGCCGCAGCAGTTGCACAGTCGGATCGGTTTGGGTGCGTTGCTCCACCAGCACGCCGGCGAGATTGAGGGTGAGGGCGCCCTCTATGGGGGTGCTGGGTGTCTCGCTCTGGTTGAGGCTGAAGGCGATGACCAGCACGACGACGAGAAACAGCAGATTGACCAGCATCAAGCGGGTAAAGTTGAGCAGACGCCAGAGGCTGCGAAACAGCCACCCCAGACCTTTGAAAATAGACATAGCCGTGCTAACGCCCTGTTAATGGGTAGAGAAGGGCATTATTAACCAGTTGACCCGCCAATTGCCATTTTCCCTTGGCCGCGATCGCTCCCCCTCGCTTCGGGATACGGCTGTTCGCTGAAAAAATGTCCAAACATTTGTTTGAAAAAGGATTTTCGATTCTTTACTCTAGCCTCAGTTTGATAACAAAAAATTAACTGGAGGCCCTGTGAGCCGCTACCCGACGTTGCTGACCCCCCGCAGTCCCCTTCTTCGTCACCATGTGCTGGCGGTATCTCGTGCGTCTGCCTCGAAAAGGAGTGCGTCATGAGCCTTTACCCAACGCTGCTGATTCCCCTGGATCTCGGCTTTACCCAGTTGAAGAACCGGGTCTTGCATATGGATTCCTGCGTGCCGGCCTCGAAAAGGAGTGCGTTATGAGCCTTTATCCTACGTTGCTGACCCCCCTGGACCTCGGCTTTACCCAGTTGAAGAACCGGGTCTTGATGGGTTCCATGCATACCGGCCTCGAGGAGGAGAAGGGGGGCTTTGACAAGCTGGCCGCCTTCTACGCCGAGCGCGCCCGCGGCGGTGTCGCCCTCATCGTCACCGGCGGCATAGCCCCCAACCTGCGGGGGCGCCTGGTGCCCCATGGCTCGCAGCTCAGCTTCCCCTGGCAGGTCGCCAAGCACAAGAAGGTGACCAGCGCCGTGCATCAGGAGGGGGGCAAGATAGCCCTGCAGATCCTCCATGCCGGCCGCTATGCCTACCATCCGTTCAGCCTGGCGCCGAGCGCCATCCGGGCTCCCATCTCTCCGTTCAAGCCGCGGGCCATGAGCGAGCGGCAGATCCGCGGCACCATACGGGACTTCGCCTCGACAGCGGCACTGGCCAAGGCGGCGGGCTATGACGGTGTCGAGGTGATGGGGTCGGAAGGCTATCTCATCAACCAGTTCATCTGCGAGCGCACCAACCAGCGCAGCGACGGCTGGGGCGGCAGCAGCGAAAACCGCATGCGTTTTCCGCTGGAAATCGTGCGGGCCATTCGCGAGCGGGTCGGCAGCGATTTCATCATCATCTTCCGCCTCTCCATGCTGGATCTGGTGGAGAAGGGCTCCTCCCTGGAGGAGGTGATAGCGCTCGGGAAGGCGCTGGAGCAAGCCGGGGTTAGCCTCATCAACACCGGCATCGGCTGGCACGAGGCGCGCATCCCCACCATAGCCACCAGCGTGCCGCGGGGCGCCTTCAGCTGGGTGACCGCCGAGCTGAAAAAGCACCTCACAGTGCCGCTTATCACCACCAACCGCATCAACACCCCCGAGGTGGCCGAGCGCATCCTGGCGCAGGGGGAGGCGGATATGGTCTCCATGGCGCGCCCCTTCCTGGCGGATCCCGAGTTTGTCATCAAGGCCGCCGAGAACCGGGCGGACGAGATCAACACCTGCATCGCCTGCAACCAGGCCTGCCTGGATCACGTGTTCAAGCAAAAACGCGCCTCCTGCCTGGTCAATCCCCGCGCCTGCTTCGAGACCGAGCTGACGTTTGGCCGGGTGCCCCAGCCCAAGAAGCTGGCGGTGGTGGGGGCCGGGCCGGCCGGGCTGGCGTTCGCCTGCTACGCCGCCGAGCGCGGCCATCAGGTGAGCCTGTTCGATCAGGCGCCGACCATAGGCGGCCAGTTCAACTTCGCCAAGCAGATCCCGGGCAAGGAGGAGTTTCACGAGACCCTGCGCTACTTCGCCAGGCGGCTGGAGAAGTGCGGCGTCGAGCTCTATCTCGGCCAGCGCCAGAGCGCCGAGAGCCTGCTTGGCGGTGGTTTTGACGAGGTGATCCTCGCCACCGGCATACGTCCTCGCACCCCCAACATTCCCGGCATCGATCACCCCAAGGTGCTGAGTTACCTCGACGTGCTGCGCGATGGCAAGCCGGTGGGCAACAAGGTGGCGGTGATCGGGGCCGGCGGCATCGGCTTCGACGTGGCCGAGTTCCTGGTGGAGAAGAAGGCGGAGGGGAGCGCGGATCATCATCGCGATCACTGGCTCAGGGAGTGGGGCATCGACAAGAGCCTCGGCGAGCGTGGCGGTCTGATGACACCTGTGATCGACGCTCCCGAGCGCCAGATCTGGCTGCTCCAGCGCAAGGAGAGCAAGGTGGGGGATGGCCTCGGCAAGACCACTGGCTGGATCCACCGCACCGTATTGAAGAACCGCAAGGTGCAGATGCTCTCCGGCGTGCAGTACCTGCGCATCGACGACGAGGGGCTGCACATCCAAGTGGGTGAAGCCAGACAGTGCCTGCCGGTGGATCAGGTGATCATCTGCGCCGGACAGGAGCCCCTGCGGGAGCTGCAGGCCGGCCTGCAGGCGGCGGGCAAGCCGGTGCACATCATAGGCGGTGCCGACGTGGCGGCGGAGCTGGATGCCAAGCGCGCCATCCGCCAGGGGGCCGAGCTGGCGTCCGTTATCTGAGCCGGCTCATCGCGTAGGAAAGGGACCGATGGGCTGTCTCTTGATCACAACTGTTGATGCGCAAGAGACAGCGCCAGTTCATAGCCTTCAAGGAGGGTCTCTAACCTAAACCAGCCCTCCCATAACACCGCTATCGAGGC
>NZ_JBGLQX010000046.1:0-8337 GCF_041403065.1 Aeromonas sp. S16(2024) | reverse complement strand
AAGACCGCGCCATGAGGACAAATAGTTGGTTGCGGGGGCCAGATTTGAACTGACGACCTTCGGGTTATGAGCCCGACGAGCTACCGAGCTGCTCCACCCCGCGTCCGAATTTTTTCCGAAGTGGCCGAGCAGTAGCCAGTTCGAATCGTCTTCATCACCTGTCACCCTCTGGGTGTTGCCGATGTCGACACTCAGATGGTTGCGGGGGCCGGATTTGAACCGACGACCTTCGGGTTATGAGCCCGACGAGCTACCGAGCTGCTCCACCCCGCGTCTGAGGTGGCCAATAATAGGCTCCAACGCTGAGATTGCAAGTAATTATCCTAAAAAAAGTTTATCCGGGGATTAAACCACCACATGCTGTGTTCTTTTGCAACAAACCGTAGTTTTTTCAGTCAACTAGGTGCTTCCCTTGCCGCTCGAGGCCCTCCGTTGCCAGGCCAGGTTACCGGATCCGGCGTGCTCCCCCCTCTCTATATGTGTGAAAAAGCCCGCGCCGATCACAGACGCGGGCTAACTCCCTGGCTTGTCCTGGGGCGACTCAGGCCAGCTGGTGCAGCACGCTGGTCGCCGCTATCTGGGCGATGATGAGACCGCACAGGGTCACGGACAGCACCACGGGGACCGTCTCCTGCTGCCGGTAGATAGGGCTGAACCAGAGCAGCAGGGCGGCGATGAGCAAGCCCGCCTGGGTCAGCACCCCGGGGATCAGGGCATCGAGCCCGGCGCCATTGTCCTGCCCGCTCACCCGCACCGCCAACCAGATCAGGCTCAGCATGGCGGCCAGCAGCCCCGCCAGTGGCAACAGCAGATTGAATGCCTGCAGGCGGTGGCGGGCACGCAGCAGCATCAAATGTGCGAAGGCCGAGCCCAGCAGCACCATCTGCAGCACACCATTCAGCCAGCCCTGGATCTGCAGCAGACCCAGGCCATAGAGGGCGAGCGGCATGGCAGGCAGCCACAGCAGGCTGGCGGGAATGGCGCGCTTGCCCTCGAGGCGCGACTGGGCCAGGGAGAGCACTATCCCCAGGATAAGGGCAGCGCCCCCGCTCCAGGGCAGCCAGCCGGTCACCCCTGCTTCGATCCCCAGCATCAGGGAGAGGCCGGTGATCACCCAGATGGAGAAGAGCTGGTTGGTGATCCGCGAGCGCTGGCCCGGGCAGAGATCCCCGCGCCACAGGACGATCCCGAGCGCGATCAGGGCCCCCAGGGCCATCAGACCGGTCAGGGAAAAGAGCCAAAAAGGAAGTTGGACGAACATAGGGTCTCCGGCAGCAAACAGATGACAGGGCCAAGGGGCCCCGGCAACAAAAAACGAGAGGCGAGTATACCCAAACCCGCCCCCATCCCCAACGCCTGCGAGACTAGCTCTGGCCTCGGGCCAGGGCGACCACCCGCGCGAACATCTGCTTGAGCATGGGGGGAATGTGTTCGCTGCCAAGGCGCTCCGCCTCCTCCACCACGGCCAGGGCCATACCGGGCTTGCTGCGGTGATGGATGGCCTTGGAGATGATGCGCCCGGCGTTGAGGGTGGAGCGCCCCCCCACCCCGGCCTCGCGCCGAAACACCGCCTCGAATCCGTTATGGTAGAGGTAGTGCTCTATGTCCGCCGAGGGCAACTGGGTGATCCTGTCCCGCTCCCGCTCCCCCTTGAGCAGGGAACGGGCTGAGCTCGCGTACTTGGCGCCCGCCTCGTCGCCGTCGGTGAGCAGGTGCCACTCAATGCCAAAGTCCCGGGCCACCTTGATGAGGGGGGCCTGACCGCACTGGGCAAACTCTATGATCCGCACCCCTTCCGCCCGCAGGCTGTAGCCGCAGATCTGGGCGAGCTCGGAGAGCAGCCAGATCTCGGTCTCCCCCTCCACCAGCAGCCAGCAGCGGGCAAACATCGACATGGGTCTGTTGATCCGCACGTGGAAGGCAATCTTGCGCAAGTCGTCGCTGCTGTAGCGCTCCCCCCCCAGCTGATGGCAGAGGATGTCATGCTGGCGACGCACCAGACGGCGCACCTGGTTGAGCGGCAGGGAAGAGAGCAGATCCCCCGAGTTGGTGGTGAGCAGCTTCTGGCCGGGCAACTGCTCGAGCAGGCCCCAGGCCAGCGCCAGCATGGTGGGGTGCAGGCGGCTCTCGGGATCTTCCAGCATCAGTATGGGCCTGGCCCCCTCCTCCAGCTCGCGGTTGCCGCGGGCATGGAGCAGCATGGCGGCCATGCCTGCCATGGCCAGTTGCAGGGCCCGGTTGTCGGCACTGCGCAGCAGCACCTGCAAGTTGCCGGGGTTGCGCAGGGTCATGGGGCGATTGACTATCTCCCGCTGGCTGCGGGGCTTGTGCTTGATGGGGGCCAGGGCGCTGAAGTAGTGCTCCATCAACTGCTGCACCGCCTGCAGCGCCTCTTTGAGCTCGGGTTCGCCGATGCGCTGGGGCTCGTCGGTCAGCTTGCCGGCGAGCTCCCCGAGCCGCTGCTCGGAGAGATCGTCCCAGGGCAGCCGCTCTATGCCGTCCCGGGCCGTGCGGGCATCCCGCAGCCGGAACACTGGGTTCATGGTGATGAGCAGGCGCACCAGCTCCTCGTTGTTGTCGATGGCCAGGTTCTTGCCGATGCCGTCGAGAAAGTCATGGGTGCTCTGCACGCTGCCGTCGTCCAGCAGCTCGGCGCTGGCGCGATAGTGGATACGGTGGAACTTGTCCCTGTGAGGGATCCAGGCCGCGCCAAGGCGCGCCAATCGGCGGGAGTGCTGGCACATCTGGGGGCGGTACTCGCTGAAGGTGAGCACCAGTTGCAGGGTGCGCGACGGGCTCAGCTCGGGATCTTCGGGCTGATGGAAATCATCGCGACTGAATTGATAGGGTTCGGCATCCCCCAGCAGGCACCAGAGGGCACGCAGCAGGCTGGACTTGCCCCAGGCGTTCTCACCGATGAGAACAGTGGTGTGATCCAGCCCGAGCGAGAGCCGATTTATCCCGCGAAAACCTTTGACTTCAATGCGTTCCAGAAACATGCGGCCATATCCAGTCCATCCTGATGGCGCAATAGTGGCAAAGTTGCCGGGAAAATCCTATCGGGTCTTGGGGTTTTCAGCGGGAACTGTGAGGCACTGCGGGTTCGGGAGGGGTGGGAACAGAGATGCGGTCTTGCGGAGCATTCCAGTGGCTGAACCAGAGGTGGCGGGTACGGGTCTGACGTTTGCGATGATTCAATGGGCATTCCTTTTTGTGGGTAAGTGGTAGAGGGTACACCTCTTTTACCCAGAGTCTCAGCGTTATCTGTGACAGGAGAATGACAATTGGGCGCGCCACTGCCCCGGGCTCAGGCCGAAGGCCTCCCGAAAGCGGTTGCCAAAATGGGCCTGGGAGGAGAAACCGCACTGGGCGGCGATGCTGGCCAGGGGGTCACTTCCCGCCAGCAACTGCTTGGCCCGCTGGAGCCTGAGCCCCTGCAGGTAGCGATGGGGCGGGCAACCCAGGCTCTGGCCGAACATGCGGGCGAAGTGATATTCGCTCAGGCCCGCCTCCCGGGCGAGTTCGCTCAAGGTGACGGGCTCGGCCAGGTGAGCCAGCAGATACTCCTGCACCCGCCGGATCACCACGGGGGCCAGGCCGCCCCGCACCTCGGGGAGCCCAGGCGCCTCCCGGGTATGGTGACGGTAGGCGTGCAACATCAGCATCCAGGCACCGTGGGAGAGCGCCATGCGATCTGCCCCGTGCTGCCAGTCCAGCTTCATCAGCTGTGCCTGCACCAGGGCCGCGGCCTGGGGATCCTCGATGAAGGTCTTGTCCTGCAACACCAGGTGGCGCCCCTCCTTGTCGCACACCTGCTCGGCAATGCGGCAGAGGTGCTCAGGGGTGAAGTAGAGGTGGAAGAAGCGAAACTCCTCGCGCACCAGCCATTCGGATCTGTGGTGATCCGGCATGATGCACACCTTGCCGGTGCCACCGTGGCCGCCGGGACCGTCGAGGCGCTCGGTCTGCTCGCCCCCCTGCAGATAGACGCTGATGGTGTGGTGACCCGGCTTGTGGTAACGGGTCTGATCGTAGCGGTTGCGCCAGCTGGCCACCCCAAGTCCAGGCTCCAGCCAGCAGGAGTCCTCCAGCCGCGCCCCCGTGCTGACCAGGGCATCGAACACCCCCGCCGGTCGTCTCTGCTGCACCTGTCTGCCTCATCCTTGTTCCCGTGCCGCCATCTTATCGCGGCGACTCGCCAAGCGCTGCTGCCGGCCACAAAAAACCGCAAGATGGTGCAAGCCAGGGGGGGCCATCAGGCCCATGCTGATCCCCATGTCACTCCCCTTCTCATCGGATCCGCTTATGAATCTCCTGCTGTATGTTTCCACCGTCCTCATCTGGGGCAGCACCTGGATCGCCATCGCCTGGCAGCTCGGCCCCATTCCCATCGAGGTCTCTGTGCTCTATCGCTTCGCCCTGGCGGCGCTGGCGCTCTTTGCCCTGCTCACGTTAAGCGGCAGGTTCCCGCGCCTGCCCTGGGCGGGTCAGCGTTATGCGGCCCTGCTCGGCGCCCTGCTCTTCTCCACCAACTTCCTCTGCTTCTACCACGCCACCCTCTATATACCGAGTGGCATGTCGGCGGTGATCTTCGCCAGCGCCAGCATCTTCAACGGTCTCAACCTCTGGCTGTTCGAGGGCAAGCGCCCGGGCCTGCGCTGGTTGCAGGGGTCGCTGCTGGGGCTCATGGGCACACTGCTGCTGTTCTGGCCTGTTCTGGCGGATGCGCAACTGGGTGCAAACGGCTGGAAGGGGCTGCTGTTCGCCTGCAGCGGCACCCTCTGCTTCTCCCTCGGGAACCTTGTCTCCGCCCGTGGCCAGCGCCAAGGCTATCAGGTGTTGCAGATGGTGCCCTGGGGCATGGTGTACGGGGTGGTGCTGCTGCTGGGCTGGGTCATGGTGCTGGGTCAGTCCCTGACCCTGCCAACCGAGCCCCGCTACCTCGCGGCCATGGTCTATCTGGCCATCTTCGGCTCCGTCATCGCCTTCACCGCCTACCTCACCCTGGTGGGGCGCATCGGTGCCAGCAAGGCCGCCTACACCACTGTGCTGTTTCCCCTGGTGGCGCTGAGCCTCTCCACCCTCTATGAGGGCTTCGTCTGGCAGACGGTCTCCATCGTCGGCGTGGTGGTGAGTCTGGTCGGCAACCTGGTGATCTTCGCCCCGCCCGTCAGGGCGTGGCGCTGGCCGTTATCGAGGGCTGCAAACGGTACTTGCCCCTGATGCCGGTAGCCCCTAAGGTAAGCCCTCCCAACAGAGGTTGAACGGAGGAAGCATGTTACTGGAAGGGCTGGAGACACTCTGCCTGCTGGCGAGCGAGGGCACCATGGCCAAGGTCGCGAGTCGCCTCTATATCAGCCAGTCGGCGGTGAGCAAGCGCATCACCCAGTTGGAGCAGCGCCTTGGCAAGCGGCTCATCGAGCCGGATGGCCGCCAGACTCGCCTCACCCCCCAGGCCAGGGAGCTGCTCGCCCGGGTGGCCCCGAGCCTCGCCGAGATGAAGGGGGTGCTGGCGGACAGCCAGACCCTCACCGACCAGACCCCCCTGCCCGTCGCCTGCTCAGAGACCCTGCTGGCGGGCTACCTCGCCCGCTTCATGCACGACTACCTTGGCCGGGATCCCCACCTGGCCCTCTCCACCCACCACACCCCGGTGATCCTGACGCGGGTGCGCGGTGGCGATGCCCTGCTCGGCATCTGCGCCGGCCGCCTGCCCCCCGGTCACGGCCTGTGCGCCGAGCTGCTGCTGGAGGAGCCCTTCTATCTGGTGGGGGACGATCAGGAGGAGGCGGCGCAGCCGGATCATCAGAGCGCCTTGCAAGCAACTATGACGAGCACACAGCTGACTGAAGACGACGTGAGTGAGGGGATGCAGGACAAGGTGTGCAAGATCCTGACCATGGATCTGGAGAACCCCTCCAATCGCTATCTGCGGGATCCCCTGGCCGCGCTCGGGCTGGTGCCGGCCATGGAGCTCGACTCCTATCTGGCGCTGATCGAGCTGGCCAAGGCGGGCATAGGCCCTGTGCTGCTGCCGGCCGGCCTGCTGGCCCTGGTGGGGGATCAGGGGAAACGGGCGCGCGCCCTGCCGGGGCTGGCGCGCCCGCTGCACCTGGTTTATCGGCCAAGCAGCCTAAAGCGGGCGCGGATCCAGCGCCTGGTCGAGGCGATCCGGGCCCACTTCGCCCGGGTGAGCCAAGGCCAGAGCTGACTCAGACCAGCCAGCTGAACAGCTCGGGGTACTGACTCCACACCAGCTTGGCGGACATCACCAGGGAGACGGTCACCAGCAGCGGCTTGATAAGTTTCACCCCCTTTTTGAGCACCAGTTTGGAACCGAAACGGGCCCCGATAAACTGGCCCAGCGCCATGCAAAAACCCACGCTCCACACCACCTTGCCGCCGAGGGCAAAGAACAGCAGGGAGGCGATGTTGGAGGTGAAGTTGAGCAGCTTGGTGTGGGCAGTGGCTCTGGCCATGCCAAAGCCTGCCAGGGCCACGAAGCCGATGGCGAAGAAGGAGCCGGTGCCGGGGCCGAAGAAGCCGTCATAGAAGCCGACCCCGCCCCCCACCAGCAGGGCGAACATCATGGGGGTGAGACGGCGCTGGCTCTCCGCATCGCTCACCCTGGGGGAGAAATAGAAGTAGCAGGCGAACGCCATCAGCAGGAAGGGCAAGAGGCGCTCCAGGATGGCGGCATCTATGGTCTGCACCGCCAGGGTGCCGATGGCCGCCCCGATGAAGGTGCAGATGACCGCCGGCCAGATGATGGCCCACTCCAAGAGCCCCTTGCGGGCATAGAACCAGGTGGCGGAGAAGGAGCCGAAACTGCTCTGCAGCTTGTTGGTGCCAAGCACCAGGGCGGGCGGCATGCCGGTGGCGAGCAGGGCCGGCACCGTCAGCAGGCCGCCGCCTCCGGCGATGGCGTCGATAAAGCCGGCGATGAGGGCGACCCCGAACAGGGCAACCAGGGTGAGCAGTTCCAGTTCCATCCATAAACCTCGTGTGATGCGGCCACCCGCGGCAATCCCGGGTGTCCTGTTTGAGCACAATGCAGGTCGCTATCCTAACGGGGGCGGGCTCATGAGGCTAACGAAACGATGGCAGCCAATTGATTCCTGATTTTCATCAGTCAGCCCCAGTGGCTCAGGCAGCGTCCGATCCCTGTAGGAGAGGGTCAGCCAGTCCATCGCCCTCCCCCTTGATCGCCTCCAGGGCCTGCAACAGCGAGCTCTCGTCCTCGCCGGGAGCCCGGCTGACCCGACCCGCCATATAGCGGCTGCTGAACAGGATTAAGCCAGCGCTGCCTCGCCCCGCTCAGCGGCAGACTCGGCAACCTCCCCCTTGATCGCCTCCAGGGCCTGCAACAGCGAGCTCTCGTCCTCGCCCGGGGCCCGGCTGACCCGACCCGCCATATAGCGGCTGCTAAATAAATTGAACCAGTGCTGCAACGCCTGGCCTGCCTGCAGCTCACCGGCCACCTCCAGCACGCAGGCCGCCACCTCGGCGGTGCACAGGTGCTCATCGCAGTGGGCGACCCGCATGCCATAGGTGGAGAGCGCGTCAGGCCGCACCGACAGCACGGGGAAGCCATCCAGATAGGGGCTCATGTTGAACATCTTGCGCGCCTCGGGCCAGGTACCGTCCAGCAGGATGAAGAGCGGCTTCTTGCCAGGGGCAAGGGCCACCTGCTCGGTCACCCGGGCCGGGTTCTTCTCGCAGGCGGGGAACACCACATAGGGCTGCCAGGCGGGATCCGCCAGCAGGGCCAGCAGCTCGGGATGGGGCTGGGTGCGCTTCCAGAGAAAGGCCCAGGTGGTCTGGGGCAAGACGTCGGCGATGAGACGGCCGGTGTTGGACGGCTTCATGGGCTCGCTGTCATACATCAGCAGGCAAAAGCC
The DNA here is from genome assembly GCF_041403065.1 of Aeromonas sp. S16(2024). Taxonomy (NCBI): domain Bacteria; kingdom Pseudomonadati; phylum Pseudomonadota; class Gammaproteobacteria; order Aeromonadales; family Aeromonadaceae; genus Aeromonas; species Aeromonas sp. S16(2024). Next base: position 436 of record NZ_JBGLQX010000046.1, on the reverse strand, counting down.
CGCCTCGGCCTTGAGCTCGGGGCGCCACTCGCAGGCACACCAGGCATGACGCAGCTGGCAGGCCTCGCAGCGGGGCACGCTGCCGCCACGGGCGAGAAAGGGACGGGTTGAGATGCTCTTGCGCCAGATGCGCAGGCGATTGACGGCATGATCGGGGATGGGCTTCATGGGGCGCGGCTCGGCGACAGGGTCTGCGGGAAAAAGGGGGCAGATTGTAGCGGGCGCGCCATGGGGCTGCAAGGCTCCCGAGGGGGACCACAGGGAGGTCAGGGCCGCTCGCCGGATAAGCGCGGTGACCCCTATGACAGAGGGGCCGGCAGGCCCCTCAGATTGCTGAAGAACCCCCTTCTTTTTCAAAAAAGGGGGTTCTTCTTTCGCTTTGGGTCTGAGGGCTGATCATCCGCTAGAAAGTCGGCATAGTTGCCATCTTTGCCAC
>NZ_JBGLQX010000045.1:0-14489 GCF_041403065.1 Aeromonas sp. S16(2024) | reverse complement strand
GGCAAAGATGGCAACTATGCCGACTTTCTAGCGGATGATGAGCCCTCAGACCCAAAGCGAAAGAAGAACCCCCTTTTTTGAAAAAGAAGGGGGGTTCTTCAGCAATCTGAAACGGCCCGAAAGGGCCGTTTTTGCAAGGATGGGTTCGCCGTCAGAGGATGAGACCGCCGAAGAAGAAGCCCAGCGCCACTGCCATGGCGATGGTGGCCACGCCCGGGATGAAGAAGGGGTGGTTGAACACCGCCTTGCCAATCCGGGTGGAGCCGGTGTCGTCCATCTCGACCGCCGCCAGCAGGGTCGGGTAGGTCGGCAGCACGAACAGGGCGCTCACGGCGGCGAAGGAGGCGATGGCCGCCAGCGGGCTGACGCCCAGGGCCAGCGCGGCCGGCATCAGAGCCTTGGTGGTGGCACCCTGGGAGTAGAGCAGCATGGAGGAGAAGAACAGCACCACGGCCAGCAGCCAGCTGTACTGGCTCAGCAGATCGCCGGCGAACGCCTGGATCTCGACCATGTTGCCCTTAACGAAGACGTTGCCGAGCCAGGCCACACCCAGTACGCAGATACAGGCGGACATACCGGACTTGAAGGTCGGCATGTTGGTGATCTGGGTGGCGTCCAGCTTGCAGAACAGCACCATCAGGGTGGCGGCGGAGAGCATGATGCCCATGATGGCGCCATCGCGGGGGATGGGCGGGCTGCTGATCAGGCCCACGTTGCCGGAGATGGCGGTGGCATAGGCCATCACTGCCACTATGGCGACGATGAAGATGCCGACGGAGAGCTTGGCGTAAGGCTTGAGTTCCACCTTGCTGGTGCCGCGCAGCTTGATCAGGCCCTTGGCCTTGCGCTCCAGATAGACTTCATCCTGCTCCAGCGGCTTGCCCAGCATGTTGGCCACGAAGGCCCCCAGCAGACAGGCGATGAAGCTGGACGGGATGCAGATGGCCAGCAGGGTCAGGTAGTCGACACCGAGGGGCTCCAGCATGCCGGAGAAGGCGACCACGGCCGCCGAGATGGGCGAGGCTGTGATGGCGATCTGGGAGGCGACGACCGCGATGGAGAGCGGACGGGAGGGGCGAATGCCCTGCTCCTTGGCCACTTCGGCGATCACCGGCAGGGTGGAGAAGGCGGTGTGACCCGTACCGGCCAGCATGGTCATCAGGTAGGTGACGACGGGGGCTGCGAAGGTGATGTGCTTGGGATTCTTGCGCAGGGCCTTCTCGGCCAGGTGCACCAGGTAGTCCATCCCGCCGGCGAGCTGCATGCAGGCGATGGCGCAGATGACGGACGCGATGATCATGATCACGTCCCAGGGGAGGTAGGCAACCAGCTGATCGCTCGGGATGGGCATGCCCAGACCCCAGGTCAGCACCAGCACCCCCAGACCACCGGCAAAGCCGATGCCTATGCTGCCTATCCGGGCCCCCAGATAGATAGCGGCGAGCACCACAAGTAACTCGATTCCAATCATAGCGAACACTCCATTTTCCAGTTTTTTTTAGGTTTTATTAGGCAGAAAGCCAATTCCCGACGGGACTAGCAGGAGGCCGCTCGGGAACTGACTCTATGGGGCCGGGATATACCCGGCCCAGGATTCCGGTTATACGGTGGCTTCGCGGGTGTAACGCTTGGCCTTGTATTGCGGATTCATCAGGTTCTCGATGGAGAGGATCTCGTCCAGCTGCTCGGCGGTCAGCAGGCCGCGCTCAAGCACGACTTCGCGGACGTTCTTGCCGGTCTGGGCACAGATCTTGCCGACGATGTCACCTTCGTGGTGACCGATGAAGGGGTTCAGGTAGGTCACGATGCCGATAGAGTTCAGCACGTGGTTCATGCAGATTTCCGGGTTGGCGGTGATGCCTTCCACGCACTTCTCGCGCAGGGAGATGCAGGCTTTTTCCATCAGGCTCAGGGATTCGAACATGGCCTGACCAATCACCGGCTCCATGACGTTCAGCTGCAGCTGACCGGCTTCGGCGGCGAAGGTGATGGTGACGTCGTTACCGAACACCTTGAAGCAGGACTGGTTGACCACTTCCGGAATGACCGGGTTGACCTTGGCCGGCATGATGGAAGAGCCAGCCTGCATTTCCGGCAGGTTGATCTCTTTGAGCGCGGTCCGCGGGCCAGAGGAGAGCAGACGCAGGTCATTACAGATCTTGGACATTTTCATGGCCAGACGCTTGATGGCGCCGTGCAGCATCACATAGGCGCCGCAGTCGGAGGTCGCTTCGATGAGATCCTCTGCCGGTACATAGGCACGACCGGTGATCTCGGCCAGACGCTTGATGGCCAGGGCGGAGTACTCGGGCGGGGTGTTCAGGCCGGTACCTATGGCGGTGGCGCCCAGGTTCACTTCCAGCAGCAGCTCCTGGCAACGCTTGATGGATTTGATCTCTTCACGCAGGGTGACGGCGAAGGCATGGAACTCCTGACCCAGGGTCATGGGGACGGCGTCCTGCAGCTGGGTACGGCCCATCTTCAGGATGCTCTTGAACTCGGCAGCCTTGGCATCGAAGGCTGCGATCAGCGCTTCCAGGGCGTGCAGGGTAGTGTCGGTGCTGTTGACCACGGCCACGCGGAAACCGGTCGGGTAGGCGTCGTTGGTGGACTGGCACTTGTTGACGTGATCGTTCGGGTTGATGACGTCGTAACGGCCCTTCTCCAGACCCATCAACTCGAGGGCGATGTTGGCCAGCACCTCGTTGGTGTTCATGTTGACGGAGGTACCGGCGCCGCCCTGATAGACATCGACCGGGAACTGGTCGAAGCATTTGCCGGTGTTCAGCATCAGGTCACAGGCTTCGATGATCTTGTCAGCGATTTCGGGACGTATGGTGCCCAGCTCACCGTTGGCCAGTGCGGCGGCCTTCTTGGTCAGCACCATGCCACGGACAAATTCGGGAACGTCAGAAATCTTCTGAGTGCTGATCTTGAAGTTCTCGACGGCGCGCAGGGTATGCACACCGTAATAGAGATCGTTGGAAACTTCTTTGGTGCCCAGCAGGTCTTCTTCAATGCGGACGTTCTTGATGTCGCTCATTGTAATGCCTCAGAAATCAGATAAATGGAAACGATCCTCACCGAGTGGTCGCGACTTCCTTACGCACATTTCATCCTGAAGCACCACACATCGGGTGGGGCAGTGGGGAACCAATGGCCCCCTGTGCAATGACTGGGATAGATCTTACCTCAATTGAGGTACCTGATATTAGACTTGGATCACTAAATTTGAGGCAACCCCAAATATCTTGTGGTCATTAAACAGATATTGCAATTGAGCGATTAACTTTGACAGAACAATCACTTCAATCACAGTTGGGCGACCAAATATTTCTCCCGAACCCGGGTTGTCTGACACCGCAGACTTGAAAAACCGACATGGCTCCCCATTTTAGTGACAAGAGACCTGTACGATGGTGAGTTGGCATGGGCCATACTCCGCTGACTGCGTGATGGCAGGTTCATTTATTCACCGCACTGAGGTTGCTATGGGCAAGTTGTTACTGTTGTTGGTTGGCCTGGTATTGCTGGAGCTCACCGTGATGATAGAGGTGGGCTCGGTGATCGGTGCCTTGCCGACCGTGGGCCTGCTGGTGCTGACCGCGGTGCTGGGCTCTTCCCTGGTACGCAGCGAGGGGATCAAGACCCTGTTCAGCGCCCAGCAGAAGATGCAGCAGGGCGAGATGCCGGGCCGCGAGGTAATGGGGGGCATGATGCTGGCGCTGGCCGGTCTGCTGCTGATCATTCCGGGATTCGTGACCGACTTCTTCGGTATCCTGCTGCTGCAACCCTGGTTGCGCAACAGGCTGGCCGACAAGCTGGTGGGTAGCAGCCAGTTCAGGATGCAGATGGGGGGCTTCCAGGCACAGCAACCGCCGTTCGGGGTGCGCCCTGGCGAGGGGCAGCCGGATCAGGCCAAGGGTGGCGGCACCACCATCGAAGGGGAGTTTGAACGCAAAGAGTGAGTGAACAGCGTCGGCCGCCATATCGGGGGCCTCGCCGTCAGGGGTGGATCTGATGGCAGAGCCCCTCAAACCTGCGGTGGGCATAGCCCCAGGCCAGCAGTCCCGCCGCCAGGTTTGCCAGCAATATTCCCAGATAGATCCCCTGCTCTCCCCCCAGCCAGGCCCCTGGCAGCAAGAAGACGAACAGCCGCATGCCGTTGAAGACGAATGATACCGTCGAGGCCCTGACCCCATTGAGGGCCGAGGCCAGCAGCATCACCATGCCCTGAAAACCGTAGCCGATGGGCACCAGATGCAGGTAGAGCACGATCAGCCGAACGACCTGAGGGTGATCGCTGAACAGGTTGGCGATGAGGGGGGCCAGCAGCCAGACGAGGCCGTAGATGGCGAGCTGGAACAGCAGGGCGAACCGCATGCAGAGCAGCAGGGCGGCCCTGGCCCTCGCCGGATTGCCCGCCCCGCAGTTCTGCGAGACGAAGGGGGCCAGCACGGAGGAGAGCGCCATCATCACGATCAGCAGCAGCGCCTCCACCCTGGAGGCGGCGCCGTAGGCGGCCACCACCTCGGTACCCAGGCCGGCGAAGATGACCATCAGCACGGCATTGGCCAGCGGATTGAGCATGTTGGTAAACGATGCGGGCACGGCCACCTGCAGCAGGGCGCGCCAGTGGGCCAGCAGCCGCGGGCGAGGGGAGAGGCGCCATGACAGCAGTTGCTCCCGCTTGCGCAGTATGTGCAGGCTGACCAGCATGGCCATCAACCAGGAGAGGGAGGTGGCGATGGCAGCGCCGCGAATGCCCCACTCGGGGAAAGGGCCGGGCCCGAAGATGAGCAGGGGATCCAGCACCCCGTTGACCAGGCCGGCCACCCCCATCACCAGGCTGGGGGTCTTGGTATCCCCAGTGGTGCGGATGGCGGCATTGCCGACCATGGGGATGACCAGCATGGGCACGGTCAGATACCAGATCAGCATGTAGTCGTGGATGAGGGAGATGAGCTCGGCACTGGCGCCCAGCAGGGTAAAGAGGGGCTCTATGGTCAATGCCCCCAGCACGGCGAGCAGGGTCACCAGGATGACGGCGAGGAACAGGCAGTCGGTGGTGATGCGGGCGGCCTCGTCGTGACGGCCCTGACCCAGGGCATGACCTAGCAGGGCGCACAGTCCCGCTCCCAGCCCCATGGTGAGGGAGGTGACCACGAAGGTGACCGGGAAGGTGAAGCTGATGGCGGCGAGTGCTTCCGTGCCCAGCATGCCGATAAAGAAGGTATCGACCAGGTTGAAGGCGAGGATGGCTACGATGCCGAGGATCATGGGGCCCGTCATGCGCAGCAGCACTGGCGTCATGGGCTCGGTCAGCATGGGGTTGGGTCGGCTCAAGGCAGGGTCTCTATGTGCTCTGGGCCGAAATGCTGGCCATGTCCATCCGCCTTCCTGATTGGGGGTGGGTGATCCATCGAAGATACTCATAGTACGTGAAAATATTTTTTTTGTATTTGCCCTTGAAGGGCTACCCAAATTGCCCCAGATCAGGGGCATAACAAATTTGGCCGACTGCGGCCATTCCTCAAGCAACACAGAGACTCATTTTGGGAGAGTTATCGATGAAAATTCGTCCACTGCACGACCGCGTCATCATCAAGCGCATCGAAGCTGAAGCCAAATCCGCTGGCGGCATCGTCTTGACTGGCACTGCGGCCCAGAAGTCCACCCGTGGTGAAGTTCTTGCCGTGGGGACTGGCCGAATTCTGGACAATGGCGATGTCAAAGCCCTCGCCGTCAAGGTGGGTGACAAGGTGATCTTCAACGAAGGCTACGGCGTGAAGACCGAGAAGCTGGATGGCCAGGACGTGCTGATCCTGTCCGAGACCGACATCCTGGCGATTGTCGAAGCGTAATCACCTCCCCCCTTTTTCCCGAATTGATTTAAGGACTGAAGAACATGGCAGCTAAAGAAGTTAAGTTTGGCAACGAAGCCCGCATCAAGATGCTGGAAGGCGTCAACATCCTGGCCGACGCCGTCAAGGTGACCCTGGGCCCGAAAGGCCGCAACGTGGTACTGGACAAGTCCTTCGGTGCCCCGACCATCACCAAGGATGGTGTTTCCGTTGCCCGCGAGATCGAGCTGGAAGACAAGTTCCAGAACATGGGCGCCCAGATGGTCAAGGAAGTCGCTTCCAAGGCCAACGATGCCGCTGGTGACGGTACCACCACCGCCACCGTACTGGCGCAAGCCATCGTCAACGAAGGCCTGAAGGCTGTCGCTGCCGGCATGAACCCCATGGATCTGAAGCGCGGTATCGACAAGGCCGTCGTGGCCGCCGTCGCCGAGCTGCAGGCCCTGTCCCAGCCCTGCGCCGACAACAACGCCATCGCTCAGGTAGGCACCATCTCCGCCAACTCCGACGAGAAAGTGGGTGCACTGATCGCCGAAGCCATGGACAAGGTCGGTCGTGACGGCGTGATCACCGTAGAAGACGGTCAGGGTCTGGAAGACGAGCTGGCTGTAGTCGAAGGTATGCAGTTCGACCGTGGCTACCTCTCCCCCTACTTCATCAACAAGCCGGAAACCGGCTCCGTCGAGCTGGATGACCCCTTCATCCTGCTGGTGGACAAGAAAATCTCCAACATCCGCGAAATGCTGCCGGTGCTGGAAGGCGTGGCCAAGGCGGGCAAACCGCTGATCATCGTGGCCGAAGACGTGGAAGGTGAAGCGCTGGCGACCCTGGTGGTCAACACCATGCGCGGCATCGTGAAAGTCGCCGCCGTCAAGGCACCTGGCTTCGGTGACCGTCGCAAGGCCATGCTGCAGGATATCGCCATCCTGACCGGCGGTACCGTGATCTCCGAAGAGGTGGGCATGGAGCTGGAAAAAGCGACCCTGGAAGATCTGGGCCGTGCCAAGCGCATCGTCATCACCAAAGAGAACACCACCATCATCGATGGCGTGGGTGATGCCGCCCTGATCGAGAGCCGCGTGGCTCAGATCCGTCAGCAGATCGAAGATACCTCTTCCGACTATGACCGTGAGAAGCTGCAAGAGCGCGTGGCCAAGCTGGCCGGCGGTGTTGCCGTCATCAAGGTTGGCGCTGCCACCGAAGTCGAGATGAAAGAGAAGAAAGCCCGTGTTGACGATGCCCTGCACGCCACTCGCGCTGCCGTAGAAGAAGGCGTGGTTGCCGGTGGTGGTGTGGCGCTGGTGCGCGTAGCTGCCAAGCTGGCCTCCCTGCGTGGCGACAACGAAGACCAGAACGTGGGTATCAAGGTCGCCCTGCGCGCCATGGAAGCGCCGCTGCGTCAGATCGTCATCAACGCCGGTGAAGAAGCCTCCGTCATTGCCAACGCCGTGAAGAACGGTGAGGGTAACTTCGGCTACAACGCTTACACCGAACAGTACGGTGACATGCTGGCCATGGGCATCCTGGATCCGACCAAGGTGACCCGTTCTGCCCTGCAGTTCGCCTCTTCCATCGCCGGCCTGATGATCACCACAGAGTGCATGATCTCCGAGCTGCCGAAGAAAGATACCCCTGCCATGCCTGATATGGGTGGCATGGGCGGTATGGGTATGATGTAATTCCGTCATAGTCATCAAACGGCTCGCTTTTGCGGGCCGTTTTTTTTAGTGCTACTAAGCTGAAGTCGTTGATAGTGAAATGATCTGAGGTAAGCATGCGAACATTAGGCCTGATCCCGTTACTGTTTTCCCTTGTCGTCCCCATCATGGCATTGGCCGCTCCCGAGGGGCCCGTGATCCTCAAGGTGACGGGGAATCTGGATCCCGCAAACCCGGCTGATGGTGAGGTTGCCTTCGACATGGCCATGATCCAGGCCCTGCCGCAGCATGAGATAGTGACGAGCAATCCCTGGGTGGACAAGCCGCACAAATACGTGGGGCCCAAGCTGGCGGACGTGCTGACGGCGGTGAAGGCCAACGGCAAGAGCATCACGCTCACCGCCTTGAATAGTTTCCAGATCCGGATCAACTGGGATAAGGTCAGGCAATACGATCCCATCTTGGCCTGGCAGGATGATGGGGTGACCATGCGGGTACGTGACAAAGGGCCGCTTTGGTTTATCCTGCCGCTGGATCAGCATCCCGAACTCAAGCGATCCGAGTTCACCGACATGATGATCTGGCAATTGAGCGCAATCGATATTCAGCAGTAAAGACGGTGACTTGTGGGAGCATTGGGTGAAAGCGAAGACCAGGGCCTGGCCCTTACTCGGCGTTCTTTATCTATCCATTCTGTTATTCACGGGTAGCACGCTCTATTGCCTGGTGCAGATACAAAATGCGACCCGGGTGATGGAGAAGTACACCTATGACGTCTCCTGGGCCTTGATGCAGTTGCAGCTCGAGCTGGGGCGCTTTCTCAATGCCGTCGAGATTTACCACTACGGCGGCATCGACCATGAAACCCTGCTGCTGCGCTACGATATTCTCTGGAGCCGCACCCCCATACTGCTGAGCGGCCAGTTGCGCAAGAGCCTGGCAGACAACCAGAAGACGCTGCGACTGGTCCAGCTGACCGAGAACAATATCCGCAAGCTGGAACCGGATCTGGCCAGGCTGAAACCGGGAACGGCCGACTACCAGCAGGTCATGATGACGCTGGCCCCCTTGCAGGAGCCGCTCTCCTATTCGCTCGCCTCCGTCATGCAGAACAACATCAACGTCTATTCGGGCAATGACAAGCGCTTCGGCCAGCTGCGCGATGCGTTGTTGTTCATGGTGTTGGGCCTGGTGATATCGGTCATTCTGCTCAGCGGTCTGCTGGTGCGTGAAGCCAGGCGCCATTTCAGAACGGCCCGAGTCGATCCGCTGACCGGTCTGGCCAACCGGCTGGCCTTGCTGGAGAAGATGGAGTCCTATGTCAGCCGTGATACCCCCTTTGGCCTGGTACTGATCGACATCAACGACTTTCGGGACATCAACAGCAAATTCGGCTACAGCACAGGGGACATACTGCTGCAGGAGCTGGCGAAGCGGCTGCGTGCCCTGTGTGAAAACGGCGAGTGGGTGGCGCGTCTGGGGGGCGATCAGCTCGCCATGCTGCAACGGGACAGCAGTGACCTGCGTCAGGTCAGGGAGCTGGTGGCGAGGGTGCTCCACGCCATCAAGCAAGACATCATCATCGACAGCTACCCCTTCCGGCTGGAGGTGGGCATAGGCATCGCCTTCTTCCCCACGGACAGCAATCAGACTCAGGAGCTGCTGAGCCGGGCGGAGCAGGCGCTGTTCCACAGCCGCAAGACCCATGTGCCTTATGTCATCTATGACAGCTCCCTGCTCAACGAAACCGCCAGGCGCAAGCACCTCGCCTCCGACATGGTGATGGCCCTTGAACACAATGCCCTGGAGCTCTATTACCAACCCATAGTCAACCTGGAGAGCGGTCGCTGCGAGGCGGTGGAGGCACTGCTGAGGTGGCGTCATCCCGAGCTTGGCTTCATCCCCCCCAACGAGGTGATCCAGGTGGCGGAAGAGTTCCAGCTTGCCGAGAAGCTGGGGGGCTGGGTGTTGAACACGGCGTGTGAGCAGCTCCACCAGTGGCAGCACCTGGGCTTGGTCGATCTGCAGATGTGCGTCAACATCTCCCCTGGCATGTATCAGCGCAACTTGTTGAAGCTGGTGGCCAAGGCGTTGATGGAACACCATATTCCCGCATCCTGCCTGGTACTGGAGGTGACGGAAGACACCACAATGCGCGAGGTGAAGAACTCGCTGCAGCTGATGCAGGATCTCAGTCAGCAGGGGGTTCACCTGGCGTTGGATGACTTTGGAACCGGTTACTCCTCGCTCAGCTATCTGCAGAAGCTGCCGGTGAGCAAGGTGAAGATAGACAGATCCTTCATCCAGGGCATAGATACCTCCATAGAGGCGGCCGAGCTGGTGGCCAACATTTGCCGCATGGGCTCCATGCTGGGCAAGAAGCTGGTGTGTGAAGGCATCGAGACCCAGGGTCAGCTAGACGTGCTGCGTTCATTGACCGACATCCATCTCTACGGGCAAGGCTATCTGTTCAGCCGCCCGGAGCAGGCGTCCAAGGCTTATCAGACCCTGCTGGAGATGGAGGAGCGCTGGCTGGCACGGCGTGCGCCGGACAAGGCATACCTGCTCTGAACGATATGGCTCATGTCTGCCACTCTCTGGCCGATAGTGTTTAGGCAGGAGGTACACAATGGATATTTCTAGCTCTGCAAATGCGTCGTTTGGTTCTGCACTGATGGTGGCCAGCCTGGCCAAGAAGCAGCAGACCCAGGAAGGCGAATCGGCTTTGAAACTGCTAGCAACAGCAGCGCAGTCCGCTCCGGCAGCGCCGACATCGGCCAGCGCTTCCCTCGGAAGCAAGATCGATATTCGCGTCTGACCCTAATGAAAAAGCCCCCATCTCGCGATGGGGGCTTTTTTATCTCTGCGATTTGGCGCGAGCCTCTTCCGCTCAGAGCGGGAAGGGCGCCGGCGCCTCGAAGGTCATCCGCTCGCCGCTGCGGGGGTGGCTAATGGTCAGCATGGCCGCATGCAGGTAGAGATGGGGCGCCGCCGCCAGCGCATCCGGATGGGCATAGAGGTTGTCACCCAGAATGGGGTGCCCCAGCTCCAGCATATGGACGCGCAACTGGTGGGAGCGACCGGTGATGGGGGTCAGCTTGATCAGGCTGTTGCCGTTCTCCACCTTCAGTTTCTGCCACAGGGTCAGGGCGTGACGGCCCTCCTCAAAGTCAACCTTCTGTTTCGGGCGGTTGGGCCAGTCGACGCAGAGCGGCAGGTCTACCTGACCCGACTCGGCCTCCGGCTCGCCCCACACCCAGGCGAGGTAGTGCTTCTCGGTCTCCCGCTCGCGAAATTGTCGGCTCAGCTCCCGATGGGAATTGGGATTGAGGGGAATGACAATGACGCCAGTGGTGGACATGTCGAGGCGATGGGCCGCCGCCGCCTTGGGGTGCTGCTGCTTCACCCGATGCAGGACGCTGTCTTCATTCTCGGGGCCGCGCCCGGGGACGCTCAGCAGGCCAGTGGGCTTGTTGACCACCATGATGTCCTTGTCCTTGAACAGGATATCGAGCCAGGGTTCCAGAGGCGGTGAGTATTCAAACATAAATGTCTCGCATCAGAAGGTGGGGGCAAGCCCCCATCAGTTATGGGTAACCACGATAAAGCGGCATTGAGTATCAAGTTTGAGCTGGGTCTGGCCGCTGTCGGTACCTTGTCAGTTATGGGTGACCACGATAAAGCGGATTGCATCCAGCTTGAGTTGGGTCTGATCGATCAGGTGGTGCAATTCTGCCTGCAGATTGCGCAGATAATCCAGTTCGCTGTCGCGCACGTTCGGGTTGACCGCCTTGAGCGCTTCCAGACGATCCAGATCCTGCTGCAGGGTCTGCGCCATCTGGGCACGGGCCTTGTCGACAATCCCGGCTTTCAGCTCTTCGGCAATCGGTTGAGCCTTGCCAATCAGACCGTGGATCACCGGTTGGGACGCGGTGACCAGCTTACTGCCGAGGTGGCGGTTGACCGGAGTCAGCTGGCGGTTGAAGGCATCGAACGCCACTTTTTCACCCAGATTCTGGCCGTTCTTGTCCATCAGCAGACGGATCGGCGTCGGCGGCATGAAACGGTAGAGCTGGGGATGGGCCGCAGACTCGGCAACGAAGATCAGCTCAAGCAGGATGGAGCCGATGGGCAGCGCCTTGTTCTTGAGCAGAGCCACCGAGGTCGCACCGATCTCGGAGCCGAGGATCAGGTCGATGCCGCCGCGCATCATGGGGTGATCCCAGGAGAGCAGCGCCATGTCATCCCGCGACAGGGCGGTATTGCGATCGAAGGTGATGGTCATGCCATCTTGCGGCAAGCCCGGGAAGCTGGAGACCAGCATGTGATCCCCCGGGGTCAGCACCAGCGCGTTCTCGCCACGGTCATCCTGATTGACGCCGATCTCGTCGAACATCTTGAGGGCGAAGGAGATCATGCCGGTGTCGTCATCTTCGGCGGCCAGCTTGTCGACCAGCTGCTGGGCGGCAGCGCCACCGCTGGAGTGGATCTCCAGCAGGCGATCGCGGCCCTGTTCCAGACGGGCCTTGAGCGGCTCGTGCAGTTCGCGGGTCTTGATCAGCAGGGCGTCCAGCGGGCCTTGCTCGCCGCTGTTGGCGGCCAGCAGCTCGAACAGTTCATCGCGCACCGCTTCGAATACCGGGCGAGCGGTCGGGCATGTCTGCTCGAACGCGTCCAGACCATCGTGATACCAGAGCTGCAGGGCGCGCTGGGAGGTGCCCTCCAGATAGGGGACGTGGATCTCGACGGTATTCTGCTGACCGATACGATCCAGTCGGCCGATGCGCTGTTCCAGCAGATCCGGGTTGAGCGGCAGATCGAACAGCACCAGATGGCTGGCAAACTGGAAGTTGCGACCTTCTGAACCGATCTCGGAGCAGAGCAGCACCTGGGCGCCACCATCCTCTTGCGCAAAATAGGCGGAGGCCTTGTCCCGCTCGAGGATCGACATCCCTTCATGGAACACGGTACCGCGGATCCCTTCACGGGTGCGCAGCGCCTCTTCCAGCGCGATGGCGGTGGCCGCTTCGGAGCAGATCACCAGCACCTTCTGCTGGCGGGCAGAGAGCAGCAGCCCCAGCAACCACTCGACGCGGGGGTCGAACTGGGTCCAGGTGGCGTTGTCGCCTTCGAACTGCTGGAAGATCTTCTCGGGGTAGAGGTAGCGCAGGGCACGGGTCTGCAGATCGCCGCCATTGCCACCCATCATGCCCATCACCTTGATGGCGGTCTTGTACTGATCCGGCAGTGGCATGGGGTAGACGTTGAGGTGACGCTCCGGGAAGCCCTGAATATTGGCGCGGCTGTTGCGGAACAGTACCCGGCCGGTGCCGTGCTGATCCAGCAGCTTGGCGACCGCCTGCTGACGGGCGGCTGCATCGCTCAGATCCAGCCCTTCCAGCTGGCTGGCGAGGATCTGTCTGGCTTCATCGCTCAGGGTCTCGCCTTCCAGCAGCTCTTGCGCCGCGCTGGCGACCTGACCGTAGGCTTGCTCCTCGGCGAGGAAGGCCTCGTAGTCATAGAAACGCTCGGGATCGAGCAGGCGCAGACGGGCAAAGTGGCTCTGGTGGCCCAGCTGATCCGGGGTGGCGGTCAGCAGCAGCACACCCGGCACCTGTTCGGCCAGCGCTTCCACCATCTCATAGGCGCGGCTTGGTGCGTCCTCACTCCACTCCAGATGGTGTGCCTCGTCGACAACCAGCAGATCCCACTCGGCTTCCAGCACCTGTTCGAAACGACGACGCTTCTTGCGCAGGAAGTCGAGGCTGCAGATCACCAGCTGTTCGGTCTCGAAGGGGTTCTCTGCATCGGCGAACGCCTCGATGCAGCGCTCCTCGTCAAACAGGGAGAAGTGCAGGTTGAAACGGCGCAGCATCTCGACCAGCCACTGGTGCTGCAGGGTTTCGGGCAGCAGGATCAGCACCCTATGGGCGCGGCCGGAGAGCAGTTGCTGATGAATGATCATGCCCGCTTCGATGGTCTTGCCCAGACCCACCTCATCCGCCAGCAATACGCGCGGGGCGTAGCGGTGACCCACTTCGTGGGCAATATAGAGCTGGTGCGGGATCAGGCTGACCCGGCCACCGGCCAGACCGCGAGTCGGGTTGCGACGGCGTTGGTGCTGGTTGATCAGCGCCTCGTAGCGCAGGGTAAAGCGGGACATCCGGTCAATCTGACCGGCGAACAGGCGATCCTGCGGCTTGTTGAACTTGATAAAGTTGCTGAGAAACACTTCCTTGAGGGCAACGGGCTCATCATTGTCGGTGCGTACACCTACATATATAAGCAGACCGTCTTTTTCCTGCACTTCTTCGACCGTCATGGTCCAGTCTTCGTGAGTGACAATCTGATCGCCCACATTGAAGCTGACCCGGGTGACCGGCGCCTCTTCTTTGGCATACATGCGGTTTTCACCGGTAGCCGGAAACAACAGGGTAACCATGCGTCCTTCAACAGCAACGACAGTCCCCAACCCCAGATCCGTCTCTGTATCACTAATCCAACGCTGGCCAAGTGCAAAAGGCATTAAACTCTCCAAAGCCCAAGAGTGTGAGAATCGCAAAGGGGCGCTATGTTACCCGAAGGCCGGATCCCGATCACCATGGTTATGGTGTTCGGGAAAGGCAATTCGATACAACCTTGATCTACTGACACCCCTGACCCCGCAAGGCGCAGAAAGTGCCCGCATATGGAACCCTGTCTGCGTGTTAAAACACCGCTTTGGTTGATTGGTGAGCGGTTGAGCTGGGAATGCGAATTTTATGCGAAATTACCCTTGCCAATCCGTTCTGGCTCCCTATAATGCGCCTCCATCGACAGGGTAAGCGGCAACGCAAATAACCTGGTCGATAACCTCGAAAAGCCTTTGAAAATAAGGCTTGACTCGAGAAGGCGGTTGAGTAGAATTCCACTCCCGCAGCAACACACTGTTGCGTCGCTCTTTAACAATTTGAATCAAGCAATCTGT
>NZ_JBGLQX010000044.1:0-14558 GCF_041403065.1 Aeromonas sp. S16(2024) | reverse complement strand
CGCTGAGATGGAAGGGATGATGTGGCTGCGCCTCTCTGGTGGCAGTGAAGTGGGAGGCGATACCTTGGTGGCGCAACTGCAAGCTGGGGCCGAAACGGCCTGCGTGCGCCTCTATCGCAACTTCGATATGGCAGATCACAAGGAGTGGGCCAAGGTCTACACCCGTGCCAGCCAGGGGGATGCCGATGCGCTAGAGGCGATTGGCCACCAGGGTGAGGCACAAAACCACCCGGTTTGCCGTGAGATCAGAAAATTTATCGGGGTGATGAAAACCGGCAGCGAAGTGCGTGAACACTTTGGTAAAGCCCCTTACGGCTGGTCCCGTGATGCTATCGATGGCGCACTCTTTGCCATGTTGGCAGCTGGCGTACTTAAAGCCAGCGATGCCAAATTCAATGCCACTGATGCGCGCAGCCTGGAACGTGCTCAGGTCGGCCCGACTCAGTTCCGTCCCGAAACGGCCACCATCAGCAAGGTGCAGTTAATTAAGGTGCGCAGCCTGATCAATAGCTTGGGGGTGAGTTGTAACGCCGGGGAAGAGAGCAGCAAGCTTGCCGACGCATTACAACAGGCCAAGGCGCTGGCTCGCCGTCTGGGGGGCGAGGCACCCTTGCCACTGCCCCCCTCAACCCAGCAACTCGATGAGCTATTGGTGCTCTCGGGCAATGATCAACTGCTCGCCGCGTTTGAAGGCAAAGAGGCGCTGCAAGCCGAATTCGAGAGCTGGAAAGCGCAGCTTGAGCTGGTGGCCGAACGCAAAGAGCAGTGGGACAACCTGCAAGGTCTGCTGCCCTACTGCCGTGAACTGGCGGTGTTTACTGAGCTCAATCAAGAGTGCGAGGCGCTGTGTGCCGGTCGTACCCTGCTGCAAAGCCCTTCCCCGGTGCAGCCGCTACTCAACAAAGCCATAAACGCGTTGCGTAATGCCATCATGGCGCATTGTGACCGCTATGAGCGGGAGTACCAGGCCTGCTACCGCGAACTCGACAGTGACCCAAGTTGGGCCAAGCTCACCGGCGATCAGCAGAGCCAACTGCTCATCAAGCATGGCATAGCCAAGTTGCCAGCACTCAAACTGGGTAGCTTGCAAGAGGTGCAACAGAGCCTGGATAACTGCTCCTGGCAGGGGTGGAACGATCGCATTGCCGCCTTGCCTTCTTACTTTGCCAAGGCACTCAATGATGCAGTGACGCAGCTTAAACCCAAGGTCCGCCATATCTCGCTGCCAAAGCCCCTGATTGAATCAGAACAAGATCTGAAAGCCTGGCTGGCCCAGGTAGAAGAGCAGGTTCGCAGCGAACTGACCCAAGGTAACCCGGTGCGCGTCAGCTAGTGAGCAACGTAAACCCAAGAGAGCCAATACAGAGCGCAGCGGCACGTTGGCCGCTGCGCTGTTTAACCTAATATCCGCATTCTATTTAAGGGCCCAGATTCAGGCCCAGTCAGGCAAAGAGAGGGGGCGAGTCGCCCCTATCTAGCCTGACCGACAAAAGGCATATGACAACACCATGAGACAAGCCCTGGATAAGACCCTCAGAAACCAGCTGGAAAGCACCGTCCTTGCCGCCCGTGAGGTAGTTGAAACCGCCTGCCGGGAAGAGATTGAGCGCTTAGGGGTGGCTGATGCCACT
Source organism: Aeromonas sp. S16(2024) (assembly GCF_041403065.1). Lineage (NCBI taxonomy): Bacteria > Pseudomonadati > Pseudomonadota > Gammaproteobacteria > Aeromonadales > Aeromonadaceae > Aeromonas > Aeromonas sp. S16(2024). The sequence goes on along the minus strand of NZ_JBGLQX010000044.1, from coordinate 12,927 downwards.
GTGCCCGCCTTTCTGAACGACGGACAGCGCAAGCTGCGTAACCGCCTGCGGGCCCACGCTCGCCAACTGGGCGACCCGCTTCACGATAATGGCAAGCAAGAGACCGCTCACCTGTTGGCCGAGATGGCCTACGAGCAGTGGCACCGCATGCTGTTTGCCCGTTTTCTCGAGCAAAACAACCTGTTGATGTATGACGCTTATACCCCGGTCACCCTGGATGAGTGCGCAGAGCTGTTAGAAGAAGAGCCCGACTGCGCCAGTGCCTGGGAGCTAGCAGGGCGCTTGGCAGCCAAGATGTTGCCCCAGGTGTTTAGGGTGGATTCCCCCGTGCTGGCGGTGCGCCTGCCCATCAACCATCAACGTACCCTCGAAGGGTTAATCATGGCCCTGTCTCCGGCAGTCTTTGCGGCACAAGACAGCCTGGGTTGGTGCTATCAGTTCTGGCAGAGCAAGCGCAAGGACGAGGTCAACAAGTCCGGCGTGCCCATCGGGGCTGATGAACTGAGCCCGGTCACTCAGCTCTTTACCGAACCCTATATGGTCTCGTTCCTCTTGGATAACGCCCTGGGTGCCTGGTGGGCCAAACGTCGTCTCACCGATGATCATCTGCGCCATGCCAGCGATGAGCAGGAGCTCCGCGAGCGAGCCGCAATCCCGGGCCTGCCCCTCTCTTACCTGCGCTTTGTTAAAGTGATGGATACCCAGGGCGAGTGCTGGCAACCGGCCGGTGGTTGTTACGACGCCTGGCCTGAAGATATCAGCGAGCTTAAAACCCTCGACCCTTGCTGCGGCTCCGGTCACTTTCTGGTGGCGCTCTTTTTGATGCTGGTGCCGATGCGCATGCACCTGGAAGGATGTGATGCCAATACCGCCATCGAGCGGGTGATCACGCAAAACCTGCATGGCTTGGAGCTGGATGGCCGCTGTATCGAGATCGCCGCCTTTGCCCTGGCGCTCGAAGCCTGGCGTTTCCCCGATGCCGGTGGTTATCGGCCACTGCCTCCCTTGCAGCTCGCCTGCTCTGGGCAAGATGTGCTGGCCGCCAGCGATGAGTGGCAGCAGCTTGCCAAACAAAATCCGGAGCTTGAGCCGGCCCTTGCTTGGTTGATGCGCCAGTTTAGCGATGCCCCAGTGCTCGGCAGCCTGATCGATATTAAGCGCGCACCCTATGAGGGTAAGGCGCAGGGTGCCCCGGCCCCCTGGCAGCAACTGCTCGATGCCCAAGCGCAGAATGCGGCAGAGAGCAACGAAGAGAGTCAGGATGTCAGCGTAGCGGCTCAAGGCTTGGCCCTGGCAGCTAAGCTGCTGGCGGGGAGCTACCATCTGGTGGCCACCAATGTCCCCTACTTGGGGCGCGGTAAGCAGTGTGCCGAACTGCAGGATTTTTGTGAGAACTACTACCCGGAAGCGAAAGCCGATCTGGCCACCGTATTTTTAGAGCGCTGCCTCGATTTTAATCCCCAGGGCGGCAGCTCAACTATTGTTTTACCGCAGAACTGGCTATTTCTGACCAGCTATAAAAAGTTCCGTGAAAAGCTATTAACCGGGCAAACCTGGAATCTAATTGCCCGTCTTGGCCCACGGGCTTTTGAAACTATTTCCGGTGAGGTAGTGCAGGCGATATTAATTACCCTAAGCAAAGGTGTGGCGCCTAAAGAAGCGTTACTGCGTGGGGTGGATGTAGCAGAATTAAAAACAGCGCTGGAGAAAGAAAGGAAAATAAGATTCGATAATTTAAAGTCTGTAATGCAATCACGTCAATTAAAAAATCCAGATGCAAGAATTGCATTTGAAGAAATGGATGTTTCTTCATTACTGACAGGTCATGCAATCTCTGTTCAAGGCTTAGCTACTAGTGATGATCCGCAGTTTACCTGCTTTTATTGGGAGCAAACGCCAGGAAATATTAAATGGGTAGGTTTACGCGGAACAACATCTGACACTAAATTATTTAGTGGTTACCAAAGACTGCTTTTATGGGAGGATGGCAGCGGAAAATATTTTAGGCATGCGATGGCCTTAAAAGAGGTAGGAAGACTTGGTGGGTGGAAATCAGGTACAGAGGCAAGAGGAAAAAAAGGGATTATTATATCTCAAATGAATAAAATACCTGTATCTATTTATGGCGGTGAATTTTATGATCACAACGCATGCGTTGTTGTACCCAATGTTGATGGTCAAATATCTGCACTATGGTGCTATTTATCTAGTAAAAAGTTCTATGATGAAGTCAGACTAATTGATCAATCACTCAAACCGTCAAACAATACATTTTTAGCGGTTCCCTTTGATGAACACTTTTGGACTCAGGAAGCAGCTGAAACTTACCCCCAAGGTTTACCCAAACCGCATACCAATGATCCCACCCAGTGGATCTTCCATGGTCACCCCAGTGCCTCAGCGATTTGGGATGAGGCCACTAAATGGACCAAAGAGGGGCCGGTGCGCTTTGATGAGACCGTGCTGCAGGTGGCGGTAGCTCGCCTGCTGGGCTATCAGTGGCCTGCTGAGCTGGACGAGGCAATGGAGCTGGCCGATGAGCAACGTCAGCTGGTCGATGAGGTGGCCAAGCTGAACGCCTTTGCCGATGAAGATGGCATCGTCTGCCTCCCTGCCGTGCGCGGTGAAGCCCCGGCACATACCCGGTTGGAAAAATTGTTGGTGGCGGCCTATGAGGATGACTGGAAGGCTGGTGCCCTGGATAAACTGCTCGACGCCGTCGGCAGCAAGAGTCTGGAGCTTTGGCTGCGCGATAAGTTCTTCGAGCAGCACTGCAAGCTGTTCCAACATAGACCCTTTATTTGGCATATCTGGGATGGTCTCAAAGATGGCTTCTCCGCCTTGGTCAACTACCACAAGCTAGATCGTTCAGGGCTGGAGCGCCTGATCTACACCTATCTGGGGGATTGGATCCGCATCCAGGAGCAGGGCGTTAAAGAGCAGCGCGATGGCGCAGAGGAGCGCCTGACCGCCGCCAAAAACCTGCAACAGCGCCTCGAGGCCATCTTGGTCGGTGAAAAGGGGCTCGATATCTTTGTGCGCTGGAAGCACCTGGCCTCGCAACCCATCGGTTGGGAGCCGGATCTCAATGATGGTGTGCGCCTCAATATCCGCCCCTTCCTCAAAGTGGCCGATGTCGGCAAAAAAGGCGCCGGTATCCTGCGCTTTAAGCCCAATATCAACTGGAACAAGGATCGCGGTAACGACGTCGCCTCCGCCCCTTGGTACACGCTGGGCCTGCAATATGGTGAAAAAGAGGGAGCGCGCATTAACGATCACCACTTGTCGCTCGCCGAGAAAAAACACGCGCGGGAGCAGCAGGCATGATTAAGTCGGTCCACAACTATCCAGTTTCTACCTTACTCGATATCGAAGCGGGGGTGGTGTATGCCATCCCTCGTTATCAGCGCGAATATACCTGGGGAAAATGGCAATGGGATGCCTTGTTTGATGACCTGTTAGAGAATGATCTGCACTACTTTCTGGGGTCGATCATCTGTATCAATCAGAGTACAGATGCATTGTCGGTACAGCAGCTTGAGTTGGTTGACGGTCAGCAGCGAATGACAACCCTATCGATCCTCTTGGCTGCCATTTATTCTGTGTTCTCTGCACAACCTAATTTAACAATCGAAAGGCAGATTGAGCTTTATAATCTCAAGCATAAGTTAGTGCTTAAAAAAAATGCTGAACAGCCTAGATTAGTTCCACAAGTGCAAAATGATAATCAGCAGGATTATCTGCTGGTATTGGGCATGGCAGGTATCTTGTCTGATGTAGAAGCTAGACCTAATGCTGGTAAACGCCGAGTCGTTAAAGCCTATCGTCATTTTATTGGGCGAATAGAGCTTTACCTTTCAGAACAACAAGATCCAACTAATGCTCTAAATGAATTGTTGGAGAAAGTAAATTCGGCATCGCTAGTCAAAATCGAAGTGGGCAGCCACTCTGATGCTTATACCCTGTTTGAGTCTTTGAACAATCGCGGTGTACCGTTAACAGCTATCGATTTGATAAAAAATAAGTTGCTGGCAAGACTTGAGCAACTTGATGCGGGCCAGATTGATAAACACTTTAATAGTTGGACCCAGGTGATCGCAGCGTTGGGCGAGGATTATGCAATTCAGGAGCGATTCTTCCGGCACTACTACAATGGATTTCGTGCTGACTTAAAAGAGATTATTCCTGTTCCTGTTGCGACGAAGTCCAATCTCATTCAAATCTACGAAAAAATCATCAATCATGATGCATCGGATTTCTTGGCCAAAATGAAGCGGCATTCTGCGCTTTATGCTCAGCTGATAGGTCATCATTCTTTGCCGGATGCTCCTCGTCTCGAACAGTTACTACAACAGTTAGATCGAGTGCAGGCTGCACCCTCGTATTTGCTTCTGCTGTTCCTTTTTTCTTGTCGTGACAGAATGGCTCTGACAAATGACCATCTAGAACGAGTAGTTTCTCTACTAATTGCTTTCTTTGTAAGACGCAACACCACCGATTACCCTGCGACTCGTGATTTGACTCGCATCTTTATGGAGCTCACGGATACGATTCGCACATTCCAAGCTGATCAGGTTTTCCAATGTGTGGCGCGAACACTTCGAGCTCTAAGCGCCAGTGATGAGCAATTTAAGGCTGCACTTGCTGGTAACCTGTATGAAGAAAATGCTGGTGTTTGCCGCTTTATCCTTTGTGCGTTGGAAGAGCAGCACATGACTAAGGAGTCAATGGTCGATCTGTGGGCAATGGATGGCAAACAGTATGTATGGACTATTGAGCATATTTTCCCGCAAGGGGAGAACATCCCCGATGCGTGGGTAGAAATGATAGCTGAGGGCAATAGGGATTTAGCTGAACAGCATCGTCAGCAATATGTTCATCAATTGGGTAACCTCACGATTTCGGGTTACAACAGCACACTGGGCAACAAGAGTTTTTTGGAAAAACGAGATCGAACTAATCGCCAGGGGCGTCCAGTCGGATATGGTAATGGTTTGTTTTTGAATGAATCTCTGGCGCACGCAGAGACGTGGACTGTATTGGATATCGCAGCCCGTACAGAACGGATGGTAGAGTTAGCTTTTGCTGCATTTCCTCTACCAGAAGGAAATGAATAACATGCTCGACAGACTGCTCCTTGCATTTAGGTGCACATTGATTCGGCGAAAGATCGTGAAGAGGACTCCATGATCCACACCTTAAGTACAGATAATGTTGGACCTTCCGCTCAGATGTCGTTGACCTTTGGTCAGCGGCTTAATCTGCTGACTGGCGACAATGGGCTAGGCAAGAGCTTTCTGCTGGATATCGTCTGGTGGTCGTTGACTCGTAAATGGCCTGCCGAAATTAACGCCAAGCTTACCGCAGGCAAAAAGGCGTTGCCTGCGGCTGAAGGGGAAGCGCGCATCAGTTTCTCGTTTACTGGCAAGAGCAAAGTGGAGCAGTACGACAGCAGCTATGTGCGGCGTGAGCAGAGCTGGACCGGCCGCCCCGGGCGGCCTGCCAACCCAGGGTTGGTGCTCTATGCCATGGCTGACGGGAGTTTCGCGCTGTGGGATCCGCATCGTAACTACTGGCGCACCCAGGGAGAGCTCGATATTCAAGAGCGTCTGCCCGCTTATGTTCTCAGCCCTAGCGAGGTATGGGATGGCCTGGCCAGTAGTGATGGCACTTGGTTGTGTAATGGCCTTATTCGCGATCTGGCCAGCTGGCAAAAAGAGAAAGGGGCGGCATTTAAACACCTGAAAGCGGTACTTAAGGCGCTCTCCCCTTCTCCTGATGAGCTCCTGACCCTGGGAGAGCTAACCCGGATCAGCCTGGATGATGCGCGGGATATCCCGACCATCCGCATGCCGTACCACAAAGATGTTCCGGTGGTGCATGCCTCATCAGGGATGCGGCGTATCTTAGCCCTGGCCTATCTGTTGGTGTGGGCCTGGCAAGAGCATCAGCAGGCGGCCAAGCAACTGGGGGAACCGGTGACCCCCCAGATCACCTTTTTGATCGACGAGATTGAATCTCACCTGCACCCCAGCTGGCAGCGCAGCATAGTGCCCACCTTGCTCGGCGTCATGGGGTTGCTTGATAAACAGGCCAAGGTGCAGTTGATCACCGCGACCCATTCCCCCTTGGTGATGGCCTCGGTCGAGCCGCTGTTTGATGCCAGCCGAGATGCCTGGTTTGATCTGGATTTGGCCCAAGGCGAGGTGAAGCTCACCCGGCGAGCTTTTGAGAAGCAGGGGGATGTCACCAGTTGGCTAACCAGTGACGCCTTTGACTTACCCAGTGGGCGACCCAAAGAGTACGAACAGTTGATCAAGCAGGCTTCGGCGCTCTTGGGGCAAGCGGCTCCAGATCCCCAGGCGCTCGCTACCATGTATCAGAAATTGCTGCTCGCGTTAAAGCCGACCGATGAGTTTCTGTTTCGCTGGCGTGCCATCTGCGATAAGAAGGGCTGGCCGTTATGATCCCGGTGCAATTGCAACCTGAGCCTGCCGATTTTGATGCCAGAGTGCGCCAGCCGGGGCGCGATTGGTTAGCCACTCATGGCATAGCGCTCAATGCCCCACCGCCGGATGCATCCAAGTTGCCCAACTATTGGACACACTCTAACAAGCAGTTGTGGGATACCTACAATGGTGTTTGCGCCTATCTGGCAATCTATTTTGAGTGGGTGATTGGCGCGGCCTCAACTGACCACTTTGTGGCCAAATCACAGAATGCCGGTGATGCCTATGAGTGGGATAACTACCGTCTAAGCGCCCTTGGGCCGAACCGCAATAAGAATAAGTTTGATGATGTGCTAGACCCCATCGGGTTGGCCCCTGAGACCTTTATCATCAACTTTGCCAATGGCGAGATTGCGGTCAACCATTCGCGCTATCCTGCCGGAACCGTTCATGCAGCGGATGCTGCGGCAACTATTACCCGTCTCAAGCTCGATAGCCCGGAGCATAATCAGATGCGCGCCCGGCATTATGACAACTACTTGAAAAATGACTGTTCGCTCGCTTTTTTACAACGCCACTCTCCCTTTGTTCATGGCGAGCTGATCCGCCAAGGGTTGGCTTAAGCCTTAAGACGCGAAACAGAATCGAGAATTACATGCAAGTTATCGACTATCTGGTTACTCAATTGCGCGACAGCGCGCGTTATAACTCTCAGGTGCAGGTACCGCCCGCAGTGGTGCTCTGGACCGATGAAACCCGGCAGTGGCAAGCAGCCATGCCGATTATTAAGCGCTATCTACCCGAGCTACTCGAGCTGGGGGAGTATCGACCCACCGAGCGCACCGGTCCCGCAATTTGGCTAAAGTGCATGATTGCAGGTACTGTCGCAGGCACTACGCCAGAGCAATCCCTACCTACTGATACCATCCCGATCCTCTATCTGCCCGGCGTCAGTCGCAAAGATTTGCGAGCCATCGACCAATGCTCGCTTGCCTTGCAGCCTCTTGCCGAGTTGCAATATCGCGGCTGCTGGTGGGCCTATAACACTGCCGGTCGGGATTGGAGCGTGGGCTCTTTTTTAAGTAATCCCAAAGTGGGGTTGCAGCTTGATGTCGCTAAAGATGGTAAAACCCAGCAAGCGTTGCTAGAGGTGTTGCCTGATCTGCTTGAAGCCCAGGCCGCTAGTTTGCAGGGCAAACGGTTAGAAACTAGCGATCTCTATGCGTTGGCGGGGGGCGACCCAATCCGCAATATGCTGGCTTGGCTCAATGAGCCTGAAGCCATCCAAAAGGAGTGGCAGCAGAGCAACCGCTGGCAGCACTTCTGTGGGCAGAGCCAAGATGCGCTTGGTATTGACCCTGCCAACGCTGAGATCTCCACGTTGTTACCGCTGCTGTGCGATGCACAGGGACCCTGGCAAGCGGTGTGGGAGCGTTTTAGCGACACAGCCGCACACCACTCTTCATTGATTAAGGCACTGCATCAGGTGCAGCCCAGCGAATTGCTCTCTGAGCCAGCCCGCTACCCCTTTTGCAATGAGCATGAAGAGCAACGGCTGGCGCAGACGCTCACCACCTTGGTTAACGAGGAGGTAGCAACCATTCGTACCCACCTGGCGTCGCTTAACGTTGAGCATGCAGCCCGCCGTGAGTGGTTGTGGGCTGGGCTCGGGCTCTCACCCTGGGCGATGTTGCTTGATCCGTTAAGCCAGCTGAGTGAACTGACACGACAGCCACTGGGGGGGCCGGATATCGAGACCATGGCCAGCTATTACCAGGAGAAGGTATGGCAGACCGATGATCTTGCCCTGCAGGTGATTGCCTTGGCGAGCGATAGCGCCATGGAGCAGGTAGCCGCCGCGCTGCTTGGCAAGCTCTATACCCCTTGGTTGGAGGCAGTGACCTTGCACTTCCAGAACTTGGTGAAAAGCCAGGGTTATCCGGGTGGCCAGGGAGTGCAAGAGCCTGTTGGAGCATACCAGGGGGCCAGTACCGTACTCTTTTTTGTCGATGGGTTGCGTCTTGATATGGGCCATCGTCTTATGCATCTTTTGGCGCAGGCTAACCTTCATGCCAGCTTGAAAACCCGCTGGAGCGCACTCCCTAGTCTGACGGCGACAGCGAAAGCGGCAGTGACCCCCCTTAGCCCTTTATTAACCGGGGATCTGGAAAGCGACAAATTTGTCCCGCAATTTGCCGAAAGTGGTGCTGATTTCTCGAGCCATCATTTCAAGAAAGGGCTAGCCCAAGCGGGTTGGCAATATCTGGAAGGGCACGACTGTGGTGAGCCAGAACAAGGTAAGGCTTGGGTGCAATGTGGTGACCTGGATAATCTTGGGCACGAGCGTCAGCAGAGCCTGCCGAGATTTATCGATCATGCCTTAAAGGGGGTGGTTGAGCGGATTGTGAGTCTGTTGGATGCCGGTTGGACCAGAGTACATGTGGTGACCGACCATGGCTGGTTATGGAGCCCAGAGAAGCTACCTAAAGCAGAGCTGACCAAACACATGACAGAACTGCGCACGCCACGCTGCGCCATTTTGAAAGGTAATGGCCAGAGTGACTACCTGCAATGCCCCTGGCATTGGAACCCCGCCGTGCGAGTAGTGATGGCCCCCGGGATCAGTTTGTTCCAGGCGGGGGATTACTATAATCACGGCGGTGTGAGTCTGCAGGAGTGCTTAACGCCAGAGTTGATGGTTTCAAGGTAGCAAGGGTATAGGTGGGAGTTGTTGGTACAACTCCCTGTTTGAAATGGCAAAGAAAAAAGTAGGTAAAAAAGTAGCACCTATCGTCCAGCGTCGTGGTGGCGTTGAGTCGAGAAGTATCTGGAATATTGCTGCCGCTGTGAGCCAGGATCAGTTGTCCTATCATGCACATGATGAGGCACTGCCTTTTATTATATCACCAGCGAGCGGATGGCCCTACTCAAGGGCTGGATCGTCTACTGACTTGGAGGGTTATATTCGAATTTACCATCATCGAGATTATCTATTTAGGAAGTTAAATACGACTCCGATAGTTGGTAATGTTAATATTAAGCCTCCAAAAAAGAACAAGAACAAACGAAAAATATTAACTTTGTCACATATAGAAGGACCATCATCATTTATATCCCCAGCGTCAGCTATAGATAACTTACTCATCGAGATAGCAGAGCTGAATCAACTTCATGATTACAATGAGAGACAAAGTATAGCATCTTCTCTTTCTATATCGCTTTTGAATGATTGGCCTTATTCAAGAGGAGCAGCTCAATCTGAGCTTGATGAGTATATTAGAGTCTACCATCATCGAGATTATTTATTCAAAAAGTTAAACACGACCCCGATAACACGGCGTGCTGAAAACAAAAAATTCAAAAATAAAAGTTCTGGACGTGAGATTTTAACTCTGCGTAAAGTGGGGGATGTGGCACAATTTTCGTGGCCCACGACCGCTATACTCACGTCAAATCACAGTTTGACGGAGATTAACTGGCCTAAGATTGGCATCCTACAAGCGGTTGGGTATAGAGTCGGCGATAAAGGGTTGTTTAAAAATGAACGACAAAAGATTTTAAACGAAGTATATAAAAACCAATTGCCATTGGTCGAAAGCCAGTCCTATATGGATGAATGGGGTTTTCCTAAATCATCGCAAAGGCTATATAAAATCGCATATACTATTGCTGCTCTGGTCAGAAATGCAAAAAGAAAAACAAAGGCCGATATGCGATGTGCAATAAGTGAGTGGGAAAGTGATCTCTCTTGGTTAAGAGATAAGTACTATGTTGATATGATGTGGGATTGGCCATCTACTTAAAATAAATGGCCAACTGTATGAAGTCATTTTTTGAAAATGGAGTGACTTTTAATCCTTGTCGATGACATGTTGGTTTCATCAGTTGACGATGCCAGCGCCACACCCCGCTTAAATAAAACGATGATGGTGTCATCGTAGTCAATATCTAGTGCAGCAGATAATTCAATAAGGTCATCTTCATCCATGGTGCGTTTATAGGCACTCTGTTGCCGTGATAAGTTATACACACTGAAAATTGTCGCCATAAACCGCTTGCTATCTGTACTCTCACCACCACCAGGATTAACGATCTGGTTAAATAATAGTGGCTCACCCTGATCAAGTTTTCTAATAAATGATAAAGTTCGTTCTTTGGCACAACTCTCGGTAAAGTCATTGTAAGTGGCACCATTGACCCATTGTGCCTTTATCCAGTTTTGATGTTCCCCTCGCAAAGCCCGGCCACTTTTTATAAAAGGCCCACCATCTTTAAGATACTCTTCTCGAATAAGCCTAATCGCTTCTAATTCATCACTATCGAGATTGTATTTGCTGAACTCTGGTTCTGTTTCATGCAATTTTACTGGGACTATGCGATATCGCTCAGTTAAATAGATAAACTGGTCCGGCTGGATAGCGTTTTTTACGGAATTCTCTACACTACTGCTAATGGTGAGACCACGGTCAAAACCAGCGACATCATAGCGCTCGCAGATATATTCAAACTGTGCTTGTAAGGCTGCAAAGTCACAGTGTTCAGATTGAGACTCAAGATGATCCAGTAATTCACTGTAAGCCCCGATAGCATCAAGATTAGTATAATGAATTGCCTTTATGTTGTCATGGTAGCCACATGCTCTGCCAATATTTGCTTGGACGATCGCGGCGATATTGGAGATGGTACTATCCCAGCTGTTGATCAGCTCATCTTTCATTTTCGAGCCAAAATTAATCCCTGCCCGAAAACCTGCCACGGTAATTGCAATCAGCTTGTCATCAAAGAGGCTGGCTGTATCATAAGCGTATTTGAAATCTTGAATCGAGCTAATTTCATGTTCTTCGACACCAGCTAGCTTTTGGCCAATGATAAAAATCTGGTCCTCTGCAATTCCTTGCTCGAGCAGTATGGCCTTCACTGAAGCAGCTGCACCACTTTGTACCCTAACTAGACTCCAACCAGGGCCTTGATATTCAAGGAATTGTCTAATGAATCGTCTTCGTAATAACGAGTCTTGGCAAAAATCGCGCTGTGTTGGATCAAGTTTCACGATCTGGTGATGCTTGTGCATGCTCCGAATACCGTGGTACTCGGAGCTTGTTTTGTGAAATACCAGTTGAGTGTGGTACTGATGTTTTAGAATTGAATCAGCGCCAGCGGCATAGAGAGCGCTAAAAGGTGTTGCAGAGATAAACGCAATCTTACAATCGCTATTTTCACTATCAAGGTAATTGAATACATCGCTGTAGCGAATGCTATCTTGATGAGTGCCGTAATGGCACTCATCAATGATGATCAATCGTGGCTGTTGATGCTTAAACTCGGATGCCAGGGTAAGCCTGAAATTCGTGAAATTACTCACGACCATGTTGGGGCATGCAGCGAAGTCAGATTTGGCTTGTTCTAACAAAGCAAGGTCAGCCATCGTGACCAAGTACAAGGTATCTTTTAACTTGCGACGATCACATAAGTCACTGTCAGATAATGAATTCCGCTGCAGGCAACTGAGTGCCAAGGCAATGCCGGATTTTCCTGATTGCATCTCTGCTGCAATAACGACCGCTCTTGAGCCATTTTCAAAATGACTAAAAGCTCGCTGCGCCGCATTTATCTGATGTGAAAAAGTATGACCAGATAGTACTGATGCAACTTTTTCTCTATGCCGTGTAGCCTGATTGTTCATGTGACTGTTTAACTCGCTTAAGCGTTGCGCTGTTGCTCAGAAAATTGCGACTCATCATGGATGATTGTTTCATTTTCTGGCAGTTCATTGGCGGCTGCTTTCATACGGCTTGCCTCGGCATTATATTCACCACGTTTATAGAGAACGAACATGGTGTCATCATGCTCGATACCAAAATGATCACACATTTCATGAACATCATCTTCAGTCATGACCCATTTTTTGACATTGTTTCGCCGAGACATGTTATAAATACTGAATATAGTGGCAGTGACAAGTTTTTGCTCTGTATATTCACCAGAGCCAGGCATAACAATGGTATTGAATTCTATAGGCTCTTGCTGATCTACTTTGTGTGTAAAATTTAGGGTCCGTTCTTTCATCGTTCCCTCTTTACGTGCTTTCTCCTTGTTATCATAGGAATCGCCATTGACCCAATGAGCCTTTACCCAATTTTTCTTGGCACCACGCATGGCACGAGAAGACTTTACAGAAGGACCTGAATCTCTGAGTAGCTCTTCACGTAGCAGTGCTATGGCTTGTATGATTAATTTATCCTTTGTGTGTTGTGTAAAGTCGTAATCCGGATCAAGCAGCTTGGCTGGCACGGCAACGTAGCTATCGGTCATGTATGTTTCAACATCACCTATGGGGCGACGCCGCTTGTTTTTGACGGTTAATCCTACATCCAAACCATTGACATTAAACTCTTGGCATACATCTTCAAAAAATTCTTTGAGACCATCAAAATCAGAGGCGGCGTGTTCACTGGTATTTTTATCAAGGTAATCCAGG
>NZ_JBGLQX010000043.1:0-18924 GCF_041403065.1 Aeromonas sp. S16(2024) | reverse complement strand
GCTCGAACTGGTCGAGATGGAAGTTCGTGAACTGCTGACCGAGTACGACTTCCCGGGTGATGACCTGCCGGTAGTCCGTGGTTCCGCGCTGAAAGCGCTGGAAGGCGACGCTGCATGGGAAGAGAAGATCATCGAGCTGGCTCACCACCTGGATACCTACATTCCGGAGCCGGAGCGTGCCATTGACCAGCCGTTCCTGATGCCTATCGAAGACGTCTTCTCCATCGCTGGCCGTGGTACCGTAGTTACCGGTCGTGTAGAGCGCGGTATCGTCAAGGTAGGCGAGACTGTGGAAATCGTTGGTATCAAAGACACCGTTTCTACCACCTGTACCGGTGTTGAAATGTTCCGCAAACTGCTGGACGAAGGTCGTGCCGGTGAGAACGTTGGCGCCCTGCTGCGTGGCGTGAAGCGTGAAGAAGTTGAGCGTGGTCAAGTACTGGCCAAGCCGGGCTCCATCAAGCCGCACACCAAGTTCGAATCTGAAGTGTACGTGCTGTCCAAAGAAGAAGGTGGTCGTCATACCCCGTTCTTCAAGGGCTACCGTCCGCAGTTCTACTTCCGTACTACCGACGTGACCGGTACCATCGAGCTGCCGGAAGGCGTAGAGATGGTAATGCCAGGCGACAACATCAAAATGGTTGTTACCCTGATCGCGCCGATCGCGATGGACGACGGCCTGCGTTTCGCCATCCGTGAAGGTGGCCGTACCGTAGGTGCTGGTGTTGTAGCCAAAGTTATCGCTTAATCTTGGCTTACATAAATAAAGCAAAGCCCCTATAATAGGGGCTTTCTTATGCAGGGGCGTAGTTCGAATTGGTAGAACAGCGGTCTCCAAAACCGATGGTTGCGGGTTCGAGTCCTGCCGCCCCTGCCATATACCTCGTCTCGTACGGGGCTTTTGTGTCTTTGGTTACGTCAGATACAGGTGGGTTGTATGAGTGTTAGTTCTGAGGGACAGGGCGGAAGCAAGGATACCCTTCTTTGGGGCCTGGTTTTCATCATCCTGGCGGCCGCTGTAGTGGGTAATTACCTGCTCACCGATGTTGTCGCAGCCGTCCGCGCCCTGGGTGTGGTCGCTGTCATCGCTGCTGCTGGTGCAGTAGCCCTGCAAACCACCAAGGGAAAGGCGACACTGGCATTTGCCCGTGAGTCGCGCCTGGAAGTCCGCAAGGTCGTATGGCCAACCCGTCAGGAAGCCATTCAGACAACCCTGATTGTGCTGGCGGTGACTGCCGTGATGGGGCTGTTGCTGTTCATGCTGGACGGTGCCTTGGTCTGGTTGGTCAACCTGATTACCGGTGTGTAAGGAAAAGCCATGACTGAACAACGTGAACAACGTATGAGATGGTATGTCGTGCAGGCATTTTCCGGCTATGAAGGCCGGGTTGCCAAATCCCTGCGTGAACATATCAAGATGCATGGCATGGAAGAGCTGTTTGGCGAAGTGCTGGTCCCGACCGAAGAAGTGGTCGAGATGCGTGCCGGCCAGAAGCGCAAGAGTGAGCGCAAATTTTTCCCGGGTTATGTCCTGGTCCAGATGATGATGGACGAGACCACATGGCACCTGGTACGCAATGTGCCACGGGTCATGGGCTTTATCGGCGGCACCTCCGATCGTCCTGCTCCTATCTCCGATAAGGAAGCGGATGCCATCCTCAATCGTCTGCAAGATGCCCACGACAAGCCGCGTCCGAAAACCCTGTTTGAACCGGGTGAAATGGTGCGGGTTGCCGATGGTCCGTTCGCTGACTTCAACGGCACCGTTGAAGAAGTGGACTACGAGAAGAGCCGCGTGAAGGTCTCTGTACTGATCTTTGGTCGCTCAACGCCGGTAGAACTGGATTTTGGTCAGGTCGAAAAGGGCTGATTAAACTCTGTACGTTTAACGGTTGTCAGGGGCAGCGATTATCTCTATAATTCGCTGCCCCTTTATTTGTTGGGGAGCCGTTTGCAGGAGCATGTCTCCGAGGCGCTAGAACCCATTTTTGAGGTATTTTTCTAATGGCTAAGAAAGTCACAGCTTATATCAAGCTGCAAGTTAAGGCTGGCAGTGCTAACCCCAGCCCTCCCGTTGGTCCTGCTCTGGGTCAGCACGGTGTGAACATCATGGAATTCTGTAAGGCGTTCAACGCTCGTACAGAAAAGCTGGAAAAAGGCTCACCGACTCCGGTCGTGATCACCGTTTACAGCGACCGTTCCTTCACCTTCGAAACCAAGACTCCGCCTGCTTCCTTCCTGCTGAAGAAAGCCGCTGGTATCCAGTCTGGTTCCGCCAAGCCGAACAAAGACAAGGTTGGTAAGGTGACTGTTGCTCAGCTGCAAGAAATCGCCAAGACCAAAGAGCCGGACATGACTGGTGCCGATCTGGATGCAAAAGTACGTTGCATCGCAGGCTCCGCTCGTTCCATGGGCCTGGTAGTGGAGGATTAAGACAATGGCAAAACTTTCCAAGCGTATGCGCGTTATTCGCGAAAAAGTTGACGGTACCAAAGAGTACTCCATCAACGAAGCCATTGCCCTGCTGAAAGAACTGGCTACCGCCAAGTTCGTTGAAAGCGTTGACGTTGCCGTTAACCTGGGTATCGATGCTCGTAAATCCGACCAGAACGTACGTGGTGCTACTGTGCTGCCGCACGGTACCGGTCGTGACATCCGTGTTGCCGTATTCACCCAGGGTGCCAACGCCGAAGCCGCCAAGGCTGCCGGTGCTGAACTGGTTGGTATGGATGACCTGGCCGAGCTGGTCAAGAAAGGCGAGATGAACTTCGATGTCGTGATCGCATCCCCGGATGCCATGCGCGTTGTTGGTCAACTGGGCCAGATCCTGGGCCCGCGCGGCCTGATGCCTAACCCGAAAGTGGGTACCGTTACCCCGAACGTTGCTGAAGCTGTGAAGAATGCTAAAGCCGGTCAGGTTCGTTACCGCAATGACAAGAATGGTATCATCCATACCACTCTGGGTAAGGTTTCTTTCAACGAAGTTCAGCTGAAAGAAAACTTGGAAGCTCTGCTGGTTGCTCTGAAAAAGGGCAAACCCTCTTCCGCCAAAGGCATCTTCATCAAGAAAGTCAGCATCTCCACCACCATGGGTGCCGGTGTTGCCGTAGACCAAGCTTCTCTGGAAGCTCAGGGCTAATTGATGGATTTTACAAGGCGCAAAATTTAATCTATAATTTTGCGCCTTGATTGGTTGGGGGTTTCGACCTCCGTCCAAGACCGCAGGTGGCCACAAGGCCTTAATCCTTCCTGCGTAGACGGTGCCGGAAACCCAGCGAGAAAGTTTTCTTTCTCTTCTGGAATCCTGCTACCGCATCGTTCCCCTCTGTTGTGAAGGTAGGGGGGATGTGTCAGTACTGAGTCATGAGACTCAGATTCAATCCAGGAGTTAAGCCAATGGCATTGGGACTCGAAGACAAAAAGGCAATTGTTGCTGAAGTCAACGAAGCTGCCAAAGGCGCTCTGTCTGCAGTTGTTGCCGATTCTCGCGGTGTGACTGTTGACAAGATGACCGTCCTGCGTAAATCCGCTCGTGAAGCCGGTGTGTACATGCGCGTTGTGCGTAACACCCTGCTGCGTCGCGCGGTAGAGGGCACCGAATTCGGTTGCCTGAACGACGTATTGACTGGTCCTACCTTGATTGCTTTCTCTAACGAACACCCGGGCGCTGCCGCTCGTCTGTTCAAAGAGTTTGCCAAAGCGAACCAAAAGTTCGAAATCAAGGCTGGCGCTTTTAACGGTGAGTTTATCGCCGCAGCACAAATTGATCGTCTGGCCACGCTGCCGACCTACGACGAAGCAATTGCGAAGTTGATGGCTACCATGAAGGAAGCCTCTGCTGGCAAGCTGGTTCGTACTATCGCTGCTGTTCGCGACCAGAAACAAGCTGCTGCTTGATTCTCGCCTATTTAGGCTGTTTGAGTTTATTCAACATCAGGAATTTTTGTCATGTCTATCACTAAAGACCAAATCATCGAAGCCGTTGCTTCCATGTCCGTAATGGAAGTTGTTGAGCTGATCGAAGCAATGGAAGAGAAGTTCGGTGTTTCTGCCGCTGTTGCTGTAGCTGCCGGTCCGGCCGCTGAAGCAGTAGAAGAGAAGACCGAGTTCGACGTAGTTCTGACTGCTGCTGGCGCCAACAAAGTTGCCGTCATCAAGGCCGTTCGTGCTGCCACCGGCCTGGGCCTGAAAGAAGCCAAGGACCTGGTAGAAGCCGCTCCGACCAACCTGAAAGAAGCCGTCTCCAAAGACGAAGCTGAAGCTCTGAAGAAAGAGCTGGAAGCTGCCGGTGCTTCTGTTGAGATCAAATAATCTGCATTTATGTAGATTAGCCTGATAAAACAGGCTAGGGCTGGTGAATGTTTGTTCACCAGCCTTTTTGCGCTGTAGACTGAGAGCATTTCACACCGTTTACGACTCTCGGTGCACCAGCAATCCGGACCGCCTCATCGTCCGGGCCAACACAAAACGGTGTTGAGACAGAGCTGTCCCGCGGGACAGAGTGGGTCACTTATCAGCGAGCTGAGGAACCCTATGGTTTACTCTTATACCGAAAAAAAACGCATTCGTAAGGACTTCGGTAAGCGAGACCAGGTACTGGACACGCCTTATCTGTTGTCCATTCAGCTGGACTCCTTCAAGCAGTTCATCGAGGCTGACCCGGAAGGTGAATATGGCCTAGAGGCCGCTTTCCGTAGCGTTTTCCCGATCACCAGTTACTCCGGTAGTGCTGAGCTTCAGTATGTCAGCTATCGCCTGGGTGAGCCGGTATTTGACGTAAAAGAATGCCAGATCCGTGGAGTGACCTACTCCGCGCCGCTGCGTGTCAAGCTTCGTATGGTTCTGTACGACCGTGAAGCAGCTGCCGGCACCGTCAAAGATATCAAGGAACAAGAAGTCTACATGGGCGAAATTCCGCTCATGACCGAGAACGGCACCTTTGTCATCAATGGTACCGAACGGGTTATCGTCTCCCAGCTGCACCGCAGCCCGGGCGTCTTCTTCGACCACGATAAAGGCAAAACACATTCATCCGGTAAGGTACTGTATAACGCCCGCGTTATCCCCTACCGTGGCTCCTGGCTGGACTTCGAGTTCGATGCGAAAGACAACCTGTTTGTCCGTATCGACCGTCGTCGTAAACTGCCGGCCTCCATTATTCTGCGCGCCCTGGACTTCAGTTCCGAAGAAATCCTGGCCACCTTCTTCGAGACCATAGGTTTCGAGGTCAAAGATGGCAAGTTGATGATGGATCTGGTGCCCGAGCGCCTGCGTGGTGAGACTGCGACCTTCGACATCATTGCCAATGGCGCCGTGGTGGTTGAGACCGGTCGTCGTGTCACTGCCCGTCATATCCGTCAGTTGGAAAAAGACGCCATCACCCAGATCGAGGTGCCGGTAGAGTATGTTGTTGGCAAAGTTGCAGCCAAGAACTACGCGCACCCGCAAACTGGCGAAATGGTCGTGACTGCCAACCAGGCTCTGAGCCTGGAAGCGGTAGCCAATCTGTCCCAAGCCGGCTTCAAGCACTTCGAGGTTCTGTTCACCAACGAACTGGACCACGGTGCCTACATGTCCGAGACCCTGCGCATCGACTCCAGCTCCAGCCGCCTGGAAGCTCTGGTCGAGATCTACCGCATGATGCGTCCGGGCGAGCCGCCCACCCGCGAAGCGGCAGAGCAGCTGTTCGAGAACCTGTTCTTCTCTTCCGAGCGTTACGACCTGTCTACCGTGGGTCGGATGAAGTTCAACCGCCGTCTGGGTCGTGAAGACGAGACCGGCGTTGGCGTGCTGACCAAAGACGACATCGTCGAAGTCATGAAGCGCCTGATCGACATCCGTAACGGCAATGACGAGGTGGACGATATCGACCACCTGGGTAACCGTCGTATCCGTTCTGTCGGTGAAATGGCAGAGAACCAGTTCCGCGTCGGTCTGGTGCGTGTCGAGCGTGCGGTCAAGGAGCGTCTCTCCCTGGGCGACCTGGACACCCTGATGCCGCAGGATCTGATCAACGCCAAGCCGATCTCCGCCGCGGTCAAAGAGTTCTTCGGTTCCAGCCAGCTGTCCCAGTTCATGGACCAGAACAACCCGCTGTCCGAAGTGACCCACAAGCGTCGTATTTCCGCGCTGGGCCCGGGCGGTCTGACCCGTGAGCGTGCCGGCTTCGAAGTTCGAGATGTACACCCGACTCACTACGGTCGTCTGTGCCCCATCGAGACTCCGGAAGGTCCGAACATCGGTCTGATCAACTCGCTGTCCGTGTATTCCCGCACCAACGAGTACGGTTTCCTCGAGACCCCGTACCGCAAGGTCATCGACGGTGTGATCACCGACGAAGTGGACTACCTGTCAGCCATTGAAGAAGGCAAGTACGTGATCGCACAGGCCAACGCCGCGACCACCGAAGATGGCCGTCTGAAAGACGAGTTGATCCCGTGCCGTCACAAGGGTGAATCCACCTTTATGAACGCCGACCAGATCCAGTACATGGACGTGAGCCCGCAACAGATCGTCTCTGTGGCAGCGGCCCTGATCCCGTTCCTGGAGCACGATGATGCTAACCGAGCCCTGATGGGTTCGAACATGCAACGTCAGGCAGTACCGACTCTGCGTGCCGACAAGCCGCTGGTAGGTACCGGTATGGAACGCGCCGTGGCCGTTGACTCCGGTGTTACCGTAGTGGCCAAGCGTGGCGGCATGATCGACTACGTCGATGCCTCCCGTATCGTTATCAAGGTCAATGAAGATGAGCTGCTGCCTGGCGAAGCCGGCATCGACATCTACAGCCTGACCAAGTACACCCGTTCCAACCAGAACACCTGTATCAACCAGCGTCCTTGCGTGATGTTGGGTGAGCCGGTGATGGCGGGCGACGTGCTGGCTGACGGCCCGTCTACCGATCTGGGCGAACTGGCGCTGGGCCAAAACCTGCGCGTCGCCTTCATGCCGTGGAACGGTTACAACTTCGAAGACTCGATCCTGGTGAATGAGCGCGTGGTACAGGAAGATCGCCTGACCACCATCCATATCCAGGAACTGGCCTGTATCTCCCGTGACACCAAGCTGGGTCCGGAAGAGATCACTGCCGACATCCCGAACGTGGGTGAAGCCGCTCTGTCCAAGCTGGACGAGTCCGGTATCGTCTACGTGGGTGCCGAAGTGAAGGGCGGCGACATCCTGGTCGGCAAGGTAACACCCAAGGGTGAAACCCAGCTGACGCCGGAAGAGAAGCTGCTGCGCGCCATCTTCGGTGAGAAGGCCTCCGATGTGAAGGACTCCTCCCTGCGTGTGCCGAACGGTGTGTACGGTACCGTGGTTGACGTGCAAGTCTTTACCCGCGATGGCGTGGAAAAAGACAAGCGCGCCAAAGAAATCGAAGAGATGCAGCTGAAGGAAGCGAAGAAGGACTTGACCGAAGAGTTCAAGATCCTGGAAGACGGCATTTTCGGCCGCTCCCGCAACCTGCTGCTGGCCGCCGGTTACAGCGAAGATCGTCTGAACAAGCTGGATCGTTCCAAGTGGTTTGAATTGGCCATCGAAGATGAAGCCAAGCAGATCGAGCTGGAGCAGATCGCCGAACAGCACATCGAGCTGAAAGCCGACTTCGACAAGAAGTTCGAGAACAAGCGTCGCAAGATTATCCAGGGTGATGATCTGGCGCCGGGCGTACTGAAAATCGTCAAGGTTTACCTGGCAGTCAAGCGTCGCATCCAACCGGGTGACAAGATGGCGGGCCGTCACGGTAACAAGGGTGTTATCTCCAAGATCTGCCCGGTCGAGGACATGCCCCATGACGAGTTCGGCCGTCCGGTCGACATCGTACTGAACCCGCTGGGCGTACCGTCCCGTATGAACATCGGTCAGATCCTCGAAGTGCATCTGGGCCTCGCGGCCAAGGGCATCGGCGAGAAGATAGACCGCATGATCAAGGATCAGCGCGAGCTGCACGAGATGCGTGACTTCCTGCAACAGGTCTATGACCTGGGCGAGAAAGACACCCAGCAAGTGAACATCGCCGAGCTGTCTGATGACGACGTACGTACCCTTGCGGGTAACCTGCGTAAGGGTCTGCCGGTTGCTACACCTGTCTTTGATGGCGCCAAAGAGCGCGAAATCAAGGCCTTGCTGAAGCTGGCCGATCTGCCGGAATCCGGTCAGATCTCCCTGTTCGACGGTCGTACCGGCAACGCCTTCGAGCGCAAGGTCACCGTGGGTTACATGTACATGCTGAAGCTGAACCACTTGGTAGACGACAAGATGCACGCGCGTTCTACCGGCTCCTACAGCCTGGTTACCCAGCAGCCGCTGGGTGGTAAGGCGCAGTTCGGTGGTCAGCGGTTCGGTGAGATGGAAGTGTGGGCCCTGGAGGCTTACGGTGCGGCATATACCCTGCAGGAAATGCTGACCGTCAAGTCTGACGATGTGAATGGCCGTACCAAGATGTACAAGAACATCGTGGATGGCGACCACCGTATGGAGCCGGGCATGCCCGAATCCTTCAACGTACTGTTGAAGGAAATCCGCTCTCTGGGTATCAACATCGAGCTGGACGAAGAGTAAGAGCTCGCTCTTATTGTTCGAGAATTGACGTGGGCGCCCTGCTGCTTTGGCAGCAGGGCGCCGAGGTTAGACTCCTGACAGGGGAAACACGTGAAAGACTTACTCAAGTTTTTGAAGGCTCAGACCAAGACCGAAGAGTTTGACAGTATCAAGATCGGTCTGGCCTCTCCTGACATGATCCGCTCCTGGTCATTCGGTGAGGTCAAAAAGCCTGAGACCATCAACTACCGGACTTTCAAGCCGGAACGTGATGGTCTGTTCTGCGCCCGTATCTTCGGACCGGTGAAGGACTACGAGTGTCTGTGCGGCAAGTACAAGCGCCTGAAACACCGTGGTGTGATCTGCGAGAAGTGCGGCGTAGAAGTGACCCAGACCAAGGTCCGTCGCGAGCGCATGGGCCACATCGAGCTGGCCAGCCCGACTGCCCACATCTGGTTCCTGAAGTCCCTGCCGTCCCGTATCGGTCTGCTGCTGGACATGACCCTGCGTGACATCGAGCGCGTGCTGTATTTCGAATCCTATGTAGTGATCGAACCCGGCATGACCAACCTCGAGCGCAGCCAGATGCTGTCCGAAGAGAACTATCTGGACGCACTGGAAGAGTGGGGCGACGAATTCGACGCCAAGATGGGTGCCGAGGCAATCCTTGCATTGCTGCGTGCCATCGATCTGGAAGGTGAAGTCAAGACCATGCGCGAGGAGCTGGATCAGACCAACTCCGAGACCAAGCGCAAGAAGACCACCAAGCGTCTGAAGCTGATGGAAGCCTTCCTGCAGTCCGGCAACAAGCCGGAGTGGATGATCATGACAGTGCTGCCTGTGCTGCCGCCGGACCTGCGTCCGCTGGTACCGCTGGACGGCGGCCGTTTCGCGACTTCCGATCTGAACGATCTGTACCGTCGCGTGATCAACCGTAACAACCGCCTGAAGCGTCTGCTGGATCTGGCGGCGCCGGACATCATAGTGCGCAACGAAAAGCGCATGCTGCAAGAGTCCGTGGATGCCCTGCTGGATAACGGCCGTCGTGGTCGTGCCATCACAGGTTCCAACAAGCGCCCGCTGAAATCCTTGGCCGACATGATCAAGGGTAAGCAAGGTCGTTTCCGTCAGAACTTGCTGGGTAAACGTGTCGACTACTCCGGTCGTTCCGTTATCACCGTAGGTCCGACGCTGCGTCTGCATCAGTGCGGTCTGCCGAAGAAGATGGCGCTCGAGCTGTTCAAGCCCTTCATCTATGGCAAGCTGGAATCCCGTGGTCTGGCGACCACCATCAAGGCCGCCAAGAAGATGGTGGAGCGCGAAGAAGCCGTCGTTTGGGACATCCTGGACGAAGTGATCCGCGAACACCCGGTCCTGCTGAACCGTGCACCGACCCTGCACCGTCTGGGTATCCAGGCGTTTGAACCGACCCTGATCGAAGGCAAGGCCATCCAGCTGCACCCGCTCGTCTGTGCCGCCTATAACGCGGACTTCGATGGTGACCAGATGGCGGTCCACGTACCGCTGACCCTGGAAGCCCAGCTGGAAGCGCGCGCCCTGATGATGTCTACCAACAACATCCTGTCGCCTGCCTCCGGTGAGCCGATCATCGTTCCTTCCCAGGACGTGGTCTTGGGTCTGTACTACATGACCCGTGCCCGTATCAACGCCAAGGGCGAAGGTATGGTGCTGGCCGGCCCGAAAGAAGCCGAGAAGGTCTATCGCGCCGGTCTGGCCGATCTCCATGCTCGTGTGAAAGTGCGCATTACCGAATACCTGCGTCAGGAAGACGGTTCCCTGCTGCCGCACACCGAGATGAAGAACACCACAGTTGGTCGTGCGATCCTGAGCCTGATCCTGCCGAAAGGCATGGAATACGCGCTGATCGACGAGCCCAAGGTGCTGACTGCCGCCGAGCAGGCTGATCTGGATGCCAATCCGCAGAACTGGATCAAATCCGTATCCAACAAGGCGCTGGGCAAAAAGCTCATCTCCCGTCTGCTGAACACCTGCTATCGCAAGCAGGGCCTGAAGGACACCGTCATCTTCGCTGACCAGCTGATGTATACCGGTTTCCATTACGCGGCCCTGTCTGGTGCTTCCGTTGGTATCGATGACATGGTCATCCCGGATGCCAAGAAAGACATCATTGCGGCAGCCGAAGCCGAAGTTGCCGAGATCCAGGACCAGTTCCTGTCCGGTCTGGTGACCGCGGGCGAACGCTACAACAAGGTTATCGATATCTGGGCCAGCGCGAACGATCGCGTCTCCAAGGCCATGATGGATAACCTCTCCAAGGAGCGGAACGTCAACTCCCTGGGTGAAGAAGAAGAGCAGGCTTCCTTCAACAGCATCTTCATGATGGCCGACTCTGGTGCGCGGGGCTCCGCCGCCCAGATCCGTCAGCTGGCCGGTATGCGTGGCCTGATGGCGAAGCCGGATGGCTCCATCATCGAAACGCCGATCGTGGCGAACTTCCGTGAAGGTCTGAACGTACTGCAGTACTTCATCTCCACTCACGGTGCTCGTAAGGGTCTGGCGGATACCGCACTGAAGACGGCGAACTCCGGTTACCTGACTCGTCGTCTGGTTGACGTGGCTCAGGACATGGTGATCACCGAGGACGATTGCGGTACGACCGAAGGTCTGTGGATGACTCCGCTGATCGAAGGTGGTGACGTGGTCGAGCCGCTGCGTGAGCGCGTGCTGGGTCGTGTGGTCGCCGAAGACGTGATCAAGCCGGGTACTGAAAGCGAGATCCTGGTCGCGCGCAATACCCTGCTCGACGAGTATCTGTGTGACCTGCTGGAGCGTAACTCCGTCGACCGCGTGAAGGTACGTTCTGCCATCACCTGTGAGACCGACTTCGGTAACTGTGCCCACTGCTATGGCCGTGATCTGGCCCGTGGTCACCTGGTTAACAAGGGTGAGGCTGTCGGTGTTATCGCCGCCCAGTCCATCGGTGAGCCGGGTACCCAGCTGACGATGCGTACCTTCCACATCGGTGGTGCCGCATCCCGAGCTGCTGCCGAGAGCAGCATCCAGGTCAAGAACACCGGTAGCATCAAGCTGCAGAACGCCAAGTTTGTTACCAACAGTGCCGACAAGCTGGTTATCACCTCCCGTTCTACCGAACTGACCATCATGGACGAGATGGGCCGTACCAAGGAAAGCCACAAGCTGCCTTACGGTTCTGTCCTGGAAGTGAAAGATGGCCAGGCCGTGAGTGCCGGTGATACCGTCGCCAACTGGGATCCGCACACCCACCCGATCATCACCGAAGTAGCAGGTCGCCTGGACTTCGAACACATGATCGACGGTGTGACCATCACTCGTCAGACCGACGAGCTGACCGGTCTCTCCTCTATCGTCGTGCTGGATGTCAACGAGCGTCCGAGCGCCGGTAAAGAGATGCGTCCGACCGTGAAGCTGGTCGACCAGAACGGCAAGGATGTCATGATCCCGGGTACCGACGTTGCAGCCCAGTACTTCCTGCCGGGCAAGGCGATCGTGAACCTGGAGGATGGTGCCAACGTGGGCGTGGGTGACGCGGTCGCGCGTATCCCGCAAGAGTCCAGCGGTACCAAGGACATCACCGGTGGTCTGCCGCGCGTTGCGGATCTGTTCGAAGCACGTCAACCGAAGGAACCGGCTATCCTGGCCGAGATCTCCGGTACCATCTCCTTCGGGAAAGAGACCAAGGGCAAACGCCGTCTGGTCATCACCCCGACCGACGGTGGCGACATCTACGAAGAGATGATTCCGAAGTGGCGTCACCTGAACGTGTTCGAAGGTGAAAAAGTTGAGAAGGGTGAAGTGCTGGCAGACGGTCCTGAGTCTGCTCACGACATCCTGCGTCTGCGCGGTATCAGCCCGGTCGCCAACTACATCGCCAACGAAGTGCAGGACGTTTACCGTCTGCAAGGCGTTAAGATCAACGACAAGCACATCGAAGTCATCGTTCGTCAGATGCTGCGTAAGTGCGAGATCCTGAGCGCTGGCGACACTGACCTTATCGAAGGCGAGCAGGTTGAAGTGGCTCGCGTGAAGATTGCCAACCGTAAGCTGGTTGCCGAGGGTAAGACTCCGGCCACCTTCCGTCATATCCTGATGGGTATTACCAAGGCATCCCTGAGCACCGAGTCCTTCATCTCCGCGGCTTCCTTCCAGGAAACCACCCGTGTTCTGACCGAAGCGGCCGTTGGCGGCAAGCGTGATGAACTGCGTGGCCTGAAAGAGAACGTGATCGTGGGTCGTCTGATCCCGGCTGGTACCGGCTTTGCCTACCACCATGCCCGGATCAACCAGCGTGCCGCCGCAGCCCGTGCTGTCGGTGTGCCGCAGGTGACTGCCGATGAGGCTCAGCAAAATCTGGCGGATCTGCTCAACGCAGCCGGCAGTTTTGACGAAGAGTAATCTTCAGCTGCAGTGATTAAAAAAGGGCTCCTTCAAGGGGCCCTTTTTGTTGCTCGCCCGTCAGCCGTGCGCTGCACCGGGCTGGGGCAGGGGATGATCCAGTGCAAGGTTATAGAGCAAAAAATCAAAAAAAGTTGACATTGACCCCCCGCAATTGAAAACTCGGGAAAGTTGAATGGTTATTACAGGGGTAGAACATGGCTGTCGGTATCGAGGAAGTACTGCTTCCCGAAGAGCAACTGAGCGGTCGCGCTTTTACAGACGAAGACAGGGAATTGTTGCGTTCATATGAGGGCCTCATCGAGGGCCTGGCCGACTTGTTCGGCAAGCACTGCGAAGTGGTGCTGCATTCCCTGGAGAATCTGCATGAGTCAGTGATCAAGATAGCGAACGGATTCAATACTGGGCGAACCTTGGGAGCACCGATCACCGATCTGGCCCTGCGCATGCTCAAGGACATCGAGAGCACGGGTCAGGATCACACCCAGAGCTACTTTGCCCGCAGCCGGACCGGTGCGCTGATGAAGTCGAGCACCATCGCCATCCGCAACCGCGACAAGCAGGTGATAGGTCTTATCTGCATCAACCTGCACATCAATGCGCCTTTCCACGAGTTCGTGGCCGAATTCTTCCCGACGCCCCAGCAAGTGGAGCGTCAATCGCCGGAGACCTTCGCCAACAGCGTGGAGGAGCTGGTTGCCCAGACGGTGGACAACACCATCGACGAGATCAACCGCGATCCCTCCGTGGCCAACAACGCCAAGAATCGTTTTATCGTGACCCAGTTGTTCGAGAAGGGCATATTTGATATCAAGGACTCGATCAACTTGGTCGCCGACAAGCTGAATATTTCCAAACATACCGTGTATCTCTACATCCGACAGCGCAAGCAGGGTGAAGAAGAGAGCGAGTAAGCGCCATAGATAGGGGATAGATAACAATGGCTAAAGAAGTGATTGCAACCGACAAGGCGCCTGCCGCAATTGGTCCTTATGTTCAGGCTACCAAGCTGGGTGATCTGGTGTTCACCTCCGGGCAGATCCCGCTCGATCCGGCCACCATGGACATCGTTGCCGGTGGCATCGAGGCGCAGGCCGAACAGGTGATGAAGAATCTGGTTGCAGTATTGAAGGCGGCGGGTGCCGATACCAGCAAGGTGCTGAAGACCACCTGTTTCCTGAGCGACATGAACAACTTCGTGGCCTTCAACCAGGTCTATGCCCGCTACTTCGGTGACGCTGCGCCGGCGCGCTCCTGCGTGGAAGTGGCTCGCCTGCCGAAAGATGTGCTGGTCGAAGTCGAAGCCATTGCTTACGTCTGAGTCACCGTCATCGGAAGAGCCCCTCCCAGGAGGGGCTTTTTCGTCTTTGAGGTAGAATGGATGCACATCTGTGCAGGAGTCCGGACATGAGTCTGAATTTTGCCCTGCTGGTCACCGGGCCCGCCTATGGCACCCAGACGGCCAGCACCGCCTATCGCTTCGCCCTGAGCCTCATCGAGCAGGGGCATCAGCTGTCCCACCTGTTCTTCTATCAGGATGGGGTCCATAACGGCAATGGTCTGCATGCACCTGCCAGCGATGAGACCGACCTGGTGGCGCTGTGGCGCGATCTGGCCCTGGCGCAGGGCATTGCCATCGATGTGTGTGTCGCCGCCGCCATGCGCCGCGGGGTGCTCGATGAAGCCGAGGCCAAGGGGGTCGGCAAGGCCCAGTTCAATCTGCAGGCCCCGTTTCGTTTAAGCGGGCTGGGTCAGCTGGCCGAGGCCAGTCTGACCGCCGACCGCTTCGTCCAGTTCTAGGGGGATGCAATGACCAAGATAGCCTTTATCTGCCGGCGTGGTCCCCACGGTACGGCGAGTGGACGAGAGGGCCTGGATGCCTTGCTGGCCACCTCTGCGTTGACGGAATCCCTGGCGCTGTTCCTCATCGGTGACGGCGTGCTGCAACTGCTCAGGGAGCAGTCGCCACAGGGGATATTGCAGCGCCACTACGCCCCGACCTTCAAGATGCTGGAACTGTACGATGTCGAGGAGGTCTATGTCTGTGCGGCGTCGCTGGCCGAGCGTGGTTTGACGGCCGAGGATCTGCTGATCCCCGTGACGGTGCTGAGCCCGGCCGAGATCCGCCGCCAGTGGGACAACTTCACCACCCACATCAGCTTTTGAGGTGCCCATGATACAGCTGGTATTGAGCTCGCCCTTCCTCAGCCAGGACCTCGAGCAGGTGCTGCGTTATCGTCAGGAAGCGGATCTGCTGGTGCTGATGCAGGACGCCGTGGTGGCGACGACGGCCCCGCTGTGGTGCGAACGGTTGAGCGGGATCCCGCTCTATGTGATGGGGGAAGACCTGAAGGCGAGGGGCTTGTCCCCCAGGATCGGGATGGAACTCGACATGGCCGGTCTGATCAAGCTGATCGCCGAACAGGGATCACCGCAGACCTGGGCCGGCTAGTTTTCATTTTTGTCTGTCAGCTCAGGTGGTTAGCACAATAATGGCGGGATGTCATTTGCCCTTTTGGCGCACGAATTGTATAAATCTTGACTCCCCAGACAACAGGGCATAAAATTTCGCGTCCCCGTATCTGCGGGGAGGATTTTTCACACGTTTATGAAGTCATTATCAGGAGCCTTTTGATGGCAACTATTAACCAGTTGGTTCGCAAGCCACGCATCAAGCTCGTTGTGAAAAGCAACGTGCCGGCGCTGGAAGCGTGCCCTCAGAAGCGTGGCGTATGCACCCGTGTATACACCACCACCCCCAAGAAGCCTAACTCTGCACTGCGTAAAGTGTGCCGTGTACGTCTGACCAACGGCTTCGAAGTCACCTCCTACATCGGCGGTGAAGGTCACAACCTGCAGGAGCACTCCGTTGTTCTGATCCGTGGCGGTCGTGTCAAGGATTTGCCAGGTGTTCGTTATCACACCGTTCGTGGTGCGTTGGACTGTGCCGGTGTTAAAGACCGTAAGCAGGCTCGCTCCAAGTATGGCGTGAAGCGTCCGAAAGCTTAATGGTTCTCCGTTAAGTAAGGCCAAACGTTAATTCGTTTCTAGTTAGATAACTTTCTAGTTTTGGGTAACCCCTGAAGTTACGGAGAATTTGAAATGCCAAGACGTCGTGTTGTTGGTCAGCGTAAAATCCTGCCGGATCCCAAGTTCGGATCAGAGCTGCTGGCTAAATTTGTCAACGTAGTAATGGTTGACGGTAAGAAATCTGTTGCAGAAGCCATCGTTTATGGCGCCCTGGACATCATTGCCACCAAATCTGGCAAAGAGCACCTGGCCCTGTTCGAAGTCGCTCTGGACAACATCCGTCCGGCGGTCGAGGTTAAATCTCGTCGCGTCGGTGGTGCAACCTATCAGGTACCGGTAGAAGTTCGCCCGGTTCGTCGCAATGCCCTGGCAATGCGCTGGTTGGTTGATGCCGCTCGTAAACGTGGTGAAAAATCAATGGCTCAGCGTTTGGCTGGCGAGCTGCTGGATGCCGCTGACAATAAGGGTTCGTCTGTCAAGAAACGTGAAGACGTTCACCGTATGGCTGAAGCGAACAAGGCCTTCGCTCACTTCCGCTGGTAATCCGCTTGCGCAGGGTCTTCTGGCTCTGCGCACCTTTAATTATCTGGGGACAAGTGCCCTAGTAAGAGGATGACAATGGCTCGTACAACCCCCATTGAGCGTTATCGTAACATCGGTATCTCTGCTCACATCGACGCCGGTAAGACTACTACTACCGAGCGCGTTCTGTTTTACACCGGTGTAAGTCACAAGATCGGTGAAGTTCACGATGGCGCTGCCACCATGGACTGGATGGAACAGGAACAAGAGCGTGGTATCACCATCACCTCCGCCGCGACCACCGCTTTCTGGTCCGGTATGGGTAAACAGTTCCAACCGCACCGTATCAACATCATCGATACCCCGGGCCACGTTGACTTTACTATCGAAGTAGAGCGTTCAATGCGTGTTCTGGATGGCGCCGTGATGGTGTACTGTGCCGTAGGTGGCGTACAGCCACAGTCTGAGACCGTATGGCGTCAGGCTAACAAGTACAAGGTTCCCCGTATCGCGTTCGTCAACAAGATGGACCGTACCGGTGCCAACTATCTGCGCTGCGTTGAGCACATCAAGACCCGTCTGAAAGGTAACCCGGTTCCGCTGCAACTGAACATCGGTTCAGAAGAGAACTTCAAGGGCGTTATCGACCTGGTCAAGATGAAAGCCATCAACTGGAGCGAAGCTGACCAGGGCGTATCCTTCGATTACGAAGACGTCCCGGCCGAGCTGCTGGAACAAGCGCAAGAAATGCGCATGACCCTGGTTGAAGCCGCTGCTGAAGCGTCTGAAGACCTGATGGAAAAATATCTGGGTGGTGAAGAACTGACCGAGGAAGAGATCAAGAAAGCTCTTCGTCAGCGCGTTCTGAACAACGAAATCATCCTGGTTACCTGTGGCTCCGCGTTCAAGAACAAGGGCGTACAGGCCATGCTGGATGCCGTGGTTGACTATCTGCCGGCTCCGACCGACGTAGCAGCCATCGACGGTCTGAAGCTGGATGGCGAGACCAAAGACGAGCGTCACGCTTCCGATGACGAGCCGTTCTCTGCTCTGGCGTTCAAGATTGCTACCGACCCGTTCGTTGGCAACCTGACCTTCTTCCGCGTCTACTCCGGTGTGGTTAACTCCGGTGACTCCGTGCTGAACTCTGTCAAAGAGAAGCGCGAGCGTTTTGGCCGTATCGTTCAGATGCACGCCAACAAGCGTGAAGAGATCAAAGAAGTTCGCGCAGGCGACATCGCCGCTGCCATCGGTCTGAAAGACGTGACCACTGGTGACACCCTGTGTGACGAAAAAGCGCCGATCATCCTCGAGCGTATGGAATTCCCGGAGCCGGTAATCTCCATCGCTGTTGAGCCGAAAACCAAGGCTGACCAAGAGAAGATGGGTCTGGCACTCGGCCGTCTGGCGCAGGAAGATCCGTCTTTCCGTGTATGGACTGACGAAGAATCTGGCCAAACCATCATCGCCGGTATGGGTGAGCTGCACCTGGACATCATCGTTGACCGTATGCGTCGCGAGTTCAAGGTAGAAGCGAACGTAGGTAAGCCGCAGGTTGCCTACCGCGAAACTATCCGCAATACCGTCAAGGACATCGAAGGCAAGCATGCCAAGCAGTCCGGTGGTCGTGGTCAGTACGGTCACGTTGTGATCGACATGTACCCGCTGGAAGAAGGCAAAGCCTACGAGTTCGTTAACGACATCAAGGGCGGCGTGATTCCTGGTGAGTTCATCCCGGGTGTTGACAAGGGTATCCGTGAGCAGCTGAAGTCCGGCCCGCTGGCTGGCTATCCGGTAATGGATCTGGGTGTGCGTCTGCACTTCGGTTCCTACCACGATGTCGACTCCTCTGAACTGGCGTTCAAAATCGCTGCTTCCATGGCCTTTAAGGCTGGCTTCATGAAGGCCAACCCGGTTCTGCTCGAACCGATCATGAAAGTAGAAGTTGAGACTCCGGAAGATTACATGGGCGACGTGATCGGTGACCTGAACCGTCGTCGTGGCCTGATCGAAGGTATGGAAGACGGCCCGTCCGGCAAGATCGTTCGTGCTCTCGTGCCGCTGGCCGAGATGTTCGGTTATGCGACCGCCCTGCGTTCCGCTACCCAAGGTCGCGCTTCCTATGCCATGGAGTTCGCCAAGTATCACGATGCCCCGACTAACGTCGCCCAGGCCGTGATCGAAGAGCGCAAATCCAAGTAATTTATGATTCCCCGCCTACGACGGTAGGCGGGTTTAACCTAGAAGGACTACGTCGTGTCTAAAGAAAAATTTGAGCGTAACAAACCGCACGTAAACGTCGGCACCATCGGCCACGTTGACCACGGTAAAACCACCCTGACCGCCGCCATCACCAACGTGCTGGCCAAGCACTTCGGTGGTAAAGCTTTCGCCTTCGACCAGATCGACAAGGCA
>NZ_JBGLQX010000042.1:0-20840 GCF_041403065.1 Aeromonas sp. S16(2024) | reverse complement strand
TATCTGGGTTGGCGAAGGATGTTGGAGCGCTACGGGCGGGAAGTGAATATCCCAAGTTGCTTGCATGAGGCGCTGGGGCGCCCCATGCAACACGTAATTGGGACATAGCCATTCAAAACCCGTCGCCTGCTCGACGCCCAGTAAAAAGCCCCTTTCGGGGCTTTTGTCATTCAAGGAGCATCACTTCTTTATCTTGGAGAGGGCGGCGGCGAAGGCGTTGCCCATGGCGCCCCCGGCAGGGACGCTCTGTTTCGGCTCCTGCCTGGGTCTGGCGTTGCCTGCACCCGATGGGCGGGATTCCGCTGGCTTGCGGGCGGGTTGTCCCGCTTTCTCATCGAGGCGCATGGTCAGGCTGATGCGCTTGCGCGGTACATCCACCTCCAGCACCTTGACCCGGACGATGTCCCCCGCCTTGACCACCTCGCGGGGATCCTTGACGAAACGGTCGGTCAGGGAGGAGATGTGCACCAGGCCATCCTGATGGACGCCGATGTCGACGAAGGCGCCGAAGTTGGTGACGTTGGTGACCACACCTTCCAGCACCATCTCTGGCACCAGGTCGCTTAACTTCTCCACCCCTTCCTTGAAGGTCGCGGTTTTGAACTCGGGGCGTGGGTCGCGGCCCGGCTTGTCCAGCTCGCCAATGATATCGGTGACTGTGGGCACGCCGAATTGCTCATCGGTGTAGTCGGCCGGTTTCAGGCTGCGCAGCAGGCTGCTGTTGCCGAGCAGGCTATCCACTGTCTGTTCCAGCTGGGCGAGGATCCGCTCCACCACAGGATAGGACTCCGGGTGAACCGCCGAGCCGTCCAGCGGATTGCTGCCGCCGCGAATGCGCAGGAAGCCGGCGCACTGCTCGAACGCCTTGGGCCCGAGCCGGCTCACTTTCAGCAACTGCTGACGGCTCTTGAAGGCGCCGTGTTCATCCCGGTAGGCGACTATGTTCTGGGCCAGGGTCTGGGAGAGGCCGGAAACCCGGTTGAGCAGGGCGACCGAAGCGGTATTCACATCGACCCCGACCGCGTTCACGCAATCCTCGACCACGGCATCCAGCCGGCGGGCCAGCTGGCTCTGGCCCACGTCGTGCTGGTATTGGCCGACACCTATGCTCTTGGGATCGATCTTGACCAGTTCGGCCAGGGGGTCCTGCAGGCGACGGGCGATGGAGACGGCGCCACGGATCGAGACGTCGAGATCCGGGAACTCCTGGGAGGCGAGCTCGGAGGCGGAGTAGACCGAGGCCCCTGCCTCGCTCACTACGATTTTCTGCGCCTTGGCGGCCGGGTAGCGTTCGAACAGATCGCTCACCAGCCGGTCGGTCTCCCGGGAGGCGGTGCCGTTGCCTATGCTGATGAGCTCCACCTTGTGCTTCTGGCACAGCTCGCTCAGGGTTTTGAGGCTCTGATCAATCTGGCGCTTGGGTTCGAACGGATAGATGGTGGCGTGATCGACCAGCTTGCCGGTGGCATCCACCACGGCTACCTTGACCCCGGTGCGGATGCCGGGATCCAGCCCCATGGTGCAGCGCATGCCGGCCGGGGCCGCCATCAGCAGATCCTTGAGGTTCATAGCGAACACCTTGATCGCCTCGTCTTCGGCACTCTCGCGCACCCGGCCGATAAGCTCTGTCTCCATCTGGAGCGACAGCTTGATCTTCCAGGTCCAGCTCACCACCCCCTGCAGCCACTTGTCCGCCGGGCGGTTCTGCAGATTGAGCCTGAGGTGGTGGGCAATGATCCCTTCGCAGGGGCTGGCACTCTCATCGTCACCTGTGACCAGCGCCAGGTTGAGGATCCCCTCGTTGCGGCCGCGCAGCATGGCCAGCACCCGGTGGGAGGGGGCCTTGTGCAGGGGCTCGTCGTGCTCGAAGTAGTCCTTGAACTTGGCCCCTTCCTGCTCCTTGCCTGCCACCACGCGGGCGCGCAGGGTGGCGTTTTGCCACAGGTAGTCCCGCAGCTTCTCAAGGAGATCCGCCTGCTCGGCGAAGCGCTCCATCAGGATGTAGCGAGCGCCGTCGAGGGCGGCCTTGCTGTCGTTTATTCCCTGCTCGGCATTGAGGAAGCGGGCCGCCGCCTGCTCGGGATCCTGCATGGGGTCGGTGAGCAGCAGGTTGGCCAGCGGCTCCAGTCCGGCTTCGATAGCCATCTGCCCCTTGGTGCGACGCTTGGGTTTGTAGGGGAGATAGAGATCTTCGAGCCGGGTCTTGCTGTCGGCACCCTTCAGCTCGCGCGCCAGCTCGGGAGTCAGCTTGCCCTGCTCCTCGATGGAGCGAATGATCACCTGGCGGCGATCTTCCAGTTCACGCAGATAGCCGAGGCGGCTCTCCAGGGTACGCAGCTGACTGTCGTCCAGACCGCCGGTCACCTCCTTGCGATAACGGGCGATAAAGGGCACGGTCGAACCTTCATCCAGCAGGCGCACGGCGGCCTGCACCTGTTCCGGGCGGGCATTCAGCTCACCGGCAATCTGTCTCTCAATTACATGGCTGTGCATCTGGGGTCTCTGTGGTCGGGTCTGTCCAACGGGCCGGCAGTGGCTGGGAATGGTCGCGGCGTGCTCTCCAGCTGACTCCCGGTGCGCCTCTGCTGCCGGTGTGCGCCTTGCGGCGTCGGGTGTGAGCACTATATGAGGTCGACGCTGGGGATGCCACCCCGGGCAAGGGTGCCAGCCAGATCCCGCAGGGACAGGCTGGCCCGCGCTCTCCCGGCAGGGTCACTTGGGGTAGCTGATCTCGTTGATATACCAGCAGGCGTCACCCACTGGCGTGCGCACTATTGCCTCGTCGCCCACCTCTTTCTTGAGCAGGGCGCGGGCCATGGGGGAGTCGATGGAGATGTAATCCTTGCGACCGAAGATCTCGTCATAGCCGACGATGCGAAAGCGCTTGGTCTCTCCCTCTTCACTCTCCACCTCGACCCAGGCGCCGAAGAACACCTTGCCCTCCTGGGAGGGGGAGTAATCGACTATGGTCAGCTCCTCCAGGCACTTGCGCAGGTAGCGGACCCGGCGGTCTATCTCCCGCAGCCGCTTCTTGTTGTACTGGTAGTCGGCGTTCTCGCTGCGATCCCCGAGGCTAGCCGCCCAGGTCACCTTCTTGGTGACCTCGGGTCTCTCCTCGCGCCACAGGGTGTCGTGTTCCTGCCGGAGCTGGTTGTAGCCTTCACGGGTGATGAGTTTGGTTTTCATGGGCTTATCAGTCCCTGCTGCCTGCATGGCGGGTTGCGTCGTCTTGCTCGGGATCTTAGCCATTGGCGTCCGAGTGTCGAGCAGAAATGCATGGCAAGCGGCCCATTCGGCGCCGCTCCATCCCCGAGAGCCCCCTGCCAAGGGTAATAACCGGTAACATATTTATGCTTTGTGGTTACCAGAGCGGGCCCTAGTATTGGGAGCAGACAGAGAGGAGAGGCGGCAATGAGTCAGCAATACAAGGTCCTGGTGGTCGACGATGACCTGAAACTACGCTCCCTGCTGGAGCGTTACCTCACCGAACAGGGATTTGTGGTGCGGGGCGTTGCCAATGGAGAGCAGGCGGATCGCCTGCTGACCCGCGAGAACTTCAGCCTGATGGTGCTCGACCTGATGCTGCCGGGGGAAGACGGGCTCTCCATCTGCCGCCGCCTGCGCGAGGCGGGCAACCAGATCCCGGTGCTGATGCTCACCGCCAAGGGGGACGAAGTGGATCGCATCGTCGGGCTGGAGATGGGGGCCGATGACTATCTGCCCAAGCCGTTCAACCCCCGTGAGCTGCTGGCCCGGATCCGCGCCGTGTTGCGCCGCCATACCGTCGAGCTGCCCGGCGCACCCTCCACCGCCGAGAAGACGGTGAGCTTTGGTGCCTATCAACTCAACCTGGCGACCCGCGAGCTGAGCCGCGACGGGGACCCGGTCGCCCTGACCAGCGGCGAGTTTGCCGTCCTCAAGGTATTGGTGAGCCACCCTCGCGAGCCGCTCTCCCGGGACAAGCTGATGAACCTGGCCCGGGGCCGGGAGTACACAGCCACCGAGCGCAGCATCGATGTGCAGGTCTCCCGCCTGCGCCGCCTGCTGGAGCAGGACCCGGCCCAGCCCCGTTACCTGCAAACGGTGTGGGGCCTGGGCTATGTCTTCGTGCCGGACGGTGACGGGGAATGAAAAAAGTGGGCAGCATGTTCTCCCGCATGCTCTGGTTCCTGGCCGCCGTGCTGGTGGTCTATCAGGTTGTCTCCTACGCCACCTTCTACAACTATCTGCTGGCGCCCACCGTCAAGCAGATCAGCCACCTGCTGGCCAATCAGGTCAAGCTCATCTTCCCTGCCGACAGCAACCAGCTGGCGCTGAGCGAGGATGCCGAGGCGCTGGTCTATGTGACCACCGGCAGCGATATCTACACCCAGAGCGAGGCGGAGCAGCACGGACTCAAGGAGTCCAAGCCCTACCCCTATCTGGAGGAGAACATCAGTCGGGAGCTGAAGGGGGAAACCAGGGTCAGGGTCGAGATCCAGGATCACTACATCATCTGGATCCAGCCGCCCCAGGCCAGCGAGATGTGGGTGCGCATCCCCCTGACCGAGATCGAGGATGACGACATCGAGCCTCTCATCATCTACATGAGCGTGCTGCTGGTGGTGACCCTGTTTGCGGCCTGGCGTTTTGCCCGCCAGCTGGTGCGACCGCTGGAAGATCTGGAGGCGGGGGCCGTGGCCGTGGCGCGGGGCCGCTTCCCCGATGCCCTGGGAGAGCACGGTTCGCGGGAGGTGCGCCGCCTGACCCGCACCTTCAATCACATGTCGCACTCCATCAAGGGCCTTATCGAAGAGCGCAACCTGATGATGGCCGGGGTCTCCCACGATCTGCGCACGCCCCTGACCCGCATCCGGCTGGCGACCGAGATGATGTCCTCGGGGGATGAGTATCTCAAGGAGAGCATCAATGCGGACATCGACGAGTCGAACGGCATCATAGATCAATTCATCGACTACATACGCCCGAACGAGGGGCTGGATGCCCATCCGATCGACCTGACCCAGCTCATCCACGATGCGCTGCTGATGCAGACCGATCAGGGGCTGGAGGTGGAGCTGCTCCTGCCGGAGCAGGCGGTGCGAGTGGCCTGCCACCCCATCAGCATACGCCGCATCCTCAACAACCTGTCGGGCAATGCGCTGCGCTACGGCGCGACCCGGCTGCAGGCCGAGCTGAAGGACGATGGCCACTGGGTCAGGTTGCGGCTATCCGACAATGGCCCCGGGATAGCAGAGCAGGATTATTCCCGGGTGCTCAAGCCCTTTACCCAAGGCAATGTGGCGCGCACCGGCGGCGGCAGTGGCCTGGGGCTGGCCATAGTCGCCAAGATAGTCTCCCAGCACCACGGCACCATCCGGCTGGGCCGCTCCGAGCTGGGGGGCTTGCTGGTGGAGATCCGGCTACCCAAGCACCAGCCGCTGGAGTGGATGGATTGAGAGAAGGGCGCATCTGTGGATGCGCCCTTCTGCATTGTCAGGCTTGTGGCTCGGCCGTCTTGCGGTAGCGCTTGCCGTATTTGAGTTGCTGGATCAGCAGGGCGGCGACGATCAGCGCCAGCCCTATGGGAGTGGCGGGATGAATGGCTTCGCCGATCAGTAGGTTGAGCAGCACCAGGGAGGCAAACGGCGAGATGAAGATGAGGTTGCTGATGGGGGCCGTGTTGGTGGCGTGGCGCAGGGCCATCAGCCAGAGCACGAAGCCGAAGCCCATCTCGAACAGTCCCACATAGATGGCGCCGAGCCATCCCTGCCAGGCTGTCATGGCAAAGTCTGCGAGCAGCCAGGTCGCCACCACGATGAAAGGCAGGCTGATGATAAAGCCGAGCAGCAGGCTGACGATGGGATCCCCCTGATTGCGGGTGTTGAGGATCCAGTAGCCCGCCCAGATGAGGGTCGAGACCAGGGCCAGCGTCACGCCGAGCGGGCTGTCAAATTGCAACCCGAACACATCCCCCCGGGTGGCGATCACCAGGGCGCCGAAGTAGCCAAGCACTATGGCCACGCCGTCACGGCGACGGAGCTTCTGGCCGAGGAAGGGGACGGCCAGCAAGCTCAAGGTGATGGCCCAGGTGTAGTTGAGGGTCTGGGCCTGCTGGGCGGGCAGCAGATCATAGGCCTTGAACAGCAGCAGATAGTAGAGGAAGGGGTTCAACACCCCCAGCGCCAGATAGTAGAAGGGGCGTGCCCTGAGATAGCTCAACAGCAGGGGCAGCTTGCCCTGGATCGCCACGATGGACCCCAGGGTCAGGGTCGAGGTGATGGCGGCGACCAGCAGCAACTGCACCGGCTCGAAGTAGGCGAGGGAGATCTTGAAGGCGGTGGCTACCGTCGACCAGAGGGCGACGGCGCAGAGTCCGTATTGATAGGCTTTCTTCTGATTCTTGAGCATTGAATGTCGTTCCGCTGACAGAGGCAAGGGCGCAGTCTATCAGCCTGTTTGCAACATTGTCGTTACCGCTTTGTGGCGGGCAGGGGAGCGATCGCCGGCGAGATCCATCCGTCACACAAAATTGCGCACAATCTGTCCGCCTTCTCTTGCGTGAATTGAAAAAATCCGTATAATCCCCTCCGCTTGCCCATGAGGCAGCCAGACGATATGTCTGCTTGCTGAGCTTCCCGTTTACGAGTCGCCAGCCATACAGTCCTCCCGATATGGGAGGAAACGTGAAAAATCGCACCTCTGGCGGGAGTAATCTCGGTCGGGCGGTGTTGATTTATGTTCTTTTATCTATTGGAGCTCTGTCAATGCAGAACCAAAGAATCCGTATCCGCCTGAAGGCTTTTGATCATCGCCTGATCGATCAATCCACTGCGGAAATCGTTGAAA
The DNA here is from genome assembly GCF_041403065.1 of Aeromonas sp. S16(2024). NCBI lineage: Bacteria > Pseudomonadati > Pseudomonadota > Gammaproteobacteria > Aeromonadales > Aeromonadaceae > Aeromonas > Aeromonas sp. S16(2024). The sequence continues at coordinate 14,012 of NZ_JBGLQX010000042.1, read as the reverse complement.
CTGCAAAGCGCACCGGCGCGCAGGTTCGCGGTCCTATTCCGCTGCCGACTCGCAAAGAGCGCTTCACCGTCCTGATCTCCCCGCACGTCAACAAAGATGCGCGTGATCAGTACGAGATCCGCACTCACAAGCGTCTGGTAGACATCGTTGAGCCGACTGACAAGACCGTAGACGCCCTGATGCGTCTGGATCTGGCAGCCGGTGTAGACGTCCAGATCAGCCTGGGTTAATTACGGAAAGAGGTTGATAACAATGACAATCGGTCTTGTAGGTCGCAAAGTGGGTATGACTCGCATCTTCACTGAAGATGGCGTTTCTATCCCGGTGACTGTTATCGAAGTTGAAGCTAACCGTGTAACTCAGGTCAAATCTGTAGAAACCGACGGCTACAACGCTATTCAGGTTACCACTGGCGCCAAAAAAGCCAGCCGTGTGACCAAGCCGGAAGCTGGCCACTTCGCCAAAGCTGGTGTAGAAGCCGGTCGCGGTCTGTGGGAGTTCCGCCTGAACAACGGTGAAACTTTCACTGTTGGTAGCGAGCTGAAAGTAGATCTTCTCGCTGACGTTAAGATGGTTGACGTTACCGGCACATCCAAGGGTAAAGGTTTTGCGGGCACTGTAAAGCGCCACAACTTCCGCACCCAGGATATGACCCACGGTAACTCCCTGTCCCACCGTGTACCTGGCTCCATCGGTCAAAACCAGACCCCGGGCCGTGTATTCAAGGGCAAAAAGATGGCTGGTCACATGGGTGCTGAGCGTGTAACGACTCAGAACCTGGAACTGGTTCGTGTTGACGCTGAACGCAACCTGCTGCTCATCAAAGGCGCAGTACCGGGTGCAACCAACGGCAACGTGATCGTCAAACCTGCCGTCAAAGCGTAACGTCTGAGGAGATAGTAATGGAATTGGTAATGAAAGACGCCAAGAGCGCTCTTGAAGTTTCCGAGACTACCTTCGGGCGCGAATTCAACGAAGCTCTGGTTCACCAGGTCGTCGTTGCATATGCCGCTGGTGCCCGTCAGGGTACTCGTGCGCAGCTGACTCGCTCTGAAGTGTCTGGTGGCGGCAAAAAGCCGTGGCGTCAGAAGGGTACTGGTCGTGCCCGTGCTGGCTCCATCCGTTCGCCCATCTGGCGTTCCGGTGGTGTGACCTTTGCTGCTAAGCCGCAAGATCACAGCCAGAAAGTAAACAAGAAGATGTACCGCGGCGCTATCCGTAGCATCCTGTCCGAGCTGGTACGTCAAGAGCGCCTGATCGTTGTCGAGAAATTCGGCATCGAAGCGCCGAAGACCAAAGAACTGATCGCCAAGCTGAAAGAAATGGAACTGACTGACGTTCTGATCGTGACTGCTGAAGTCGATGAGAACCTGTTCCTGGCTGCTCGCAACCTGTACAAGGTCGACGTGCGTGATGTTGCCGGTATCGACCCGGTCAGCCTGATCGCTTTCGACAAGATTCTGATGACTGCTGACGCAGTTAAGCAAATCGAGGAGATGCTGGCATGATCCGCGAAGAACGTCTGTTGAAAGTTCTGAAGGCTCCGCACATCTCTGAAAAGAGCACCATGGTCGCAGAAAAGCAGAACACTATCGTGTTCAAAGTTGCTGTTGATGCCACCAAGGCGGAAGTCAAAGCTGCAGTTGCGAAACTGTTCGAGGTCGAAGTTGAGACCGTCCGTACCCTGAACATGAAGGGTAAGACCAAGCGCTCAGGTGCGCGTGTAGGCCGTCGTTCCGATTGGAAAAAGGCTTATGTGACCCTGAAAGCTGGTCAGGACATCGACTTCATGGGCGCAGCCGAGTAAGAGGAGTTCTCAAAAATGGCAATCGTTAAGTGCAAGCCTACTTCTCCGGGCCGCCGCCACGTCGTCAAGATCGTCAACCAAGAGCTGTACAAGGGCAAGCCCTTCGCCGCTCTGCTGGACAGCAAAAGCAAGTCCGGTGGTCGTAACAACAACGGCCGTATCACCACCCGTCATATCGGTGGTGGTCACAAGCAACACTACCGTATCGTCGACTTCAAACGCGACAAAGACGGCATTCCGGCCAAAGTAGAGCGTCTGGAATACGATCCTAACCGTACCGCAAACATCGCCCTGGTGCTGTATGCAGACGGTGAGCGTCGTTACATCCTGGCTCCGAAAGGCCTGAAAGCAGGTGATGCTATCGCTTCTGGTGCTGATGCTGCGATCAAGGTAGGTAACTCCCTGCCGATGCGTAACATCCCGGTTGGTTCTACCGTTCACGCCGTAGAAATGAAACCTGGTAAAGGTGCCCAGCTGGCTCGTTCCGCTGGTACTTTCATCCAGATTCTGGCTCGTGAAGGTAACTATGTAACTCTGCGTCTGCGTTCCGGCGAAGTACGTAAAGTTCTGGCCGAGTGCCGCGCCACCATTGGTGAAGTGGGTAACTCCGAGCACATGCTGCGTCAACTGGGTAAAGCCGGTGCAAACCGCTGGCGTGGTATTCGTCCGACCGTTCGCGGTATGGCGATGAACCCGGTTGATCACCCGCACGGTGGTGGTGAGGGTCGTAACAAGGGCATGCAGCCTGTGTCCCCATGGGGCCAGAAGGCTAAGGGCTTCAAGACCCGTAAGAACAAGCGTACCGACAAGTACATCGTACGTCGTCGTAACAAGTAATTGTTAACATAGAGGAATCACCATGCCACGTTCTCTCAAGAAGGGTCCATTTATTGACCTGCACTTGCTGAAGAAGGTAGAGAAAGCGGTGGAAAGCGGGGATAAAAAGCCGGTTAAGACCTGGTCCCGTCGTTCAATGATCATCCCGAACATGATCGGTTTGACCATCGCTGTCCATAATGGTCGTCAGCACGTTCCGGTTTTCGTTACCGAAGAAATGATCGGTCACAAACTGGGTGAATTCGCACCGACTCGTACTTATCGCGGCCATGCTGCTGATAAGAAGGCTAAGAAGCGCTAAGGGATAAATGATGGAAGCTATCGCTAAACACCGTTATGCCCGTACTTCTGCCCAGAAAGCTCGTCTGGTAGCCGATCAAGTACGTGGTCTGTCCGTAGACAAGGCTCTGAACATCCTGACCTTCAGCCCGAAAAAGGCTGCGGTTCTGGTGAAGAAAGTGCTGGAATCTGCCATTGCAAACGCTGAGCACAACGAAGGCGCCGACATCGACGCCCTGCGTGTTGCCACCATCATGGTAGACGAAGGTCCCTCCATGAAGCGCATCCGCCCGCGTGCCAAAGGTCGCGCGGATCGTATCCTCAAGCGTACCGCTCACATCACTGTAGTGGTATCCGACGCTAAGGCTGGGAGATAAGCAATGGGTCAGAAAGTACATCCTAATGGCATTCGCCTGGGTATTACCAAGCCTTGGAATTCTACCTGGTTCGCGAACACCAAAGACTTCGCTGACAACCTGTACAGCGATTTCCAAGTACGCCAGTTCCTGACCAAGGAGCTGAAAAACGCTTCCTTGTCCAAGATCACCATCGAGCGTCCGGCCAAGAGCATCCGTGTGACCATTCACACCGCTCGTCCGGGTGTCGTGATCGGCAAGAAAGGCGAAGACGTTGAGAAACTGCGCAAAGCCGTCGCCGCTATTGCTGGCGTGCCTGCTCAGATCAACATTTCCGAAGTCCGCAAGCCGGAGCTGGATGGCAAACTCGTTGCCGACAGCATCACTTCTCAGCTGGAACGTCGCGTAATGTTCCGTCGCGCTATGAAGCGCGCCGTACAGAACGCCATGCGCCTGGGTGCCAAGGGCATCAAAGTAGAAGTGTCCGGTCGTCTGGGCGGCGCTGAAATCGCGCGTACCGAATGGTACCGTGAAGGTCGTGTGCCTTTGCACACCCTGCGTGCCGACATCGACTACGCAACTTCTGAAGCCCACACCACTTACGGTGTGATCGGCGTCAAAGTTTGGATCTTCAAGGGCGAAGTTCTGGGCGGTCTGGCTGCAGTCAATGCTGCCGCTGCTCAAGAGCAAGCTCCTGCAAAGCCCAAGCGTGACAACAAGCGCCGCGCTGCTAAGTAAGGAGATTCGGTAAATGTTGCAACCTAAGCGTACTAAATTCCGCAAGACCCATAAGGGTCGTAACCGCGGTCTGGCCAACTCTGGTAACGAAGTATCCTTCGGTACCTTTGGCCTGAAGGCGACATCTCGTGGTCAACTGACTGCTCGTCAAATCGAAGCAGCCCGTCGTGCCATGACCCGTCACGTAAAGCGTCAAGGTAAGATCTGGATCCGTGTGTTCCCGGACAAGCCCATCACCGAAAAGCCCCTCGAAGTTCGTATGGGTAAAGGTAAGGGTAACGTGGAATATTGGGTCTGCCCGATCCAGCCTGGCAAGGTTCTGTACGAGATGGATGGTGTACCTGAGGCTCTGGCGCGTGAAGCGTTTGCCCTGGCCGCAGCTAAGCTGTCCGTTCAGACCACTTTCGTAATTAAGACGGTGATGTGATGAAAGCCCAAGATCTGCGTCAAAAGAGCGTCGAAGAACTGAACCAGGAGCTGCTGGGTCTGCTGCGTGAGCAATTCAACATGCGTATGCAAGCTTCCACCGGCCAACTGGCTCAGACTCACACTCTGAAACAAGTGCGTCGTGACGTCGCACGTATCAAGACTGTACTGACTGAGAAGGCAGGTGCGTAATGACTGACAAGATCCGTACTCTGCAAGGTCGTGTAATTAGCGACAAGATGGACAAGTCCATCACCGTCGCTATCGAGCGCAAGGTAAAGCACCCGATCTACGGTAAGATCATCAAGCGCACTACCAAGCTGCACGTACATGACGAGAACAACGAGTGTAAAGCTGGCGATCTCGTGGAAATCCGCGAATGCCGCCCGCTGTCCAAGACCAAGTCCTGGACCCTGGTTGCTGTCGTAGAAAAGGCCTAATTCGGTACTTTTTAGCCCAAACGGCCCCCCATCGGGGCCGTTTGTTTTTTAGGCTACCTTTTCAAAAATACCTGTGTTATAGTTTCGCGCCTTTTGAAGGCAGCCAGATCCCATCAGGGATAAGAAGTAAACAAAGCGGAGCACTAAGATGATCCAGATGCAAAGTATGCTGGGTGTTGCCGACAACTCCGGCGCTCGCAGTGTAATGTGTATTAAGGTTCTGGGTGGTTCGCACCGCCGTTATGCCGGCATCGGCGACATCATCAAGGTTTCCATCAAGGAAGCTATTCCTCGCGGTAAAGTGAAGAAAGGTGATGTGTATAACGCGGTGGTCGTACGCACCCGTAAAGGCGTTCGTCGTCCGGACGGCTCTGTCATCCGTTTCGACAACAATGCGGCTGTGTTGCTTAACAACAACCAACAGCCAATCGGTACTCGTATTTTTGGCCCGGTGACCCGTGAACTCCGTAATGAGAAGTTCATGAAGATTGTGTCCCTGGCACCCGAAGTACTGTAAGGAGTCGAACGATGGCAGCTAAAATCCGTCGCGAAGACGAAGTAATTGTTCTTACCGGCAAAGACAAGGGCAAGCGTGGCAAAGTCACTCAAGTCCTGATTGCAAAAGGTAAGGTAATCGTGGAAGGCATCAACCAGGTGAAGAAACACCAGAAGCCGGTACCCGCATTGGGTCAGGCTGGCGGTATCGTCACCAAAGAAGCCCCCATCGATGTATCTAACATCGCGCTGTTCAACTCTGCCACTGGCAAGGCTGACCGCGTTGGTTTCCGGATTGAAGACGGCAAGAAAGTTCGTTTCTTCAAATCCACCGGCGAACTTGTGAAGTAATTGGAGTTTAACGATGGCGAAACTGCATGATTACTACAAATCCGATGTAGTAAATGAACTGTCCAAGCAGTTCGGTTACAAGACTATCATGCAAGTCCCTCGGATCGAGAAAATCACCCTGAACATGGGTGTTGGTGAAGCGATCTCTGACAAGAAGTTGCTGGAAAATGCTGCTGCCGATATGGCTGCCATTTCCGGTCAGAAACCGCTGATCACCAAAGCACGCAAATCTGTTGCGGGCTTCAAGATTCGTGAAGGCTACCCGATAGGTTGTAAAGTAACCCTGCGTGGCGAGCGTATGTGGGAGTTCCTGGAACGGCTGATTTGCATCTCCGTACCGCGTATCCGTGACTTCCGTGGTCTGAACGCCAAGGCGTTCGATGGCCGTGGTAACTACTCCATGGGCGTGCGTGAGCAAATCATCTTCCCGGAAATCGACTATGACAAGGTCGATCGCGTCCGTGGTCTGGATATCACCATCACCACTTCCGCGAATACCGACGAAGAAGGCCGTGCTCTGCTGGCTGCCTTTAACTTCCCATTCCGCAAGTAAGGTTAGGGTTATGGCTAAAACATCCATGAAAGCACGTGAAGCAAAGCGTGCGAAGCTGGTAGCCAAGTTCGCCACTAAGCGAACCGAGCTGAAAGCTATCATCGTTGATATGAACGCTTCTGAAGAAGCGCGTTGGGATGCTGTCTTGCAACTGCAACAGCTGCCCCGTGATTCCAGTCCGTCCCGCCAGCGTAACCGTTGCAATATTACTGGTCGTCCGCACGGTTTCCTGCGCAAGTTTGGCCTGTCTCGCATCAAGGTGCGTGAGCATGCCATGAAGGGCGAAATTCCAGGCCTCAAAAAGGCCTCTTGGTAAGAATCTCGGGAGTTAGACTATGAGCATGCAAGATCCGATCGCGGATATGCTGACCCGCATCCGTAACGGTCAGGCGGCGAGCAAAGTTGCGGTTTCCATGCCTTCTTCCAAGCTGAAAGTGGCTATTGCCAAAGTGCTGAAGGAAGAAGGTTACATCGCTGGCTACTCCGTAGCGGGTGATGTGAAGCCGGAACTGGAAATTGAACTGAAATATTTCCAGGGCAAGCCGGTTGTAGAACTGATCCAACGCGTAAGCCGTCCCGGCCTGCGTATTTACAAGCGCACTACTGATCTGCCGAAAGTCATGGGCGGTCTCGGTGTTGCTATCGTGTCCACGTCTAAAGGTGTGATGACCGACCGTGCTGCCCGCAAGGCAAGCATGGGTGGTGAGATCATCTGCTACGTCGCTTAATAGGAGGTCGGAAATGTCTCGCGTTGCTAAGGCACCCGTCACTATTCCTGCTGGCGTAGAGGTGACTCTGAACGGTCAGGAACTGTCCATCAAAGGTGGTAAAGGTTCTCTGGTTCGTTCCATCCACGCCGGTGTAGAAGTGACCAAAGAAGACAATGTACTGAAGTTCGCCCCGCGCGACGGCATCGCTGGTGCTGACGCTCAGGCCGGTACTGCCCGTGCATTGGCTAACAACATGGTAATCGGTGTTACCCAAGGCTTCGAGCGCAAGCTGCAGCTGGTTGGTGTAGGCTACAAAGCCTCCATCAAGGGCAATGCTGTCGCGCTGGCTCTGGGCTTCTCTCACCCGGTTGAGCATGCGCTGCCGGCTGGTGTCACCGCTGAATGTCCGTCCGCCACAGAGATCATTCTGCGTGGTGTGGACAAGCAGCTGGTTGGCCAAGTCGCCGCCGATATCCGTGCTTACCGCGCTCCGGAGCCCTACAAGGGCAAGGGTGTACGCTATGCCAACGAGCAAGTGCGTACTAAAGAAGCTAAGAAGAAGTAAGGTAACACTATGGACAAGAAAGCAGCTCGTCTCCGTCGTGCTACTCGTGCTCGGAAAAAGATGCAGGAACTGGGAGCTACCCGTCTGGTTGTTCACCGTACCCCGCGTCATATCTATGCGCAGGTTATCGCAGCCAACGGTTCCGAAGTTCTGGCCTCTGCTTCTACAGTAGAGAAAGCCATCAGTGAAGCGCTCAAGTCTACCGGTAATGCTGATGCAGCTACCGCAGTAGGTAAAGCAATCGCTGAGCGTGCTATTGCCAAAGGCGTTCAGAACGTATCTTTCGATCGTTCCGGTTTCAAGTATCACGGTCGTGTAGCCGCTCTGGCTACCGCTGCTCGTGACGCTGGTCTTCAGTTCTAAGCTAGGAGTCGAAGATGGCTAAAGTCGAATCTCAAGCCGGCGAACTGCAAGAAAAGCTGATTGCAGTAAACCGTGTTTCGAAAACTGTTAAAGGTGGTCGTATCATGTCCTTCACCGCGTTGACCGTGGTGGGTGATGGTAACGGCCGTGTAGGTTACGGTTACGGTAAGGCCCGTGAAGTTCCGGCCGCTATTCAAAAAGCGATGGAACAGGCTAAGCGTAACCTGAACAAGGTTGAACTGAACAATGGCACTCTGCACCACCCGGTGCGCGGTGTTCACTCCGGTTCCACCGTGTTCATGAAGCCGGCCTCACAAGGTACTGGTATCATTGCAGGCGGCGCCATGCGTGCCGTGCTGGAAGTTGCCGGTATCCACAACGTGCTGGCCAAGACCTACGGTTCCACCAACCCAATCAACGTTGTTCGCGCAACTGTCGACGCTCTGGTTCACGGTCAATCGCCGGAACAGATCGCTGCCAAGCGTGGTCTGCGCGTTGAAGAAATTCTGGGGTAATGCGACATGGCTAACACTGTAAAAGTAACTCAAACTCGCAGCTCTATCGGCCGTCTGCCAAAGCACAAGGCGACTCTGCGTGGTCTGGGTCTGCGTCGCATTGGTCACACCGTTGAGCTGGAAGATACTCCCTGCGTACGCGGCATGATCAACCAGGTTTATTACATGGTTAAGGTGGAGGGCTAAGCATGCGTCTGAATACTCTGTCTCCGGCCGCTGGTTCCAAGCGTGTTAAGCACCGTCCGGGCCGTGGTATCGGTTCTGGTCTGGGCAAGACCGGTGGTCGTGGTGTGAAAGGTCAAACTTCTCGTTCCGGTGGCGGTAAAGTCCGCAACGGTTTCGAGGGTGGCCAGATGCCTTTGAAAATCCGTCTGCCGAAGTTCGGTTTCTTCTCTCGCAAATCTTTGGTATCTGCCGAAGTGCGCCTGAACGAAATCGCCCTGGTAGAAGGTGATGTGGTCGATCTGAGCACTCTGAAGCAAGCCGGTGTTGTTACCAAGAACATCGTGTTCGCTAAAGTTGTTCTGTCTGGCAACATTGACCGTGCTGTGACCGTTCGTGGTCTGTCCGTCACCAAAGGTGCACGTGCAGCCATCGAGGCCGCTGGCGGTAAAATCGAGGAATAATCAGTACAATGGCTAAGAAACCAGGATTGGATGTTAAAGCACAAGGTGGTCTGAGTGAGCTGAAGAGCCGTCTGCTCTTCGTTCTCGGGGCAATTATCGTGTTCCGCGCAGGCTCTTATGTGCCGATTCCTGGTATTGACGCCGCCGTACTGGCCGAGTTGTTCCAACAACAGAAGGGCACCATCATTGAGATGTTCAACATGTTCAGTGGTGGTGCACTCTCGCGTGCTTCTATTCTTGCGCTGGGGATCATGCCGTACATTTCGGCATCGATCATTATCCAGCTGCTGACTGTGGTTCATCCCGCTCTTGCTGAACTCAAGAAAGAGGGTGAATCCGGCCGTCGCAAGATTAGCCAATATACCCGTTGGGGCACGCTGGTTTTGGGAACGTTCCAGGCCATTGGTATTGCAACCGGTCTGCCGAATATGATGCAAGGACTCGTGACTCATCCGGGTTTGGGCTTCTATTTCACAGCCGTTGTGAGTCTGGTCACCGGTACCATGTTCTTGATGTGGTTGGGTGAACAGATTACCGAGCGTGGGATTGGTAATGGTATCTCGCTGATTATTTTCACGGGTATCGTTGCTGGTCTGCCTCATGCCATTGGCGCTACGGCCGAACAGGCACGTCAAGGGGAATTGCACATCCTGCTGTTGTTGTTGCTGGGCTTGATTGTTTTCGCAGTGACTTACTTTGTGGTGTTCGTGGAGCGTGGTCAGCGTCGTATCGTCGTTAACTATGCCAAGCGTCAACAAGGCCGCCAGGTATTCGCCGCGCAAAGCACACACCTGCCGTTGAAAGTGAATATGGCCGGTGTGATTCCTGCGATTTTCGCATCCAGCATCATCCTCTTCCCAGGCACCATTACCTCTTGGTTTGGTCAGGGCGAGGGCAAGGTGGCTGATATACTGCAGCAGGTCTCTATGGTCCTGCAGCCGGGTCAACCCTTGTATGAGATGCTCTATGCAGCAGCCATTATCTTCTTCTGCTTCTTCTATACCGCGCTGGTGTTCAACCCCCGCGAGACAGCAGATAATCTGAAGAAGAGTGGAGCCTTTATCCCGGGGATCCGCCCGGGCGAGCAGACAGCACGTTACATCGATAAGGTTATGACTCGCCTGACATTGGCAGGTGCGCTCTATATAACCTTTATCTGTCTGGTACCCCAGTTCTTGATGACTGCCTGGAACGTACAGTTCTACTTCGGTGGCACTTCGCTGCTGATTATCGTGGTAGTTATCATGGACTTCATGGCTCAGGTTCAGACCCATATGATGTCTCATCAATATGGCGACGTCCTGAGGAAGGCCAACCTGAAGGGCTACGGCCGCTAAAGGTCGGCGTAGTTACGGAGTTAAGCAATGAAAGTTCGTGCTTCCGTTAAGGCAATCTGCCGTAACTGCAAAATCATCAAGCGTCACGGTGTGGTGCGTGTGATTTGCAGCGAGCCAAAGCATAAACAGCGCCAAGGCTAATTTTTTACGGTTAGTACTTGCAACAAATAGTTGTGCTGGCTAATATAGCCAGCCAACTTTTGTTGTGTATTGGTTGACCGCCACGTATCCGCTCACGGGCTTTGTGGTGGTCGTTATCTACTATATGTAGGAGTGAATAGTGGCCCGTATCGCTGGCATTAACATTCCTGACCATAAGCATGCAGTCATTGCGTTGACTGCGATTTATGGCGTCGGTCGTACCCGCTCCAAGGCCATCTGTGCCGCAGCCGGTATCGCTGAGAATGTGAAAATTAAAGACCTGGACGAAGCTCAGATCGAGAGTCTGCGTGAACAAGTAGGTAAATTCACCGTTGAAGGTGACCTGCGTCGTCAGATTTCCATGAACATCAAGCGATTGATGGATCTGGGTTGCTACCGTGGTTTGCGTCACCGTCGTAGCCTGCCTGTTCGTGGTCAACGTACCAAGACCAACGCTCGTACCCGTAAGGGTCCGCGCAAGGCTATCAAGAAGTAACGGGAAGGTAGAAAATGGCTAAAACTCCGACTCGTGCTCGCAAGCGCGTTAAAAAGCAAGTGAGCGACGGTATTGCGCACGTTCATGCATCTTTCAACAACACAATCGTGACCATTACTGACCGTCAGGGCAATGCTCTGTCTTGGGCTACCTCTGGTGGTTCCGGTTTCCGTGGTTCCCGTAAGTCCACTCCGTTTGCTGCCCAGGTAGCTGCTGAGCGCGCTGGTGAGATCGCCAAAGAATACGGCGTGAAGAACCTGGAAGTCATGGTCAAAGGTCCGGGTCCCGGTCGTGAGTCTTCCATCCGCGCTCTGAACGCGGCTGGTTTCCGCATCACTAATATTACTGATGTGACTCCGATCCCGCACAACGGTTGTCGTCCTCCCAAGAAGCGCCGCGTATAACGCTGTAGCTACTTGGTCTAGGATTGTTGGAGAAAGAAGATGGCAAGATATATCGGTCCTAAGCTTAAGCTTAGCCGTCGTGAGGGCACCGACCTCTTCCTGAAGTCTGGTGTTCGTGCGATTGATTCTAAGTGCAAGATTGACACCGTTCCTGGTCAACACGGTGCGCGTAAAGCGCGTCTGTCTGACTATGGCGTGCAACTGCGCGAGAAACAAAAAGTACGTCGTATCTACGGCGTATTGGAAAAACAGTTCCGCAACTACTACCGCGACGCTGCCCGTCAAAAGGGTAACACCGGTGAAAACCTGTTGCAGCTGCTGGAAGGTCGTCTGGACAACGTCGTCTACCGCATGGGCTTCGGCGCCACTCGTGCTGAGTCTCGTCAGCTGGTGAGCCACAAAGCCATCATGGTAAACGGCCGCGTTGTGAATGTTCCTTCTTTCCAGGTATCCCCTGAGGACGTGATCTGCGTTCGCGAGAAGGCTAAGAAGCAAGCGCGTATCAAAGCTTCCCTGGAAGTTGCTGGTCAGCGCGAGAAGCCGACTTGGGTAGAGGTTGACGCTGCTAAGATGGAAGGTGCCTTCAAGCGCCTGCCAGAGCGTTCCGACCTGTCTGCCGACATTAACGAACAGCTGATCGTCGAGCTTTACTCCAAGTAAAGCTAGCTTCTAAAGAGAGGACACAATGCTGGGTTCTGTAACAGATTTTCTTAAACCGCGGCTAGTTGACATCGAGCAAGTTAGCCCGACTCACGCGAAAGTGACTCTCGAGCCGCTTGAGCGTGGCTTTGGTCACACGCTGGGTAATGCCCTGCGTCGTATTTTGCTGTCATCTATGCCCGGTTGTGCAGTTACTGAAGTCGAGATCGACGGAGTACTGCACGAGTACAGCAGCAAAGAAGGTGTACAGGAAGACATTCTTGAAATCCTGCTCAACCTGAAAGGTATCGCTGTGAAGCTGGAAGGCAAGGACGAGGTAACTCTGTCCCTGACCAAGTCTGGAACAGGCCCCGTTACCGCTGGTGATATCACTCACGGTGATGAAGTCGAGATCGTAAACCCGGAGCACGTAATCTGCCACCTGACAGGGGCCAATGCTGAGATCAGCATGCGTCTGAAAGTTCAGCGCGGTCGTGGTTATGTGCCTGCTTCTGCTCGTGTTCACAACGATGATGAAGAGCGTCCTATTGGCCGCCTGCTGCTGGACTCCGCGTTCAGCCCCATCGTTCGCATCGCCTACAATGTTGAGGCGGCACGTGTGGAACAGCGCACCGACTTGGACAAGCTGGTTATCGACATGGAGACCAATGGTACTCTGGATCCGGAAGAAGCCATTCGCCGTTCTGCCACTATTTTGGCCGAACAGCTGGAAGCCTTCGTGGATCTGCGCGATGTCAGCGTGCCCGAGAAGAAAGAAGAGAAACCCGAGTTTGATCCGATTCTGCTGCGTCCTGTCGATGATTTGGAGCTGACAGTTCGTTCAGCGAACTGTCTGAAGGCAGAAGCTATCCACTATATTGGTGATCTGGTACAGCGTACCGAAGTTGAGTTGCTTAAGACTCCTAACCTCGGTAAGAAGTCCCTGACTGAGATCAAGGACGTGTTGGCCTCCCGTGGTCTGTCTCTTGGCATGCGCCTTGAGAACTGGCCGCCCGCCAGCATCGCTGACGAGTAATCCAGATTACGGGTTTCACAGATTTAGTTAGAAGGATAAGGTCATGCGCCATCGTTTGAGTGGTCGTCAACTGAACCGGAACAGCAGCCATCGTCAGGCTATGTTCCGCAACATGGCCAGCTCCCTGGTTCGTCATGAGATCATCAAGACGACTCTGCCTAAGGCAAAAGAGCTGCGTCGTGTAGTTGAACCGCTGATCACCCTTGCCAAGACTGATAGCGTTGCTAATCGTCGCCTGGCATTTGCCCGTACTCGCGATAACGCGATCGTGGCTAAGCTGTTCAATGAACTGGGCCCGCGCTACCTGGAGCGCGCCGGCGGTTATACTCGCATTTTGAAATGCGGTTTCCGTGCAGGCGACAACGCTCCTATGGCTTACATTGAGCTGGTAGACCGCCCGGCCGCTGCTGAAGCAGCTGCTGAGTGATAAAGAAAAAGCCGGGCTTGTCCCGGCTTTTCTTTTAATGAATTTTGATACTGCCTCAACTGCCTCAACTGCCTCAACTGCCTCAACTGCCTCAACTGCCTCAACTGCCTCAACTGCCTCAACTCATCATTCAACCTCTTCTATATAAGAAGTAAGAATTGTTCCCCAACCTGGTTAAATGGTGAATGGCCTGATCACTTCGCCTGAGCATCGTCGGCCTGCTCTATATCTCCCACCAGTGTCGCGCAGGGATCTACATATACCCGTTTGCCCAGTTGTGGGCGTTTTCCTTTATAGGATCTCAGTCGCAAGTCCATCTCGGCCTCCTCAATTTTCTGGCCATTCTAGCAATCCCGGGCTCGTTTCTGTGGATAAGTTTGTACAAAAGCTGTGGTTGGCTATGAATAACTAGAGAAAGGCCTATTTTTGAAGATTTATTGCCACTTTTTGCAAAAATGGGCTTGCCAGAAA
>NZ_JBGLQX010000041.1:0-23254 GCF_041403065.1 Aeromonas sp. S16(2024) | reverse complement strand
GGCGGCCATAGCGCCGTGGAACCACCTGATCCCATGCCGAACTCAGAAGTGAAACGCGGTAGCGCCGATGGTAGTGTGGCATTCGCCATGCGAGAGTAGGACACTGCCAGGTACCCAACACGAAAACCCCGCTCATCGAGCGGGGTTTTTTATTGCCTGACATTCACGGCATCGTTCTATATCTGGTTGATTTACAACCTACCTCTGTCTTTATCGACCCTGATCTGCACAGGGCAGCACCATATTGACTACGCCGTCTTCCAGCTGGATATCGATCTGGAAACCCAGCCGTTTGGCCAGATTGATCATGCCGCGATTGCTGGGCATGGTCATGCCCGACAGCTGGCCAATGCCACGCTCTCTGGCGTAGCGCACTATCTTCTCCATCATCAGCTTGCCAAGCCCCAACCCCTTTAGGTCGGATCGCACCAGAATGGCAAATTCCGCATCAGACTGGTCCGGATTGGAGATGGCGCGCACCACCCCGAGTATCTGCTGACTGAAAGCCCCATCCTGCCCGACCGCGACGAAGGCCATCTCCCGGTCGTAATCGATTTGGGTCATGCGGGCCAGCTCTTCGTGCCCCAGCTCCCCCACGTCGGCGAAGAAGCGTTTGTATCTGTCTTCATCGGAAACCTTGAGCACGAACTGCTTGTGGGCCGGTTCGTCCTCCGGCCGGATCGGGCGCAGCAGGACATGGCTCTGATCTTTCAGCCAGGCGCCCTCCTCCAGTTCGGTGGGATAGGGACGGATGGCCAGTGGCAGCATCTGCTGGCCTTCTTCCATCAGGACGAGTCTGGCATCCAGGATCACCATCTCTTCGCCACAGGCCTGCAGTGGATGCAGGTCCAGCTCCTGGATTTCGGGGAAGGCCAGCAGCAGTTCTGACAGCTGGCACAAGACCTGGCCGAGGGCATCGATATCGAGTCGTACCGGGCTGGCCTGTTCGCGGATCTTGCCGCTTTTGAGGGCGCCGATGATCTGGTAGCGCGCCAGTGCCTGGTTGAGCGGCGGCAGGGCCGCTACCATCTCGTGGGGTTCGGCGCCGGACTCCCCGAGCAGGATGACGGGGCCGAACACGGGATCCTGCTGCAAGCGGATCCGCAGCTCCAGACCCCCGCTGCGGCGCGCCATGCGCTGCACCAGCAGGCCTTCTATTCGCGCCCCCGGATCGTGCTGACGAACCCGGTCCAGGATGGCATCCGCTGCCTGGGCCACTTCCGCCGAGGTGCGCAGATTCAGCATGACGCCGTGCACCTCTGACTTGTGGGCTATGTCAGGTGAGCGCAGCTTCACCGCCACTGGATAACCTATTTGCTCTGCGGTCAGCGCCGCTTCGATGGCATCGGAGACGATCCAGGTCGACAGGGTGGAGAGGCCTGCCGCCTGCATGATGGGTTGCGCCAGGTGGGTATCCAGTACCCGTTGCTTGCGATCCAGCGCCTGGCGGAGCAACTGCTGGCAGCGCTCGACGTCGAGTCTGTCCCCTTGCAGGGAGGCGGGGGTCTCCATCAACTGCTTCTGGTTGCGGCGATATTCCACCATGTGCATGAAGGCGGTGACGGCACTCTCCGGAGTACGGTAAGTGGGGATCCCCGCTTCATTGAACAGGCGACGACCCTCCTGGGCCGAGTATTCTCCCGCCCAGTTGGTCAGGATGTTGAAGCGCCTGGCCCTGGGGTGCTGCTTGAGGAAATCGATCAGACTGCTGGCCAGGGTCGCACCGCGAGCGGTGAGGGAGGGGGCATGGATCAGCAGGATGGCATCGGCCTTGTCCCCTTGCAGCAACTCGTCCAGCGCGGTTCGGTAGGCCTCCACATCGGCATCGCTGCCTATGTCCAGAGGGGGCATGGCCATCTTGCCGCCGCGCGCCAGCAGCACATCCGCGGCCATGTTGGCCAGACCGCGCCCGTTGGAGAGGATGGCGAGTCGCTCCCCCTTGAGGGTCAAGGAGTGGCTCAGGGTTTCGACGGTGGCAAACAGCTCGTGGGTGTCCCGTACCCGCAGCATGCCGGCCCGGCGGATGGCGGCGTCATAGACGTTGTCGAGGCCGTTGGCCGGATCGTGGCGGCCGCTCTTGAGCACCAGAATGGGCTTGTTGCGGGAGGCGGCGCGGGCGGCGGAGAGGAAGTGGCGGGCATCGTGCAGCTTGTCCATGTAGATCAGGATGGCGCGGGTCGTCCCGTCACGGGAGAGCTGATCCAGCAGCTGGCCGAAGTCGATGTCGCAGTGATCCCCAAGCGAAACGAAGGCCGAGAAGCCGATCTCTCGCTGCTTGGCCCAGTCGAGGATGGTGGTGCTGACTGCCGCCGACTGGGACAAAAAGGCCACCTGACCCGGGGTGGCGGCAATGGGGGAGAAGCTGGCGTTGATGCCCTGCCCCGGTAACAGCATGCCCATGCTGTTGGGGCCGAGCAGGCGGATGCCGTATTGCTGGCAGAGTTGCCTGAGCCGCTGGCGTTCGTCGCCGGAGAACTGGGCGGCCAGTATGATGGCCGCTCCGGTTCCTTTCTTGCCTAGCTCCTCGATGAGCGGTAGTACCCGTTCGTGCCGGGTGCAGACGATGGCAAGATCCGGAGAGAGAGGGAGGCTCTCGATATCGGGATAGGCGAGCACGCCGGCGACGGCCCGGCAGTGAGGGCTGACCGGCAGTATGGGGCCCTTGAACTGGCCCGCGAGCAGATGCCGGATGACCACATGCCCGGCCTTCTGGGGGTCACTGGAGGCACCGATGACGGCAATCGATTGGGGTTTGAAGAGCCGATCCAGGCCGCTTGGTTTCATGGGCACTCCTCATGGCGACCCTCAATGCGAGGGTGACGTATGGTGCCAGTCTAATACGCTTTGCGTGCGGGTTCTGTGACCGATTGCGGATCACGACCGAGCCAGGGCATTGGCACGCAGATAAAATCTCAGCTCACCCTGGATGCGCCGCACCGTGGCCAGGTGCCTGTCCTGCACATAGATCTCCTGCTCCCGATCGAGCGGGGTGCGCTGGACTCCGAGGCTCTGCAGGTACTCTGCGAACAGGATGGCGCTCTGGATTTCGACAAGATGCTTACTCACGGCATGATCCTCTGTGATAGATGGGTTTGCCGGCCAGTGTCCCCTCTTCTCCAGGGCTTTCATGCTGACACATTTGACACTCATCCATGCCCCGTCGCCAGCAGGATCAGCGGATGCCTCCCTGACCGCGGGCAGTGTCCCAGAAGGCGCGGATCAGCGGCTCTTCCAGCCGCTTCTTGAGCACGGCGATGCCGACATCGAACGGCTTGAGAGCGGGCTTGGGATCGACGATGCGTACCTTGTCCCCCATGGGACTGTGGTCGATCACGGCGGCAGGCACCAGGCCTACGCCGAAGCCGAGCGCCACCATGGCGACTATGCCCTCGTTGCCAGCCACCTCGGCATAGATGTTGGGGGCTATGCCCTTGTTGCGAAACCACTGGTCACAGCGTTTGCGGGCCAGCCCTTGCTCCGAGAGGATGAGCGGCAGCCGCTCCCAGTCCGGCTCCCCCTGCGAGAACCATTGGCTCGATTGCGGTGCGGCCCGGGGGGCGATAAACACCAGCGGCACCTGCTGCAGACTGGCAAACTCCAGCTTGGACGAGAGGGCATCCGGCCTGGCGGCGATGGCGAGATCGGCCTCGTCGGCCAGGATCTTGTCCACCGCCAGGGCGGGGTCGCCGGTCTCCAGCTTGATCTCCAGCTGGGGATAGCGGCGACGAAAGCGCTCCAGCACCTCGGGCAGCAGGAAGTAGCTGGCGGTGACCGAGCAGAAGACCCGCAGCCGGCCCTGCAACGGCTCGTCGCTGCGCCTGAGTTCCTGCTTGAGCCGCCGCCACTCCTGCAGCAGGCTGCCACCGAACTCCCGCAGCTTCTCTCCCGCCGGGGTGAGCCGCACGCTGCGGTTGTCCCGCTCGAACAGCACGCAGCCGGTCTCCTGCTCCAGTCGCTGGATGGCGCGGCTCAGGGTGGAGGGGCTGACCGCCATGGCATCGGCGCTCTTGCCGAAGTGGAGGGAGTCGGCGAGGTGGAGAAACAGCTCGAGATTGCGAAGGTCCATCTTTCAGCTCCTGGCGCGCATGTCTGCCCGATATTCATCGGCTGGCGGTTCGCTCTGGCCATATGGCGGGGCAACCTGCCGGTGGTTGTGAAGAGGTTAACGTTTCAATTACTGCAACGTACTGTTTCGAATATATCAGTTCAGGCAATAAGTGTCCCGCGCTATAGTGGTTTGGACAACGCCGCCATCCGGCATGGAATCAATCGAACGGAGCAATCACCATGGCTAACTATTTCAACACCTTGAACCTGCGTCAGCAGTTGGCCCAGCTGGGCAAGTGTCGTTTCATGCAGCGCGAGGAGTTCGCTGACGGCTGTGCGGCGCTCAAGGGCAAGAAGGTGGTGATTGTGGGCTGTGGCGCCCAGGGTCTGAACCAGGGCCTGAACATGCGTGACTCCGGGCTGGACATCTCCTACGCCCTGCGCAAGGCCGCTATCACCGAGAAGCGCGCCTCCTGGCAGAAGGCTACCGACAACGGCTTCGTCGTCGGTACCTATGAAGATCTGATCCCGACTGCGGATCTGGTGTTGAACCTGACTCCGGACAAGCAGCACTCCGACGTAGTCAAAACCGTTATGCCGCTGATGAAGCAGGGCGCCGCTCTGGGCTACTCCCACGGCTTCAACGTGGTGGAAGAGGGTCAGCAGATCCGTTCCGACATCACGGTCGTCATGGTGGCGCCCAAGTGCCCGGGTACCGAAGTGCGTGAAGAGTACAAGCGTGGTTTCGGTGTGCCGACCCTGATCGCCGTCCACCCGGAGAACGATCCCCAGGGTGAAGGTATGGCCATCGCCAAGGCGTGGGCCTCCGCCACCGGTGGCGACCGTGCCGGGGTGCTGGAATCCTCCTTCGTGGCGGAAGTGAAATCCGACCTGATGGGCGAGCAGACCATCCTGTGCGGCATGCTGCAGGCCGGTTCCCTGCTCTGCTACGACAAGCTGGTTGCCGAAGGCACCGATCCTGCCTACGCCGGCAAGCTGATCCAGTTCGGTTGGGAGACCATCACCGAGGCCCTGAAGCAGGGTGGCATCAGCCTGATGATGGACCGCCTCTCCAACCCGGCCAAACTGCGCGCCTTCGAACTGTCCGAGCAACTGCGCACCCTGATGCGTCCGCTGTTCGAGAAGCACATGGATGACATCATCGCAGGCGAGTTCTCCAGCGGTATGATGGCCGACTGGGCCGAAGACGATGCCAAGCTGTTCGGCTGGCGCGAAGAGACCGGCAAGTCTGCCTTCGAGAATGCCCCGGCTTATGCGGGCAAGATCGCCGAGCAGGAGTACTTCGACAACGGCGTGGTCATGGTGGCCATGGTCAAGGCGGGTGTCGAGCTGGCGTTCGAAACCATGGTGGCTTCCGGCATCTATGAAGAGTCCGCCTACTACGAATCCCTGCACGAGCTGCCGCTGATCGCCAACACCGTTGCTCGCAAGCGTCTGTACGAGATGAACGTGGTGATCTCCGATACCGCCGAGTACGGCAACTACCTGTTCGCCAACGCCGCCGTGCCCTTGCTGCGCGAGCACTTCATGCCGACCCTGCAAGCGGGGGACCTGGGCAGCGCCCGTGCCGAGAGCAAGGCCGTGGACAACCAGGCACTGCTGGCCGCGAACGAAGCGACCCGCAACCACCCCATCGAGAAGATCGGCCAGACCCTGCGCGGCTACATGAAAGACATGAAGCGTATCGCCGTCGGCGGTTAATGCCCCCTCATCCCCAGCCCTTCTCCCGTGGGGATAAGGGTGAAAAATAAAAAGCCCCGCTCATCGAGCGGGGCTTTTGCATTCAGGAAGGCAGGAGAACTCAGGCTTTCCAGGATTTCCAGGTATTGATCAGACCGTTGGTGGAGCTGTCGTGGCTGGTGACGGCGTCATTGCTGCCCAGCTCCGGCAGTATCTTGTTGGCCAGCTGTTTGCCCAGCTCCACGCCCCACTGGTCGAAGGAGAAGATGTTCCAGATTGCGCCCTGTACGAAGATCTTGTGCTCGTACATGGCGATCAGGGCACCCAGGGTCTTCGGGGTCAGGCTCTTGAACAGTATGCTGTTGGTCGGGCGGTTGCCTTCGAACACCTTGAACGGCACCAGCTCTTTAACTTGGTCGAGCGTCTTGCCGGCAGCCAGGAACTCGGCTTCGACCTGTTCCTTGTTCTTGCCGAAGGCCAGGGCCTCGGTCTGGGCGAAGAAGTTGGCCAGCAGTTTCGGGTGGTGGTCACCGATCGGGTTGTGGCTGATGGCCGGCGCCAGGAAGTCACAGGGGATCAGCTTGGTGCCCTGGTGGATCAGCTGGTAGAAGGCGTGCTGGCCGTTGGTGCCCGGCTCACCCCAGATGATGGGGCCGGTCTGGTAGTCAACCGGCTTGCCGTTGCGATCCACGTACTTGCCGTTGGATTCCATGTTGCCCTGCTGGAAGTAGGCAGGGAAGCGGTGCATGTACTGATCGTAGGGCAGGATGGCTTCGGACTCGGCACCGTGGAAGTTGTTGTACCAGAGGCCAATCAGCGCCAGCAGCACAGGCACGTTCTGCTCATAGGAGGCAGTGGCGAAGTGCATGTCCATCTCGAAGGCGCCTTGCAGCAGGGCCTCGAAGTTGTCGAAACCGACGGACAGGGCGATGGGCATGCCGATGGCAGACCAGGAAGAGTAGCGGCCGCCAACCCAGTCCCAGAACTCGAACATGTTGTTGGTGTCGATGCCGAACTCGGCCACGGCCTTGCCGTTGGTGGAGAGCGCGGCGAAGTGCTTGGCAACGTGGGCCTTGTCACCGGCGATGTCGATGAACCAGTCGCGGGCGGTCAGGGCGTTGGTCATGGTCTCCTGAGTGGTGAAGGTCTTGGAGGCCACCAGGAACAGGGTGGTTTCCGGATCGATCTTCTTCAGGGTCTCGGCGATGTGGGTGCCATCGACGTTGGAGACGAAGTGCATCTGCAGGTGGTTTTTGTAGGGGCGCAGCGCCTCGGTGATCATCACAGGACCCAGATCGGAACCACCGATGCCGATGTTGACCACGTGCTGGATCGCCTTGCCGGTGTAGCCTTTCCACTCGCCGGAGATGATCTTCTCGCAGAAGCCCTTCATCTTGGCCAGCACGGCGTTCACTTCCGGCATCACGTCCTTGCCGTCAACCTCGATGGGACGGTCGGAGCGGTTGCGCAGGGCCACGTGCAGCACCGAGCGGCCCTCGGTCATGTTGATCTTGTCGCCGTTGAACATGGCGTCGATGGCGCTGCGCAGATCGGTCTCCTTGGCCAGATCGATGAGCAGCTTGAGAGTCTCCTCGGTGATCAGGTTCTTGGAGTAGTCGACCAGGATGTCGCCTTGATAGGTGAGGGAGAACTTGTTGAAACGCTGGGGATCCTGGGCGAACAGATCTTTCAGCCGGGTCTCTTTATTCGCTGCAAAGTGGGCTTCCAGTGCCTGCCAGGCCTGGGTCTGGGTTGGATTGATGTTTTTCATAGGATTATCAGTCTTCCAAGTTGTGTTTGAACCTTGCAGGCAAGGCTCCCGCCAAACCTTATTATTCGAGCACTATACCGGGCCCATTATACCGGGCACATGGTGCGGCCCGTGTAACAGAGCTTTACCAATTGTCTGCATCGAAGGAGTTTACAACCAAAACGCTGCGATTATGAGTCAGCAGGGATCATGAGATCTTGCGTTGGCTCATGCTTCACCGGTCTCGTCAGGTTGAAAGGGGTTTCAATGTGGCAGGGGGGAGGCGGGGCCGGAGATGAGGTGAGGCGGCCGTCTTTCGAGCGGGTATTGGGCGGGGGTCAGGCCGCCCGGTGGCAGGCCTTTCCCCTGCCCCGGAAACGACGATGCCAGCCCTAAGGCTGGCATCGTGGCCATCATCGCTGGATTCAGGCCTGGGTCTTCTGCATGTGCATCACCATCTGGGGGAAGGGGATCTCGACGCCCTCGGCATCGAAGGCCAGTTTCACCTTCTCGTGGAAGTCGAACCAGACACCCCAGTAGTCGCCCGTCTTGACCCAGGGGCGCACCACTATGTTGACCGAGGAGTCGGCCAGGGCGGCGACGGCGATGACGGCTTCCGGAGCTTTCAGGATGCGTGGGTCCTCGTTCACCAGTCGCTCCAGGATCTGCTTGGCCTTGCGCAGGTCAGAGCCGTAGCCGATGCCGAAGGTCATGTCGACCCGGCGGGTATCCATGCGCGAGTAGTTGACTATGGTGCCGTTGAGGATGGCGGAGTTCGGTACCACCACCATCTTGTTGTCACCGGAGGTGAGGGTGGTGGTGAACAGCTGGACGGATTGCACCACGCCATTGGTACCCGCCACTTCGATGAACTCACCGGCCTTGATGGGGCGGAAGATGATCAGCAGGAAACCGGCGGCGAAGTTGGAGAGGGACCCCTGCAGCGCCAGACCTATGGCCAGACCGGCGGCACCTATGATGGCGACGAAGGAGGCGGTCTGCACCCCGACCCGGCCCAGGGCCGCTATTACTACGAACACCAGAATGGTGTACTTGAGAATGCTGCCGACGAAGTGGGTGACGGTGGCATCCAGCTTGCGGGTCTGCATCACTCTGACCACGCCACCGCTGAGAATATTGGCGGCGATGTAACCGACCAGCAGGGTGAGCAGGGCGGCAGCGATGTTGACCGCATACTCGATGATCAGCCCCTGGTTGTTGACCAGCCAGGTCTGCGCTTCGGTAATGATCTCGGGTTCCATAGGATGTCCTGTTGGTATTAAGGTTTATGGCGCATGAATCTAACACCGGAACGCGACAACCTGGGTCGCATCTGGTGCTTATTTTGTGTCATAAAACGCAGCCACAAACAACAAGGGAGGCCAAGGCCTCCCATTGTGTTCCAGTCCATCTGCGCCGGCATAAAACCGGCGGTGGGCTTGAGCTTGAACTCGGAGCTGACGCCTTGGTCGATCCGTGCCTCTGGCTACTCAGCTTTGCAGCAACTGGCTGCGCATAAACTGCCACTGATCTTCGAAGCCGGCGGTGGGCTTGAGCTTGAACTCGGAGCGGACGTGTTGGTTGATCCGACCTTCGGAATCAGCTTTGCAACAACTGGCTGCGCATAAACTGCCACTGATCCTCGAAGCCGGCGGTGGGCTTGAGCTTGAACTCGGAGCGGACGAACTGGCTGATGCGGCCCTCGGCATAGGCCAGCAACAGGTTGGCCAGCATGGTCTCATCGAGCTGGAAACCCTGGCCTTCCCGCAGCCGCTTCTCCCGCAGCGCCTGCTTGAGCTGGGTCTCCAGCTTGTCAAACAGGGCGCTGATGCGATCCCGCAGCCGATCGTGCTCGCCCAGCAGGGCATCGCCGTTGAGGATGCGGGTGATGCCGGGATTACGCTCGGCGAACACCAGCAGCAGCTGCAGTATATGGTGGCAGCGGGCCATGGTGTCCTTCTCTTCGGCCATGATCAGGTTGACCCGTGACAGCAGGGAATCCTCGATAAAGTCGATCAGCCCCTCGAACATCCGCGCCTTGCTCGGAAAGTGTCGATAGAGGGCCGCCTCGGACACACCCACCTCGGCCGCGAGGCGCGCCGTGGTGATGCGCTGGCCCGGACTGGTTTCCAGCATGTGGGCGAGTGCCTGCAGGATCTGATCGCGCCGACTCTGTTTCTGGTTACTGCTTGCCATGGATTCCCCTAAAAAAACAATGGCTTGATTCTGTTATTAGACACAGACCCCAGGGGGTTGTGTGGTCTTGTTATTGGCGACCAGAAGAACCAAACCCGCCTTCACCCCGTTCACTCTGATTGAATTCGTCGACCAGCTGGAAGCTGGCCTGCACCACGGGCAGGATCACCAGCTGGGCGATGCGTTCGCCTGGTTGCATGGTGAAGCTGTCGTTGCCGCGATTCCAGACCGAGACCATCAGCTGGCCCTGGTAGTCGGAGTCGATGAGGCCGACCAGGTTGCCGAGCACTATGCCGTGCTTATGACCCAGGCCGGAGCGGGGCAGGATGGTGGCGCACAGACCCGGATCCTGAATGTGGATGGCGAGCCCGGTCGGCACTAGCGTGGTGTCGCCCGGAGCCAGCGTGATCGGTGCATCCAGCAGGGCGCGCAGATCCATGCCGGCGGAACCCGGAGTGGCGTAGGCAGGCAGCGGGAAGTCGGTGCCGATGCGGGCATCCAGGATTTTCAGTTCAATTTGTGTCGTCATGAATCGTTTTTCAATTGGATCGCCCGGGGGCGATCGAGTGGTTCAGTGGGCGCCCTTGGGTCGCCCAGCATGTTGTCAATGCGATACCGATCGCCGTGAGTCCGTCGCCAGTGGTAATGGCCCGGGGCTCAGGGTCGATAGTGGCGTGCAATCAGGGCGACAAGATGACGAGCCAGCGTCAGCTTGTCGGCCAGGGGCAGGGCGGCCTGACCCCCTTGCCAGAAGACGGTCAGGGCGTTGTCATCGGCATTGAAGCCTTGACCCGCGCGGGACACGTCGTTGGCGGCGATCATGTCCAGCCGCTTACGTCGCAGTTTGTCGAGGGCGTATTGTTCCACATCCACGGTTTCGGCGGCAAATCCGACGGTGAAGGGCTTGTCTGACAGTGCCCCCACGGCGGCGATGATGTCGGGGTTCTTGACCAGGGTCAGCGCCATCTGGTCGTTGTCACCCGTCTTCTTGATCTTCTGGCTGGCGACCTGGGCCGGGCGATAGTCCGCCACGGCGGCGCAGCCGATAAAGAGATCGCACTCATGAACCCGGCTCATCACCGCCTGGTGCATCTGCTCCGCGCTCTCCACATCGACTCTTGTCACCCCTTGCGGGGTGGCCAGGGCGACCGGGCCGCTCACCAGCGTCACTTCGGCACCCGCCTCGCGGGCGGCGCGGGCGATGGCGTAACCCATCTTGCCGGAGCTGTGGTTGCTGATGTAGCGCACCGGATCCAGCGCCTCGCGGGTCGGCCCGGCGGTGAGCAGCAGTTTGACCCCCGCCAGCAATGGCTCGGCAGTCAGCTGCTGGCAGCAGCGCTCCACCAGATCCAGGGGATCCAGCATCCGGCCGGGGCCCACGTCACCGCAGGCCTGGCTGCCGGAATCCGGCCCCCACAGCAGGATGCCGCGGCTGGCCAGGGTCTTGAGATTGGCCTGGGTGGCGGCGTTGCGATACATCTGCTGGTTCATGGCCGGTGCCAGCGCCACGGTTGCCGGGGTGGCTAGGCAGAGGGTGGTCAGCAGTTCGTCCGCCATGCCGGCGGCCATGCGTGCCATCAGGTTGGCGCTGGCGGGCGCGATCAGCACCAGATCCGCCCACTTTGCCAGCTCGATATGGCCCATGCCCGCCTCGGCGGCCGGGTCCAGCAGGCTGTCGGCGACCGGGTGGCCGGAGACGGCCTGCAGGGTCAGGGGAGTGATGAACTCCTTGGCGGAGCGGGTCATCACCACCCTTACCTCGGCACCCTGATCTTTCAGGCGGCGTACCAGCTCGGCACTCTTGTAGGCGGCGATCCCGCCACTGACACCCAACAGGATGCGTTTATCGGCCAATCTCATCTGCTGCTTCTCTTTCGGCTCACTCTGACTGGTCGGCTAAGATAGCACAGGCGATGGACGACGACAGAGGCTGACATGGGGGAGTTGTGGTCGGGCTCCCGCGATTTTTTGCTATGTTTTCTCTCAATAGCCATGGGGGAGAGACAAATGAGCATCAAGGAGTGGCCGGAAGATGAGCGCCCCCGGGAGAAGCTGTTGCGCCGTGGGGCGGGGGTGCTGTCCGATGCGGAATTGCTGGCGATCTTCCTGCGCACCGGGGTCAGCGGCCTGAGCGCGGTGGATCTGTCCCGCCAGCTGTTGCAGCAGTTCGGATCCCTGCGGGCGCTGCTCGGAGCCGGGCAACAGGATTTTTGCGGCGCTCACGGGCTGGGGCCGGCCAAATATGCCCAGTTGCAGGCGGTGCTGGAGATGGGCAGACGGCATCTTGCCGAGCAGTTGCAACGGGGGGAGGCCCTCACCTCGCCCCAGCTGACTCGGGAGTATTTGCAGGCTCAACTGCGGGACAGGCCACGGGAGGTGTTTGCGCTGTTATTGCTCGATAACCAGCACAGAGTGATTCAATTTGTTGAACTTTTCTACGGCACCCTGGATTCGGCGAGCGTCTGGCCCAGGGAAATCGTGCAGATCGCGCTCAAACATAATGCAGCCGCCGTGATTCTGGCGCATAATCACCCGTCCGGCGTAGCCGAGCCCAGTCGGGCCGACCGCCAGATCACGGATCGGATCCTGGCCGCCCTGGCCTTGGTCGATATCAGAGTGCTGGATCACTTGGTGATCGGTGACGGTATCACGGTTTCTTTCGCAGAGCGTGGTTGGTTATGACTGGGCTCTGGCACTGTATTAGTTGATCTTTGATCACGGATGCTGTATAAAATGCCGCCTTCTGTTTGCCCCGCAATCGAAGGCCAGCGGGGCAGATATTTGCTCGAGCAATGAAGTAAGATTTGGAGAGACTGACATGTCTAGAGTATGCCAAGTAACCGGCAAGCGCCCGGCAGTTGGTAACAACCGTTCGCACGCTAACAACGCTACCAAGCGTCGTTTCCTGCCGAACCTGCACACTCACCGTTTTTGGGTTGAGAGTGAAAAACGCTTCGTAAGCCTGCGCGTATCCGCAAAAGGCATGCGTATCATCGACAAGCGCGGCGTTGAAGTGGTTCTGGCTGAACTGCGTGCCAGCGGCGTTAAGGTATAAGGAATTAGATCATGGCTAAAGGTATTCGCGATAAGATTCGCCTGAACTCCAGCGCCGGTACTGGTCACTTCTATACCACTACCAAGAACAAGCGCACCATGCCCGAAAAAATGGAGATCAAGAAATTTGATCCCGTTATTCGTCAGCATGTGATCTACAAGGAAGGCAAAATCAAGTAATCACTTGATGCTGCATTCCCAAAAAACCCGGCTTAGTGCCGGGTTTTTTTATGGCTGGAATTCAGTACACTGCCGCTTCAAAGGGAGGCTTGCCATGTTCAAATTGAGCCGTAAAGGCTGGAATAACGTGATCATAGTGGCGGTGCTGATAGTGATCACCCTGCTGCACCGGCTGGAGCAGGCCCAGCAGGAGAACAGCGCCCAGCGGTCCCGTCCCCTGCTGTCCGAATCTGCCGTGGTGTTGACCTGGCAGGGGCCGAGCTGGCAGATAGAGCGGATCGGCCAGGGCTGGCGCAGCGGGCCGGATCTGGGGCTCAGCAGCGCCCAGCTGGCCGCCCGCATCGAGACATGGCAAGGCTGGCTGCTGCCCCCGGGCGGGGCCGTGCGCGGCACCCCGGTGACCCTCAAGATATGGGTCGCCGGCCAGAGCGATCCGGTTGAGGTGGGGCTCTATCAGGACGACGGCAAGTTTGCCGCCCTGCTGCCCCCTTCGACCTGGCTCAGCCTGAGCCAGGAGCAGTACCGCGACCTGCTGCGTCCCACCCCCTGAACCCTGCCGTGAGCGAGAGGCCTGTCTATGCCTGAATTACCGGAAGTCGAAGTCAGCCGCCAGGGGATCTCTCCCTGGCTCACCGGCATCAAGGTGACCCGTGTGGTGGTGCGGGATGGCCGACTGCGCTGGCCGGTGCCTGGGGAGATCCAGGAGCTGGTGGATCTCGTCATCCACAGGGTCAGCCGCCGCGCCAAATACCTGCTGCTGGAGACCGATTTTGGCACCGCCATCCTGCACCTTGGCATGTCCGGCAGCCTGCGGGTGCTGGACATAGGCACCCCGGCCGAGAAGCACGATCACGTGGACATAGAGCTCGCCAACGGCAAGCTGCTGCGACTCAACGATCCGCGTCGTTTCGGTGCCCTGCTGTGGACCCGTGAACCCGCCGAGGCGCACGCCCTGCTCGCCAAGCTGGGGCCCGAGCCGCTCACCGAGGCCTTCAGCGCCGACTATCTGCGGGCGCGAGCCAAGGGGCGCAGCACCGCCATCAAGCAGTTCCTGATGGACAACCATGTGGTGGTCGGGGTGGGCAACATCTACGCCAACGAGGCGCTCTATGCCGCCGGCATTCATCCCAAGCGGGCGGCGGGCAACATCAGTGGCGAGCGGCTGGGGACCCTGGTGGCGGAGATCAAGCGGGTGCTGGCCGAGGCCATTCGCCAGGGGGGCACCACCCTCAAGGACTTCACCAGTGCCGACGGCAAACCGGGCTATTTCGTGCAGCAGTTGCAGGTCTATGGCCGGGGCGGCCAGCCCTGTTTCCACTGCCATACCCTGCTGACCGAGGTGAGGATGGGCCAGAGAACCACTGTGTTCTGCTCCCACTGCCAACGCTGAATTGCCGTTTTTTGGGCCATAACCGGCCAAGTTGTAAGAGAGTATTGCCAGTCTGTTGATGCCGCTTTCGTCCATGACTACTATCTCGCCAGTTCAGGCTGCGAGGTAATAAAAATGACAGCAGAATCAATAGACTGGGATCATCTGTCCCGGCAGGGGCACTATTGCGCCCAAAAAATGGCCCGCTTCCTCTATCCCGATGACAGCGCCCGCAAGACCTTCAATCGCGCCAAGTTCGTGCTGCGCAGCCTGCTCTATCGGCAGCAGATGAGCCGGGTGTTCGAGCTGTTTCAGGCCGAACCGCTCAAGGCCCTGCCTGCACACTATCCCGAGCTGCTCGACAAGCCGATGCGACCCTATCGGTTTGCCGGCTCCACCGCGACCCAGCGGGCCGAGATGCTGGAAAACCACTATCGACTGCTGCTGGCCCGTTATCCCGAGCTGATAGACCCGCTCTATCTGGACGAGGGCATTGAGCTTGGCCAGTATCCCCAGAGTGGATGTCGCATAGTGCTGCGCCACGATGGTACCTTCCGTCGTGAGGCCGAGCTGGCGCTCTCCATCGTCGATCAACAGGGCAAGCGCCTCTATAGTTGTGCCTTCTCGCTGGCGGGTACCCCCGGCAAGCTGTCGCTGGTGATCGGCTCGGTACAGGGGCCGGAACCCTGCGTCGAACAGGCACAGGACAAGGTTCGAGCCCTGACCAAGGAGGGCCATGGTTTGCGGCCCAAGTCGCTGGTGGTAATGCTGGTGATGCAGCTGGCCGAGGCGATGGGGGCCGAGCATATCTCGGCGGTGCGGATGAAGGCACACATCTACCAGGCCAAGCGTTACAGCAAGAAGAAAAAAGCCTGCCTGCAGGCGGATTATGACGAGCTGTGGCAGGAGTTCGGTGCCCTGGATCAGGATGCCAACTTCGTGCGGTTGCAGCCCGCGGTGCGCAAGCCGCTGGAAGAGGTGGCGGCCAAGAAGCGCGCCATGTACCGGCGTCGCTACGCCTGGCTGGACGAGCTGACGCTCAATTGTCAGCAGGCGCTGAACCGCGCGCCGGACTGACGGCAGGGGCGGGAGACAGGGGCCGCATCAGTTGCCCCGACAAACAGGCTACCCTCGGGTAGCCTGTTTGCTTGTTACTTGCCTTGCTTGGCGGCAATCGCCTTGGCGACGATCGGGTCGACAAACTGGCGGATATCACCGCCATGCAGGGCGACCTCCTTCACCAGGGTCGAGGAGATGAAGGAGTTTTCTTCGGCAGGGGTGAGAAATACGCTCTCCAGCTCCGGCATCAGGCGGCGGTTCATGTTGGCCAGCTGAAATTCGTATTCGAAGTCGGAGACGGCCCGCAAGCCACGGATCAGCACGTTGGCTTGTTGCTCTTTGGCAAAGTCCACCAACAGGCCGGAGAAGCCCACCACCTTGACGTTGGGCAGGTGGGCCGTCACTTGCCGGGCAAGCAGGACACGTTCTGCCAGATCGAACAAGGGGCGCTTGCTCGGGCTGTTGGCTACCCCGACGACCACTTCATCAAACAGCCTAGCGGCACGACCTATCAGGTCGGTATGGCCGTTGGTGATGGGGTCGAAGGTGCCGGGATAAATTACCTTGTTGGTCATGCTCTTGATTCCTGCAACCTGGAAATTTGGTCGCATTATAGGGTCTGTTGATGTTTTGTCGCGACCGGGACGACGTCCGTTTTGTGCGGAACCTGGCGTGAGAGGCCCGGTTTGGTCGTCCAAATCAGTATCGTCTGGTGTCTTCGCTTGAGAATAGCTGTGCATCAGGCAAGAATACCCGCACCGCGCATCAAGCCTCCTTGCATTGGTGACAGGGAGCAAAGGGATTTTTTATGAAACGTATTCTGGTAGTACGCAACGACAAGATTGGTGACTTCATGCTGGCATGGCCGAGTTTTGCCATGCTCAAGCGCTCCATGGATTGTCATGTGACTGCCCTGGTTCCTGCCTACACGGCGCCGCTGGCCCGCCTCTGTCCCTGGATAGACGAGATCATCCTGGATCCGGGTGCCCGGGCCGACAAGGAACAGCAACGGGCCTTGCTGGCCCGCATCAAGGCGGCCGCCTTCGATGCCTCCATCTGCCTCTTCTCCAACACCCGTAACGCCAAGCTGGTGTGGAAGGCGCACATTCCCTACCGGCTGGCCCCGGCCACCAAGCTGGCCCAGGTGCTCTACAACCAGCGGCTGGTGCAGCGCCGTTCCCGCTCCCAGAAGCCGGAGTACGAGTACAACCTGGATCTGGTGCGCCGCTTCCTGGCCGACCAGCAACTGAGCGTGGTGGAGCCACAGGGCCCCTACCTCAGCTTTGACCCCCAGAGCCTGCAGCTGGTGCGCGAACAGGTTGCAACCAGATTGAAGCTGGATGCCAGTCGCCCCTGGCTGATGGTACACGCCGGCAGCGGTGGTTCGGCCAACAACCTCTCCATCGAGCAGTACTCGCGCCTCATCATCAAGCTCAATCAGGCATGCCCGGAATTGCAGTGCATCCTGACGGCAGGGCCGGGGGAGGAGAAGATCGCCGAGCAGCTGGCGGCAGAATTGCTGGCCCACGGCGGCAATGGCTGGATCTATCGCTCCGACGAGGGGCTGCCCAAGTTCTGTCAGGTGATGGCCAACGCGGCCCTGTTTGTGGCGGGCAGTACCGGGCCGCTGCACATAGCGGCGGCGCTGGACGTGCCCACCATAGGTTTCTTCCCGGCGCACCGCTCGGCCACCCCGCTGCGCTGGCGTCCGCTCAACAGCGAGGGGCGTCACCTGGCGTTCAGCCCGCCGGAAGACAGCGATCACCCGGAAGACATGAGCCAGCTCGATCCCAAGGCAATGGCGGCGGCGATAGCTCGCTGGGCACCGTCCTTCTGGCGAACAGAGAGCTGACAGATGCAAACAGGGCCCTTTCGGGCCCTGTTTCGTCATGCTGGCTTGAGCGGCTGCGCAATTAGTTAGCTGCCGGTCTGGTCCGGTGCTTGCGGCTGCTGGCGGATCCAGAGGTCTGCGTACTTCGCGAAAGTGGAGTGGGCCGAGAGGATCGCGAGCAAGAGCCCCTGCTTGCCATCGAGGAAGCCGGCCTTGAGCAGATACATCTTGAGGAAACAGCCCACGGCATGGACCAGTCCCTGGCCGAGGGAGCCCTTCTTGCCACGGGCGGTGCGCTGATCGGCCCAGGCTCTGGCATAGCCGGCGGACTTCACCAGATAGTGCTCCAGATCCCGGTAGGTGTAGTGGAGCAGGTCGCCATGCAGGTTGACGATCTTCATGTTGGCGCGCACCTCCACCTTCTCGTGCACCAGCGCCTCGTTGTAGCCGGTGAGCTCCCTGGGATAGAGGCGCAGCACCCGATCCGGATACCAGCCGCTGTGGCGGATGAAACGACCAAACACCCAGGAGAGGCGTGGGATGGAGTAGATGGTGTCGCTGGCCGGATTGGCCATGACGGTGGCGATGGCCGCTTTCAGCTCGGGAGTGAGCCGCTCGTCCGCATCCAGCCACAGTACCCACTCTGACTGGACATGGGACTGGGCGAGGCGGCGCTGGCGGCCGAAACCGGGCCACACCGTATTGACGAAGAAACGGGCGCCGAATTCGGCGGCGATGGCGGGGGTCTCGTCCTGGCTGCCGGAGTCCAGAATGACGATCTCGTCCACCAGACCGTCGAGTGAGGCGAGGCAGGCTTTCAGGTTGTCGGCTTCGTTCTTGACGATCAGGACGGCCGCCAGAGTCGGTTTTTTCACGGGTTGAAGGCTCTTGTTGGCGCCCGGCTGGCGGGGCATGCTCAAATTGGCGCCCATTCTAGCCTAAAACGGCTGGCGGAGCATGGTTCCGGCGCCTATGGTGCATCAGTTTCAAATGGCTTCTTTTTTGGTGTGAGAGCGGGTGGTACGGGGATCTTCTGTTATTTCTCGGGCCATTCTTGGGGCATAATCTCGGCCAGTAATGATTAACCGCAGGGCTTGGCCCCAAGAGAAGCGTGAGATGAAAATATTGGTGATCGGCCCCTCCTGGGTCGGCGACATGGTGATGTCCCAGAGCCTCTACAAGGCGATCAAGACCAATCACCCTGACAGCGAGTTGCATGTGATGGCGCCAGCCTGGTGTGGTGCCCTGCTGGAGCGGATGCCCGAAGTGGACAAGGCTGTCCCCATGCCGCTCGGCCACGGTGACTTCAAGCTGGGGGCCCGCCGTCGGCTCGGCAAGCAACTGGCGGCCGAGAAGTACGATCAGGCGATCATCCAGCCCAACTCCATGAAGTCGGCGCTGATCCCCTGGTTCGCCAGGATCCCGGTGCGCACCGGCTGGAAGGGGGAGCACCGCTTCGGCCTGCTTAATGACATGCGCAGCAACAAGTCCGCCTTCCCGCTGATGGTGGAAGCCTATCTGGCGCTGGCCTATCCCAAGGCACAGATGAAGAGCCGGAGCGACATTCCGTCCATTCCCCATCCGTCCCTGCACGTGGATCTCGTCAACCAGGACAAGGCGCTGGAGCGGCTCGGCCTGAATCGCGCCCGCCCCGTGCTGGTGCTCTGCCCGGGGGCCGAGTTCGGCCCGGCCAAGCGCTGGCCCGAGGGGCACTACGCCGTGGTGGCCCAGAAGCATCTGGATGAAGGCTGGCAGGTGTGGATCTTCGGCTCCGGCAAGGATGTGGAGGTGGCCAACACCATACGGGACCGGATCAATCCCCTGTCGCGCCCCAACTGCCACGTGCTGGCGGGCAAGACCAGCCTGCACGAGGCGATCGATCTCATGGCCCTGGCCGGTCGGGTCATCGCCAACGATTCGGGCCTGATGCACGTCGCCGCCGCCCTCAACCGGCCGCTGATCGGCGTCTACGGCTCCACCTCGCCGCTCTACACGCCGCCCCTGGCGGACAGGGTCGAGATAGTGCACACCGACATCGAATGCCGCCCCTGCTTCAAGCGCACCTGCAAGTTTGGCCACCTCAAGTGCCTGATCGAGCTGATGCCGGAGCAGGTCATCGAGGCGGGCAAGCGACTGGAGCGCAGCGAGTCGGAAGATCTGGTGATCGCGCTGCAACCGGTGGCGGGCCCCGCGACCGGCGGCGAAGGCCAGTAGCATGATCTATCGGCTGCTCTACAACCTGCTGATCCACCTGGGCCTGCCGCTGGCGCTGCTGGCGCTATACAAGCCCAAAAAAGGCAAGCCCGGCTTCGGCAAGCGCTGGGCCGAGCACCTGGGGCGGGCACCTGCCACCGGGCAGGAGGCGCCACTCTGGATCCATGCGGTGAGCGTGGGGGAGACGCTGGCCATCAGCCCCTTCATCCGCGCCCTCAAGGCGGAGCAGCCCTCCTTGCCCATACTGCTCACCACCACCACCCGCACCGGCGCCGAGCAGGCGGCCAAGCTCGGGGATCTGGTGGTGCATCGCTATGCGCCCCTGGACTACCCCTGGGCGGTCTCGGCGTTTCTGGCCACCTTCAAGCCCCGCGCCCTCTGGGTGATGGAAACCGAGCTGTGGCCGAACTGGCTGGCAGCCTGCGAGGCGCGCCACCTGCCGGTGACCATACTCAATGCCCGGCTCTCCGAGCGATCCTGCCAGCGCTATGCCCGCTTCCTGGGCGCCTTCGATGCCCTCAGCCGTCCGCTGACCCACCTGCTATGCCAGCACCAGGACGATGCGGATCGCTTCCATCGTCTGGGCATAGGCCGCGAGCGGCTGGCGGTGACCGGCTCCATCAAGTTCGACATCCAGTTTGGCGACGAGGTGCAGGCCCGGGGCCGCGCCCTGCGCCAGCAGCTTGGGCAGGATCGGCCGGTCTGGATCGCCGCCAGCACCCATCAGGGAGAAGACGAGCAGGTGCTGGCCGCCTTCGATCGGGTGCTCAAGGTACATCCGTCTGCCTTGCTTATCCTGGTGCCGCGCCACCCCGAGCGTTTTGCCCGGGTGGCCGAGTTGTGCGCCCCCTACGGCTGCGTGCTGCGCACGGCGGGCAGTGCGGTCGGCGAGAGCGACAAAATCTACCTGGGCGATACCATGGGCGAGTTGCCGCTGATGCTGGCGGCCGCCGATCTGGCATTCGTCGGCGGCAGCCTGGTGAAGATTGGTGGCCACAACCTGCTGGAGCCGGCGGCGCTCGGCAAACCCTGCCTGACCGGCCCCGCCTACTTCAACTTCAGCGACATCACCCGCCAGCTGGTGGCTCAGGGGGGCGCCGCCGTGGTGGCGGATGCCGATGCCCTGGGCGACAAGGTGATTACGCTGCTCGGCGATGCGGGCGCCCGCCGCCAGATGGGGGAGCAGGCTCGTGCCGTGGTGCTGCGCAACCAGGGGGCGCTGGCGCGCACCCTGTCCCACTGCCTCGCCGCACTGGAAAACGACTAGTGCGGGTGGCCCTGGTGGGTCACCCCGTGCCCGCTCATAGTCCCGCCTGATCCCGGGGCAGGGGCAAACGCCGCAGGCAATCCGGCCTGCTTTCCTTTATGCTCTGCCCTTTGCCTTGACCCTGTGATGCCCCGATGAACCGCGCTCCCCTGCTGCTGATGATACTGGTCACCCTGCTGGCCGCCGCTGGCTGGCTCTTCTCGAAAGAGGCTATTCGCGAACTGCCCACTGCCGCCTTTATCGGCAGCCGTTTCCTGCTGGCCGCCCTGCTGCTGTTGCCACTGGCCTGGCTGCGCGAGCCGCCCCCCAGCCGTTCGCAACTGCTGCGCGCCGCCGGGTGCGGCACCCTGCTCGGGGCCAGCCTGCTGTTCTGGGTCACCGCCATCAGCCAGAGCGATGCGCTCGGCAGTGGCGCCTTCATCATGAGCGTGGCCACCCTGATGGCGCCGCTCGCCGCCTGGGCCGCCTTCAAGGCCAGACCAGGCCGCCACTACTGGCTCACCCTGCCCGTCGCCGTGGCCGGCCTGCTGCTGCTCTCCAGCAGCACCCACTGGGGCGTGTCCCTGTCCCTGTTCTGGTTTCTGGCGGCCGCCGCCACCCTGGGGGTCCAGCTCGCGGTGCACCGCCACTTCGCCCAGTCCATTCCCCCGACCTGGCTCACCTGCATCCAGTTGGCGGTGACCGGCCTGCTCGGCACCCTGCTCTCCCTGCTGACAGAGCAGTGGCCCGCCGGCATCAGCTCTGGCATCTGGGGCTGGTTTGCCGCCAGCGTCCTGATCGCCACCACCCTGCGTTACTGGCTGCTCACCCACGCCCTGAGCCGGATGACCACGGCCCACGCCGCCCTGCTGATGCTGCTGGAACCCGTCTGGACCCTTACCTTAAGCACCCTCTTCTATGACGAGCCGCTGGGCCCTGCCAAGCTGACCGGCGCCGGCCTGGTGCTGGGTGCCCTGGTGCTCTACCAGCTCCCCCTGCTGCTGCGAAGCCGCAAGCTGAGAGCGCCCGTCTGAGCGCCGGCGCCGTGCCGGTACGATATAAAGAGTGAAGAGACGAAAAGAGGGCCTGCGATTGCAGGCCCTTCTGTTGCATTAAGGATGCGGGGCGCGCGGCTCAATCCAGCCTGGCCGCCAGCCACTCCAATCCTTGATTGCCGAAGGTAAACAGCTGGTCGCTATACCCCTGGCCAATCACACTACGGATGATCTCGGGGTCGATATTGAGATAGTCGTGCACCAGCGCGTTGCGAAGGCCAATGATCTTGCGCCAGCCGCTCAGCGTGTCGGGAGACAGCTCGCCACGCTGGGCAAGGATCTCGAATGCCTGATAGGCATCTTGCGGGGTATGGCCCGCCAGCGCTCTGGCCCAGTGTTTGGCCACACCGATACAGGCTTCGATAGAAACTTGCAGGGTGCGCTCGGCGGCGCGGTACTCCAGATTGGAAAGCGCACGCTGCGCCAGAATAGCCCGGATCTCTGACAGCTCGGCCTGATAGCGCGACAGGCTGAGGCGCAAAGCGCCGATATAGGCGTTATCGCTCATCTCTACTCCTCTGATTGATGCTTGCTGATATCGGTCTGGCGATGGGAATAATCAAGTTCCATCTGCGACATGATCCGCGCCTCCTCCTGCAAGCGTCGTCCCTCATCACGGCGATAGAGAGGGCGATTGGCATCGACCACGGCAAAGGCCAACGGAATGGGGGCCTGATTGATATCGACGACCGAGAGTGCCCCGTCCGCCAATCCCAGGGCTCGTTGCCACTCCTGCGCCAGCAGCTCTGGCCGCAACCGGTTCTCCAGTGCAACGCCCAGGGGGCCACTCTGTTTGACCGGATCGAAGGCCACCGCCAGATCCCAGTCGCTGGTGGGGCCCGCCGTCCCCTTGGCGCGGGAGCCGTAAAGCCAAAGCACCTGCACCTGGGGGCTGCTGCTGGCGAGGCGGATCAACTGTTCGAGCATGTCGCTATCGGATGTCATATCGGGCGCAGCCATCGGTCAATAAAGGGGGTTGGCATCTTGGTGATGATACAAGTGATGGCCGCACGTCAGCAACGCAGGGGACAATATACGCTCCGCATTGCGCCGGGTTGGTGCCTTGCGGTTGGCCATGTCGCGCCAAGGTGGCGATGCAATTCACGTTGTTCATTAACCCCTGCGGTTCTTGCGCGGCTTGGCGGCGGCCCGCTCGGCCTGGATGCGTGCCAGCAGGGCGGCGGCGCTGTTGTTGCCACTGATAAGGTCCGGGTTGGCGGCGCGCCAGTCGGCGGTCAACTCGCCACGAAACGCCTTGGCCAGAATGGCCTGGGTCAGCTTATCGACCCGCTCCTTGGCCGCCTTGGTCTGCTGTTCGATGGTATCGGCATAGGCAAACAGTTGTTCCACCCGACGGACGATTTCGGTTTGTGTCTCAATTGATGGCAGAGATATTCGAATCGACATAATATGTTTAGAACCAACATTTCCTTGATTTACCCCCCAGGGTGAGAGCGTGAACATTTTGTTAAATTTCACCCAGTTTTTTGAGACCCGCATTGAGTACCGTTTCCAGATATTCACTGCTCATTCCTGCGATTTTTTGCTTCCG
>NZ_JBGLQX010000040.1:0-23291 GCF_041403065.1 Aeromonas sp. S16(2024) | reverse complement strand
ATTGCTTGATTCAAATTGTTAAAGAGCGTCACGCTTATCGCGTTGAGGAGGCGCATCTTACGCTCCTCACTTCGAAAGTCAAGCGGTTGTTTTCGCTTTTCTTTCGGCGCCTGCTTCGCTAGGAAGCTGGCTCATCAGTTCGGCGTGTTCCGCCGTACTGGTAGGGGCGCATTATAGGGAGCCGCGCCGGGATGGCAAGGGTAAAACTGCAAAAAATGACACTTTTTGCAGTTTGGTGGTTCAAGCGCCTATTTATCAAACAAAACGCCCCGCATCGGCGGGGCGTCAACGAACAAGGGTACGGATTTGCTACCTTTTTGACCAGAAGTCCCGGGCAAAGGCACGTACCTTTTCCCAATCGGTGAATTCGATGTCCTGGCTGGTATCCGTACTGCCGCCGGTGATCGTCATGATCAGCTGGATGATGCGGGTCTGCCACCAGTTGTAGCGGGAATATCGCAGCGCACCGGCAAATACCCCCAGTGTCTTCGGCTTCCACGGCGAGAGACGCAGAAACTTCTTCATATAGGCATTGGTCTGCGGTGTCTGCTTCTCGGGCTTGCGCGCCGTCAGGTTGACACAGAAGAAGGCGGCGTTGGCCACTTCCAGCTGTTCATGGTGCGCATGGATAAAGCTGAGCAGACTGGGGTGGAAGTTGCCATAGCGGATGGAGGCGCCGATCAATACCTTGGCATACTTGCTGAGGTTGCACATCGGCAGGCTGTGCAGATCCTGCATCACCACTTCACATCCCTGTATCTCCTCCAGCATGACATCCACAATTTTCCGCGTTTGCCCGTCCCGGGAAGAATAAAGCACCAAAATCTTGTCCATACCAACCTCAACTACGCCAGAATGCAGGAGTAAACAGTACCAGAAGTGTGAATATTTCCAATCGACCAAACAACATGGCAACCACCAGGATCCACTGTGCCGTCGCCGAGATATTGCCAAAGTTGCTGGATACCTCACCCAACCCGGGTCCCACGTTGGTGAAGGCGGCCGCCACAGCCGTGAACGCTGTCACTTCGTTCAGCCCTGTCATCAGCAACAACAGCATGAAGATGAAGAACAGTATGATGTAGGTGGCGAAGTAGCCCCACACCGCCTCGACGATCCGCTCCGGCACCGCGCGCCGCCCCAGCTTCAGGGTATAGATGGCCCGCGGGTGCACCAGTCGCTTGAGCTCGCGCATCCCCTGCAGGAACAGGATCATGAAGCGCATCACCTTGATGCCGCCCCCCGTACTGCCCGCACAGCAGCCGATAAAAGCCGAGAACATCAGCAACATGGGCAGGAAGGAGGGCCAGTCGGCGTAACTGGTCGTGCTGTAGCCCGTGGTCGTGCCAAGGGAGACCGCCTGGAACAGGCCGTGGTTGAGCGCTTCCTGCCAGGTGGCGTAGTGACCGTGGAACAGCAGGGAGACGAAGCAGATCAGCACCAGCACGCCCTGGATCCCCAGGAACACCTTCAATTCGGAGTCCCGCAAATAGCTGCTCAATCGCACGGGCTTGTGGGCGAACACCATGAAATGCAGGGCGAAGTTGACGCTGGCCAGCAGCAGGAACAGCACTGTGATCAGGTTGATGGCCGGGCTGTTGAAGAAACCTATGCTGGCATCGTGGGTCGAGAAGCCGCCCACCGACAAGGTGGAGAAGGAGTGGCAGATGGCATCGAACAGCGTCATCCCTGCCATCCAGTAAGCCAGGGCGCAAAGGGAAGTCAACAGCAGGTAGATGAACCAGAGTGCCTTGGCTGTCTCGGCGATGCGCGGGGTCACCTTGTTGTCCTTGACCGGCCCCGGGATCTCGGCGCGATAGAGCTGCATGCCCCCGATGCCCAGCAGCGGCAGAACGGCCACGGCCAGCACTATGATCCCCATGCCCCCCAGCCATTGCAGCAGCTGGCGGTAGAACAGAAACGCCTTGGGCAGCTCGTCCAGCCCGGTCAGCACTGTCGCCCCCGTGGTCGTCAGGCCAGAGAAAGATTCGAAAAAGGCCTCGGAGACCGACATGCTCGGCACGTCGCTGATGATGAAGGGGACGGCCCCCACGCTGCCCAGCACCACCCAGAACAGCACCACTATGAGGAAGCCTTCCTTGGATCTGAGGTCTTTCTTCTGATGGCGATTGGGGAACCAGAGCAGGGCACCGAGCAGGAGGGCGATGAAGAAGGAGTTCACAAACTCGGCACCGCCACCATCGCGATACCCAAAAGCAACCATCGCTGGCAGCAGCATGGTCGAGCTGAACAGCGCGACCAAGAGACCAACGATACGAATGATGCTCAGAATCTGCATTCCGGCTCCCCCTTCAGGCTAAAAGAGCGATGGATTCTAGCCATCTAAGGGGCGAAGAGATACCCGGCCATGGGTTCGGTCTGTCATTTCCTGATCCACCTGACTCCAGATGGCCGCATCCCATGCCACCTGCAGACGGACTTGCTGACCATAATCGGCAGCCAGCAACTGGCCCCGATGAGCCGAGATCAGGGTTTCCACCGCCCCCATGTCGCCATAGTCGCAGCAGATAAGGGAAGGGGTTTGCTGGCGCTTGATGCGGGTCTCGAGCCGCTTGAGTGCCGCCCCCACCCCACCACCATAGGCCTTGACCAGGCCGCCGGTACCGAGCAGGACGCCACCGTAGTAACGCACCACCACGGTCGCTACCTCGCCGATACCGGCCCCCATCAGCTGGGCCAGCATGGGTTTGCCCGCAGTGCCAGAGGGTTCACCGTCATCGCTGAAGCCATAGACCTGGCTGTCTTGCGGAGCCCCGGCGACGAAGGCCCAGCAATGGTGCCGGGCCGTCGGGTGCTGCCGCTTCACCTCGCCGATCCAGGCCTTGGCGGCCTCGACCGTCGGCGCATGGGCAATCAGGGTGATGAAGCGACTCTTCTTGATCTCCTCGCAAAGCTCCAGCGGCGCGGCCGGTATGGCATAGTCTGTGGCCATCAGAGCCCTGCTTGCCTGGTGAGGTTCTCCACCCCGTCCCCATGCAGGACCACGTTGTCCTCGATCCGGATGCCACCGAAGGGGCGCAGCGCCTCGACCTTGTTCCAGTTGACCCGCTTGCCCTGCTCACCCTGACGTAGCGGCTCCAGCAGGCTGTCGATGAAGTAGAGGCCGGGTTCTATGGTGAACACCTGCCCCACCTCCATCACCCGGGTACAGCGCAGGTAGGGGAACTGCTCGGGCGCCGCCAGGTGGGTACCCCGCTCGTCCTGCATGAAGCCACCGGCATCGTGCACCTGCAGGCCGAGGAAGTGGCCCAGGCCATGGGGGAAGAACACATTGGTCACCCCGGTGTGGATCATCTCGTCCACCGACATGTCCACCAGCTCGGTGGCCTGCAGCAAGCGCGCCAGTCTGTGGTGCATCTGCAGATGCAGCTCGCTGTAACGGCGACCGGGTTTGATCTCCGCGATGATCTCCTGCTGCTGCGCATCCAGCGCCGCAATGAGATCGGCAAACTCGCCCCGGCGCCAGGCCCAGGTGCGGGTGATGTCGGAGGCATAGCCGTGATAATCCGCCCCGGCATCGATCAGGAAGGAGTGGCGCTCCGCATCCGGCACCCGCTGGGTCGACAGATGGGTGTAATGGAGGATGGCCGCGTTGCGGTTGATGGCGACGATATTGCCATAGGGTGCCTCATTGGCCCCCTGCCCGACCGCCTTCATGTAGGCCAGGTTGATCTCGAACTCGCTCGCCCCCGCCATGAAGGAGTCCTTGGCCGCGATGTGGCCACGCACCCCGAGCCGATTCGCCGCCCGCAGACACTCCAGCTCATAGGGCGTCTTGTAGGCACGGTGGTAGTGCAGGTAGTTGAGCACCGCCTCCGGATTGGGCTGCCCCAATCCCACCAGCTGGGCCACCTCCAGATGACCACCCAGATAGGCCCACTCCTGCTTGTCGGCTGGCAAGTGATCCGCCACCTGCTCCGGCTTGGTCAGGAAGCGGATGTCGAAGAAGTCGACCCAGAAGGCATTGGGCAGGTCCGCCACCTTGTGCCAGAAGTCCACCGGCCGGTAGAACAGCAGCACCGGCTTGCTCACCCCGTCCACCAGCAGCCAGCAGTGGGGATTGTCCAGCACCGGCAACCAAGCCTTGAAGTGCGGGTTTACCTTGAAGGGGTAATCCTGATCATCGAGGAAGATGCGGTGGGTCTGGCCGGCGTGGATGGCCAGTCCGCTGAGCCCCTGCTGTTGCAGAATGTCGCGGGTGCGCTGCTGCAGGGTGTCGAGGTGCTGGGCAAAAAGTTGGCTGTAGCTGCTCATGGCGTCCTGCTCCGAGGTGAATGTGATAGCAGCATAACACCAAGCTCTGGGCGGCTCGACCCGTCAAGCTGCCGCTTCGTGAGGTAACGCATGCGTTACAAAGTGTTTGTTATCAACAGAAAACCAAACATTAACAAATCAAAAACAATTCAATACACTGCCGTGTAGACAGTAGATATCAGCAGTCAGGAACGATTCATGCAAAACCTTTGTCTGTGGAAACCGGATCAAGACAGGATGCAGCACTCCAACCTCCACCAGTTCATGGCCGAGGTCAACCACTTCCACGGCCTGCAACTGCGCAGCTACGCCGACCTCTATCAATGGTCGGTGGAGAAGACCACCCGTTTCTGGCCGCTGGTGTGGCAGCACTGCGGCGTCAAGGGAGAGCTGGGCAACATAGTGGCGGAGAACCGCCAGGAGATGCAGCGCGCCCGCTGGTTCCCCGACAGCCGGCTCAACTTCGCCGAGAACCTGCTGCGCCGCCAGGACGAGAGCCCGGCCATCATCTCCCGCCTCGAAGGCAGCGCCAGCCAGACCCTGAGCTGGGCCGAGCTCGGCGATCAGGTGGCCCGACTGGCCCAGTGGCTGCGCAGCCAGGGC
The DNA here is from genome assembly GCF_041403065.1 of Aeromonas sp. S16(2024). Lineage (NCBI taxonomy): Bacteria > Pseudomonadati > Pseudomonadota > Gammaproteobacteria > Aeromonadales > Aeromonadaceae > Aeromonas > Aeromonas sp. S16(2024). The sequence continues at coordinate 18,413 of NZ_JBGLQX010000040.1, read as the reverse complement.
ATAGGCAGTGGCGACGTGGTCGCCGCCTACCTGCCCAATATTCCGGAAACCGTGGTTGCCATGCTGGCCACCACCAGCCTCGGCGCTATCTGGACCTCCACCAGCCCCGACTTCGGTGAAGCCAGCGTGGTGGAGCGCTTCGGCCAGACCCGGCCGCGAGTGCTGTTCGCGGTGGATGGCTATCGCTATGGCGGCAAGGCCATCGACATTCAGGCCAAGGTCGCCAGCGTGGTGAGCCAGTTAGACAGCCTAGAGCAGACGGTGATGATCCCCCTGCTCGGCAACCCGCTGCAGCTCGGTCACGACTGGCATCAGGTGCTGGCGAGCCAGCCCGGTGCCCAGCTCGTCTTCGAGTCCATGGCCTTCAACGATCCGCTCTACATCCTCTACTCCTCCGGCACCACGGGCAAACCCAAGTGCATAGTCCACGGCATAGGCGGCACCCTGCTGCAGCACCTCAAGGAGCATCAGCTGCACTGCGACATCAAACCGGGGGAACGGGTGTTCTACTTCACCACCTGCGGCTGGATGATGTGGAACTGGCTGGTGAGCGCCCTCGCCTCCGGCGCCACCCTGGTGCTCTACGACGGCTCGCCGTTTTACCCCGACGGCAACGTGCTCTGGGATCTCGCCCGCGACGAGCAGGTCAGCTTGTTCGGCACCTCCGCCAAGTATCTGGATGCCCTGCACAAGCAGGGCTATACCCCCATCAGCACCCACCAGCTGCCGGCCCTGCGGCTGATCTGCAGCACGGGCTCCGTGCTGTCGCCGGAGGGATTCGACTATGTCTATCAGGGGATCAAGCAGGATGTGCAGCTCAGCTCCATCTCAGGCGGCACCGACATCTGCTCCTGCTTCGTCATCGGCAACCCGCTCAGCCCCGTCTATCGCGGCGAGAGCCAGGGGCGCGGCCTTGGCCTCGCGGTGCAGGTGTTCAACGAGGCCGGCCAGCCGGTGCAGGGGGAGAAGGGGGAACTGGTCTGCACCAAGCCCTTCCCGGCCCAGCCCATCTACTTCTGGGGCGACGAGAACGGCGACAAGTACCACGCCGCCTACTTCGAGCGCTTTGACAACGTCTGGTGCCACGGCGACTGGATCGAGCTGACCGACACCGGCGGCATCCTCTTCTACGGCCGCTCCGATGCCACTCTCAATCCGGGGGGCGTGCGCATCGGTACCAGCGAGATCTACCGCTACGTGGAGCAGCTCGACGAGGTGGAAGAGAGCATCGTCATCGGCCAACAGTGGCAGCAGGACGAACGGGTGGTGCTCTTCGTCAAGCTCAAGCCCGGGCTCAAGCTGGACGATCCCCTGCGCGAGCGCATCCGCCAGCAAGTGAGGCAGCACTGCACGGCCCGCCACGTCCCCGCCCGTATCCTGCAGGTAGATGCCATCCCTCGCACCAAGTCCGGCAAGATAGTGGAGCTGGCGGTGCGGGAGGTGGTGCACAACAGACCCGTCAACAATACTCATGCCCTCGCCGATCCCGAGGTGCTGAACCAGTATCGCAGTAGGCCAGAGCTGGCCAGCTGATGGCACACAAGGTTAATAAAGGCGTCATGAGACGCCTTTATTTTGGCCGTTAGTCTGAGGCGAGCTTTTACTCGAGATCTGTTAAACAAATGTTTTAAATAGGTGTTGAAATTGTCTTCTTTTGGATCAATAGTGAGCCTCGCCCCCTGCTGGGGATAAAGGAGCAACACCCCCCACCGAGTGGGAACAAGGAGACACTCTCATGATCTACCAAGGCGAAACCCTGTCGGTCAGCTACCTCGAAGACGGCATTGCCGAACTGAGGTTTGATGCCCCGGGTTCAGTCAACAAGCTGGATCGCGCTACCCTGCTCTCACTGAGCGAAGCGATCGCCGCATTAAAGCAACAAGCCGATTTGAAGGGTCTGATCCTCACCTCCGGCAAAGACGCCTTTATCGTCGGCGCCGACATCACCGAATTCCTGGAACTGTTCAGCCTGCCGCAAGAAGATCTGCTCGGCTGGCTGAAAAAGGCCAACGACATCTTCAGCGCCATCGAAGATCTGCCGGTGCCGACCCTGTCCGCCATCAAGGGCCATGCCCTGGGCGGCGGCTGCGAGACCATACTCTCCACCGATTTCCGTCTGGCCGACACCACCGCCAAAATCGGCCTGCCCGAGACCAAACTCGGCATCATGCCGGGCTTTGGCGGCACTGTTCGCCTGCCGCGCCTTATCGGCGCCGACAACGCCCTGGAGTGGATCACCACCGGCAAGGATTACCGTGCCGATGACGCCCTCAAGGTGGGTGCCATCGACGCCGTGGTCGCCCCCGCAGTGCTGCAGAGCGCCGCCGTGCAGATGATGAGAGACGCCATCGCGGGCAAGCTGGACTGGCAGAGCCGCCGCGCCGCCAAGAAGGCCCCGCTGCGTCTCTCCAAGCTGGAAGCCATGATGAGCTTCAGCACCGCCGCCGGCATGGTTGCCGCCGTGGCGGGCAAGCACTATCCGGCCCCCATGACCGCAGTGAAAACCGTCGAGGCCGCCGCCGGCATGAGCCGTGACGAAGCCTTGGTGGTCGAGGCGCAAGGCTTTATCAAGCTGGCCAAGACCGACGTCGCCAAGGCGCTGGTCGGCATCTTCCTCAACGATCAGCACATCAAGGCGCTGGCCAAGAAGGCCGCCAAGCAGGCTGCCAAGACCACCAGCCACGCCGCCGTACTGGGTGCCGGCATCATGGGGGGCGGCATCGCCTACCAGTCTGCCAGCAAGGGCATTCCGGCAGTGATGAAGGACATCAACGAGAAGGCGCTGGCACTGGGCATGGGCGAAGCCACCAAGCTGCTCAACGGCCAGCTCGAGCGCGGTCGCATCGACGGCATCAAGATGGGCCAGGTGCTCTCCGCCATCACCCCGACCCTCAGCTATGACAACGTCAAGCATGTGGATCTGGTGGTCGAAGCCGTGGTCGAGAACCCGAAAGTGAAGGCCGCCGTGCTGGGCGAAGTGGAAGGGATCATTGGCGAAGACGCCGTGCTCGCCAGCAACACCTCCACCATTCCCATCTCCCTGCTGGCCAAGGGGCTGAAGCGCCCGCAAAACTTCTGCGGCATGCACTTCTTCAACCCGGTGCACCGCATGCCTCTGGTGGAGATCATCCGCGGCGAGCAGACCTCCGATGAAACCATCAACCGCGTAGTGGCCTACGCCGCCGCCATGGGCAAGTCGCCGGTGGTGGTCAACGACTGCCCGGGCTTCTTCGTCAACCGGGTGCTCTTCCCCTACTTCTTCGGTTTCAACAAGCTGGTCGCCGATGGCGCCGACTTTGTGGTCGTCGACAAGGTGATGGAGAAGGAGTTTGGCTGGCCCATGGGCCCGGCCTACCTGCTGGACGTGGTCGGTATCGACACCGGTCACCATGCCGGTGATGTCATGGCGCAAGGCTTCCCGGCTCGCATGAGCAAGGAAGGCCGTACCGCCATCGACGTCATGTACGACGCCAGCCGCTTCGGTCAGAAGAATGGCAAGGGTTTCTACGCCTACGAGCAGGACAAGAAGGGCAAGCCGAAGAAGGTGGCCGACGCCGCCAGCTACGAGCTGCTGGCCCCCATTGCCAAGGCGAAACAGGAGTTCGACAAGGAAGCCATCATAGCCCGCATGATGATCCCCATGATCAACGAGGTGGTGCTCTGTCTGGAAGAGGGCATTGTCGCCACGCCAGCCGAGGCCGACATCGCACTGGTCTACGGTCTGGGCTTCCCTCCCTTCCGCGGCGGCGTGTTCCGCTATCTGGACACCATAGGTCTGGATCGCTACGTGGCCATGGCCGACCAGTATGCCGATCTGGGCCCGCTCTACCGTGTCAGCGACCGCTTGCGCGAGATGGCCGCCCAGGGCAAAACCTTCTACTGATTGCGGAAAGGAGATCCATTCATGAAAGACGTAGTCATTGTCGACTGTATCCGGACCCCCATGGGCCGGTCCAAGGGCGGCGCCTTCCGCAACGTGCGTGCAGAAGATCTGTCCGCGCACCTGATGAGCTCCATCCTGCTGCGCAATCCCAACCTCGACCCGAACGAGATCGAGGACATCTACTGGGGCTGCGTGCAGCAGACCCTGGAGCAGGGCTTCAACATAGCCCGCAACGCGGCCCTGCTGGCGGGGATCCCCAAGCAGGTAGGTGCTGTCACCGTCAACCGGCTGTGCGGATCAAGCATGCAGGCGCTGCACGATGCCTCCCGTGCCATCCAGGTGGGTGATGGGGACATCTTCATCATCGGCGGCGTCGAGCACATGGGCCACGTGCCCATGAGCCACGGCGTCGACTTCCACCCCGGCATGGCGAAATCCGTGGCGAAAGCCTCCGGCATGATGGGGCTGACCGCCGAGATGCTCGGCAAGCTGCACGGCATCAGCCGTCAACAGCAGGACGAGTTTGCCGCCCGCTCCCACCGCCGCGCCTATGCCGCCACCGTGGAAGGACGCTTCGCCAGGGAGATCGTCGGGCTGGAAGGCCATGACGCCAGCGGCGCCCGCTTCTTCTACGACTACGACGAGGTGATCCGCCCGGAGACCACGGTCGATACCCTGAGCCAGCTGCGCCCGGTGTTCGACCCGGTCAACGGCACCGTCACCGCCGGTACCTCCTCGGCCCTGTCCGACGGTGCCGCCGCCATGCTGGTGATGAGTGCGGATCGCGCCAAGGCGCTGGGACTCACCCCCCGCGCCCGGGTGCGCGCCATGGCCATCGCCGGCTGTGACGCCGCCATCATGGGTTACGGCCCTGTGCCTGCGACCCAGAAGGCGCTCAAGCGTGCCGGTCTGACCGTGGCTGACATCGACCTGTTCGAGCTGAACGAGGCGTTTGCCGCCCAGTCCCTGCCCTGCGTGAAGGATCTCGGCCTGCAGGATCTGGTGGACGAGAAGGTGAACCTGAACGGCGGCGCCATCGCCCTGGGTCACCCCCTCGGCTGCTCCGGTGCCCGCATCTCCACCACCCTGATCAACCTGATGGAAGAGAAGGATGCCACCCTGGGGGTCGCCACCATGTGCATCGGCCTGGGTCAGGGCATCGCCACCGTATTCGAGCGGGTGTGATCTAAGCGGCTCACGCCATACCTGAGCCGCCATTGTCTTTTTGGGGTCGGCCCGTCCGGCCCGTTGTCGAGTCTGTGAAGCGCGCCACACGGGGTGCGCTCCTGCCGTCGGAATCTGCGTGTTGGCCGGCCCGTTTGGGTCGGCCTTTTTTATTCCGTTATCCCGATCAGGGTCAATTCGGGGGCTATATTGCCCATAACTTCACATTAGAGGGGAGCCTTGCTTGCTTTTTGCTCCCCCGACAGGTTCAATCTGCACAAAAAAATGGGTGGATGCACATACATATGTCAACGAGCAAACAACTGCTTATCGTCGACGACGATCAGGAGATCCGCGAGCTGCTCAACGAATACCTGACCCGGGCGGGTTTCCAGGTATTGACGGCGGCAGGAGGCGACGAGATGCGCCAACAACTCGCCCAGCACAGCCCGGACCTCATCATTCTGGACATCATGATGCCCGGCGACGACGGCTTTACCCTCTGCCAGCAGATCCGTCGCGACTCCCAGGTCCCCATCATCATGCTGACCGCTGCCTCCGATGAGGCGGATCGGGTGATCGGCCTCGAACTCGGCGCCGACGACTACATCGCCAAGCCGTTCAGCCCGCGCGAGCTGCAGGCCCGCATCAAGGCGCTGCTGCGCCGTGCCGAATTCCGCCAGCCGGAGAAAGAGAAGGAGCCGAGCCGCCGCCTGCGCTTCGCCGACTGGACCCTGGACACCCTGAGCCACCAGCTGACCCACGACGACGGCAGCCTGCTGGATCTCTCCGGCAGCGACGCCCTGCTGCTCGGCATGTTCCTGCAACAGCCCGGCGTGGTGCTGGACAGGGACACCATCTCCGATGCCACCCGGGGCCGCGAGAGCCTGCCCATGGAGCGCGGCATCGACGTGCAGATCAGTCGTCTGCGCCAGAAGCTGGGTGACAATGGCAAGAGCCCGCGCATCATCAAGACCATACGCGGCAGCGGCTACATGCTGATCGCGGAAGTGCACGAGATCCCGTGAAGGGTAGAAAGGTAGCAACAGCATGCTGACTGACAAGAGGCACGAGATCCCATGAGAGGTCGGCGATTCTGGCAGGCACTGGTCCCCCGCTCCCTGCTGTCACGGATGCTGCTGCTGTTGCTGCTCGCCATCCTGCTCTCCCAGACCATACTCACCGGCATCTGGATGCAGCAGATTCAGAAACGGGAGCTGGAGGGCATGCTCAGCACCACCCGCAACCTGGCGCTCTCCGCCGCCTCCACAGTCAACTTCTTCAAGTCCCTGCCGCTGCAGTACCGCCACATTGCCCTGGACCAGCTGCGCAACATGGGGGGCAGCCGCTTCTTCGTCTCCCTGAATGAAGAAGAGATCCACATCAGCGCCATCCCGGACAGCGAGCGCAAGACGCTGGTGCTGAAGGAGGTGCAGGAGGTGCTGACCCGCAAGCTCTCCGACGCCATGGCCATCAAGGTGGACTTCTCGCGGCCCGAGGAGCTGCACGTCTTCAACAACGACACCCTGCTGGCAGACCTGCCCTCCTCCTGGGCCCGCTACACACTGTCGCTGGAGCCCATCAACCCGCCGGTGCTGGTGACCCAGATCGAGATAGAGCCGGGTGAGTGGCTCTATCTGGCGGCCCTGCTGCCCGCCCCCTACATGACGCTGGATGACACCGTCATGCCGAGCAACCAGGTGCGCTTCATCGCCCTGATGACCGTCTTCCTCTGCTTCTTCACCTTCATGCTGGTGCGCTGGCAGACCCGGCCCCTGCGCCGACTGGCCAAGGCGGCGGTCAACCTCGGCAAGGACATCGACCAGCCCTCGCTCAAGGAGGAGGGTGCCTCAGAGATAGTGGCGGCGACCCGCGCCTTCAACATCATGCAGCAGCGCATCCGCCGCTTCATAGACGATCGGGAGCGGCTGTTCAGCTCCATCTCCCACGATCTCAAGACCCCCATCACCCGGCTGCGGCTGCGGGTCGAGCTGCTCGACGACGAAGCCCAGATAGCCAAGTTCAACAAGGATCTGGACGAACTGGAGCTGATGGTGAAGGGGGCGCTGCAGACAGTGAAAGAGACCGACATTCACGAGAACCTCGAGCTCATCGATATCAATGCCCTGCTGGAGCAGATGGCGGAGGCCATGAACCTGCACGAGGATCTGCTCACCATAGAGGGGCACTGCAAGTGGCCCTATCGCGGCAAGCTGCTGGCCCTCAAGCGCTGCATCGGCAACCTGGTGGACAACGGCATCAAGTACGGCCATCGGGTGCGCGTCATCCTGATGGATGACGAGGAGATGCTGATCCTCTTCATCATGGACGAGGGCCCCGGCCTGCCGGAGGATCAGTTCGAGCGCATCTTCGAGCCCTACTACCGCCTCAGTACGGATTCCGTCGGAACCGGACTGGGTCTTGGCATAGCCCGCAACATAGCCCACGCCCACGGCGGCGATCTGGTGCTGGAAAATCGCCCCCAGGGCGGCCTGCAGGCCACCCTCTCCCTACCAAGGCAGTAAAGCTTATGAAGTGGTTGTCGTTTTCTGTCATCGCCCTGTTGTCTCTGCCCGTCGACGCCTCCCAGCGCGTCGGGATGCTGCACGGGTGGTGTGCGGTCGGCACCGGCCACTCTCCTTCAATCAAGGCAGTCACAGTATGAAGTTGTTCCCGTTTGCCATTGTCGCCCTGCTCTCCCTGCCCGCCGCCGCCTCCCAGGTGGAGGTATTGCACTGGTGGACATCCGGCGGCGAGGCCAAGGCGGTGGAAGTGCTCAAGTCGGAATGGGCCGAGCAGGGCAACCAGTGGAACGACTTCGCGGTACAGGGCGGCGGCGGCAAGAGCGCCATGACTGTGCTGAAAAGCCGGGCGCTGGCGGCCAATCCGCCGGAAGCGGCGCACCTCAAGGGCTATGAGCTGCACGAGTGGGCCAGCCTGGGTTTCCTGCGCGACCTCAGCCCCATGGCCGAGCACCTCGGCTGGTACCCGCAGCTCTCCCCCATGGTCCGTGACACCCTCAGCCAGAACGGCGCCCTGATGGCGGTGCCAACCGGCATCCACAGGGTCAACTGGCTGTGGCTCAACCGCAAGTTGTTCGAGCGGCTGGGGCTGACGCCCCCCACCGACTGGGAGCAGTTCATCACGGTGGCGGAGCAGCTCAAGGCGCAGGGCGTCACGCCGCTGGCCATCGGCAACGAGCCCTGGCAGCTGGCGGTGCTGTTCGAAACGGTGGCACTCGGTGAAGGGGGCAAGGCCTTCTATCGCAAGGCCTTTCTGGAGCAGGACAGCGCCACCCTGACCGGCCCCGACATGGTGCGGGTGCTGACCCGCTTCCAGCAGCTGCGCGCCTATGTACCGGAAAAATACGCCGGCCTGAAGTGGCACCAGGCCACCAACCTGCTGGAGAGCAGCGGCGCCGCCATGCAGATCATGGGGGACTGGGTGAAGGGGGAGCTGAGCGCCGGCAACTACAGACCCGGGGAGGACATCGACTGCCTGCCAAGCCCGGGGAGCCAGGGCCTCTTCAGCTACAACCTGGACTCCATCGCCATGTTCAAGCAGCGGGATCCCGCCCAGCTGCAGGCCCAGGGCGAGCTGGCCCGCCTGCTGATGACACCGCGCTTCCAGGAGGAGTTCAACCGGGTGAAGGGCTCCATCCCAGCCCTCACCCAGCCTGACATGAGCAAGTTCGATCGCTGTGCCATCCGCTCCGACCATGACTTCCAGCGGGCGGAGCGGGACGGCAACCTGCTACCCAGCATGGCGGAGGGGATGGCGGTGCCGACCAACATGCGTCAGGGGATCATGGATGTGCTGAGCAGCTTCTTCAACGACCCCAACGCCAACCCGGAGCAGACGGCGCTGCAGCTGGAGCGGGCCATGCGCTCGACCCGCTCGGGCGCGGAGCAGAAATGACAAAGGCGGACATCGTCCGCCTTTGTTGGGTGAATCGTCATCCGATTCAGGATTGATCGTTCTCGTCCTCATCCTCGTCGTAGTAGTCGCTGAGCTCGATCCAGAGCCCCAGCCCTATCATCACCATGGACCCGAACCAGGTGCCGGTGTTTCCGATCGGGCTGCCCAGCACTATCATGGCGAACGACAGGAACCCCATGCCTGCGTAGGCTTGCAATCTGCCGTAGGAGACCTGCATATTCACACCTCCTTGTTGAATATGGTTCAATTTTTATATTACTCATCGGGCAAGGTGTGGATAGAGTCGGATCACACTTTGGTTACATATGCTGTTCAAAGCCCCTGATGTTTGATTATTTTTTCGCCGTGAGTATCATTGGCAGCTGAATTGGTTGAAGGTTGATTATTGATGAGTGCTTTATTCTGCGACGCGACTCATGAGTTGGACGCAATCGGGCTTCGTTGCCCCGAGCCTGTGATGATGGTTCGCAAGAAAGTACGGCTGATGGCCGAAGGCGAGACCCTGCTGGTCAGCGCCGACGACCCTTCCACCACTCGCGACATCCCGAGTTTCTGCCGCTTCATGGATCACACCCTGATCGCCAGCGAGACAGAGCAGGCCCCCTATCGCTATCTGATCCGCAAGGGTCAATAAGCCCCCTCTCCCCTGGAGCGCACCATGACGATTACCCGAATCGGCACCACGGCCCGCTGGTCTGATGTTGTCATCCACAACGGCACCCTCTATGTGGTGGAAGTCCCCGCCACCGACGAGGCCGACATTCACCAGCAGACCCGCGAAGTGCTGACCAGCCTGCAACGCCTGCTGGAGGCCAACGGCTCCGGGGTCGACAAGATCCTGATGGCCAACATCTATCTCAAGGACATTGGCGACATAGCCGCCTTCAACGCCCAGTGGGATGCCTGGATACCGGCTGGCACCGCACCGGTCCGCGCCTGCGTGCAGGCCCGCCTGGCCCACGAAGGCTACAAGGTGGAAGTGCAGCTGACTGCCGCCGTCTAAATCGAGCGGGATGCCTGCCCCCTCATCCCCGGCCCTTCTCCCGCGAGGGGAGAAGGGAGAAAAGAGCGCCGATACCATCGGGCCACGGCCCCCATAGCAAAAGGCCCCGCCATCACTGGCGGGGCCTTTTCGTTACCGACAACCGGGCGACTTAGGCAGTCGGGGTCAGGGTAATGGTCACCCGACGGTTCTGGGCCTTGCCGGCGGCGGTGCTGTTGGTGGCAACCGGCTGATCCGGGCCCACACCGCTGGTGGAGATGCGGCTGCCGGTCACGCCCTGACCGATCAGCTGGGCGGCGACGGCGTCGGCACGCTGGGCGGAGAGCTTCATGTTCAGCTCGCGGGAGCCGGTGCTGTCGGTGTGGCCGACCACGTTCAGGCGGGTCTTGTCGAACTCGGCAACCACCATGGCCACGCCGGACAGGGTGTTGGCACCGGCGGCTTTGAGCTGGGCGCTGGAGCTGTCGAAGGTGACATTGTTCGGCATGTTGAGGATCAGCTGATCGCCGTTGCGGGTCACGCTGACGCCGGTGCCCTGCAGCTTCTCGCGCAGCTTGGCTTCCTGCACATCCATGTAGTAACCGATGCCGCCACCCAGGGCGGCGCCAGCGGCCACGCCGGTCAGTATGCCCTTCTTGCGATCACCCTTGCTGGAGGAGAGCGCGCCCACGGCAGCGCCGGTGGCGGCACCGGCCAGTGCGCCCCAGGCGCCCTTGGAGGTCTGGGATTCACCGGTATAGGGGTTGGTGGTGCAGCCAGTGATGGCGATGGTCAGGGCAAGTGCAGGAACCAGTTTCTTGAAATGCATGACAAAACCTCTGAAAAAGAACGACTCTAGCCGATGGCCGCGCATTCTACCCCAGAGAGGCGCCAGAGTGTGACGCGCGCATTGCGGATATGAACAAGGGGGCCAAAGCCCCCCTGTGTCATGCCGTGAACGGCATGAGTGCTGCCTGCCCGGGCAGGCCGGACATCAATATTTGATGTCGCGCGCCTCGTCACGCCCTTCCTGCTTGTTGTCGCGGTGCTCCTGACGGCAATCGGCATTGCCCACCAGGCCTTCGCGGCACTCCTGCTTGGCGTCGCGGGATTCCTGGCGGGTATCCTGACGCACATCGCGGGCTTCGCGACGCTCCTGGGCCTGTTTGGTTGCCTGTGCAGGCAGGGCAGCCAACAAGGCGGTGGCTGCAAGCAGCGCGAATACGGTCTTCTTCATGATGGCTCCTTGGCTAAATGAAATACACCGGCTTGGGATGTCTAAATTATACATTGGGGTCAAGATCACCGCCGGACGGGCGCCAGCATGGCGACCCGACAGGGAGGCGGCTTGTCGGGATCAGTATTTGACGTCGCGAGCCTCGTCGCGGTTCTCTTGCTTGTTGTCGCGGTTGTCCTGACGGCAATCGGCATTGCCGACCAAGCCCTCACGGCACTCCTGCTTGGCGTCACGGGATTCCTGACGACCGTCCTGGCGGATGTCGCGGGCGTCTTGGCGCTGCTCACCCTGATTGGTGGCTTGAGCCGGCACGGCGGCGAACAGGGTGCAGGCGGTCAGCAGGGCTGCGCTCAGGCGGGATACGGAAATAGTCATAAGGACTCCAATGTAAGTTAATGCGGTAACCTGGTTCGGCTGCCGTCATGGAAGATGGGTTCGGCGAGCCCCTGCTCTCGAATCAATATTTGATATCGCGAGCCACGTCGCGCGCCTCTTGCTTGTTGTGGCGATGCTCCTGGCGGCAGTCGGCATTCCCCAGGAACTCCTCCTGGCGGCAATCCCGCTTCTGTTCGCGGGACTCCTGACGGACGTCCTGGCGCAGATCCCGAGCCTGGCGGCGCTGCTGGGCTTGTTCGGTTGCCTGGGCCGGCAGGGCCACCGACAGGGTACAGCCGACCAGCAAGGCTGACAGCAAGGCGCTGCGAGCCGGGTGAGGAATTGAAATGTTCATGACGAGGCTCCCTGGTTGATCGGGCTGAGGTCTGTGGTGCTGGATCAGTATTTGACGTCGCGGGACTTCTCGCGCACGTCCTGTTTCACTTCACGCTTGTCCTGACGGCACTCGTAGTTGTCCTTATTGTTGGCCTCACGACAATCGACCTTGGCCTCACGGATCTCGGGACGGACTTCCTGACGCACGTCGCGGGCATCCTGACGATCGGCCGCCTGGGCGGGCAGGGTCGCCAGCAGGGAGCAACCCGCCAGGATCAGGGTGCCGAGGGTGCGGTGGCGAAATGAATTCAGTGACATGGGACTGCCTCGTTGATGGGGACTTAGATTTGGATACAGCAATCTTGAACAGGAATGACTGTATCCCGGCTGTACCGGGCGCCGAAAAGCGGGCCCCAAGGCCCCGCTGGCAGGGGGCCTGTCGGGGCGGGCTTCGAGATGATCGTTCACCAGGACCAGGGCCCGCATGGCGGCGCGGCAGAGGAGGCTGCCGACCGAGGTAAAATCGAGCCGCGTGAACGCCCTCACCCTGGCGTCAGATCCTGGCGAGCTGGCCCCTAATCCCAAGGCCAGAAAGGAAGAAGGGAGGCTGTGGCCTCCCTTCTTCCGCTCTCGTTCCACCCTAACCTTGCTGGCAGGCGGCGTGACAGGGGCAGGTCACAAGATGATCGTTCACCATGCCCACCGCCTGCATGAAGGCGTAGCAGATGGTGCTGCCGACGAAGGTGAAGCCGCGCTTCTTGAGGGCCTTGGACATGGCATCCGACTCCGGTGAGGTCGCCGGAATGTCGCCGTTGCCCTGGCGCTGGTTGACGATGGGGGCGCCGCCCACGAAGCCCCACAGATACTCCACGAAGTCGATGCCTTCGGCCTCCAGTGCCAGATAGGCGCGGGCGTTTTTGATGATCGACTGCACCTTGAGCCGGTTGCGGATGATGCCGCTGTCCTGCATCAATCTCTCCACGTCCTGCTCGTCGAACTGCACTATGCGCAGCGGATCGAAGTCGGCATAGGCGCGATGGTAGCTCTCGGTGCGCTTGAGGATGGTGATCCACGACAGCCCCGCCTGCTGACCGTCGAGGCAGAGCTTGGCAAACAGCTCCCGCGGGTCACGGACCGGCCTGCCCCACTGCTTGTCATGGTATTCGATGTATTCCGGGTCCCTGGTCACCCAGGCGCAGCGCAGTTCCATTTCCTCTCCCTTGTCATTTCATCGGCCATCGGCAGGCCGCTTCCGTCGGCGACATCATAGGGCAAGCGGCGGCATAGCCCCACTAATCCTCTGTAATTTCGCCTATTATCCGACCATGCCAGACGGTATACTCCCTCGGTTCACATTCAGCAAATCTTGCTCTGATTTCATTTCGCGCGAAAAACACTATGCAAAAATTCGATGTCAAAACCTTTCAGGGCCTGATCCTGCAGTTGCAGGACTATTGGTCCCGCCAGGGCTGTACCATCATTCAGCCGCTGGATATGGAAGTGGGTGCCGGTACCTCCCACCCCATGACCTGCCTGCGCGCCCTGGGCCCGGAGCCCATCGCCTGCGCCTACGTACAACCGTCCCGCCGTCCCACTGACGGCCGCTACGGCGAGAACCCGAACCGCCTGCAGCACTACTACCAGTTCCAGGTGATCATCAAGCCTTCCCCCGACAACATTCAGGAACTCTATCTGGGTTCCCTGAAAGAGCTGGGCATGGATCCCGAGATCCACGACATCCGCTTCGTGGAAGACAACTGGGAAAACCCGACGCTGGGTGCCTGGGGTCTGGGTTGGGAAGTGTGGCTGAACGGCATGGAAGTGACCCAGTTCACCTACTTCCAGCAGGTTGGCGGCCTCGAGTGCAAGCCGGTCACCGGCGAGATCACCTACGGTCTCGAGCGTCTGGCCATGTACATTCAGGGCGTAGACAGCGTCTACGATCTGGTCTGGTCTGACGGCCCGCTGGGCAAGACCACCTACGGCGATGTCTTCCACCAGAACGAAGTGGAGCAATCCACCTACAACTTCGAGCACGCCGATGTGGAGTTCCTGTTCCACTGCTTCGAGCAGTACGAGAAGGAAGCCCAGCACCTGCTGGCACTGGAAAAACCGCTGCCGCTGCCTGCCTACGAGCGCATCCTCAAGGCCGCTCACTCCTTCAACCTGCTGGATGCCCGCAAGGCCATCTCGGTCACCGAGCGTCAGCGCTACATCCTGCGCATTCGCACCCTGACCAAGGCCGTGGCAGAGGCATACTACGCCTCCCGCGAAGCGCTGGGCTTCCCTATGTGTCAGCGCACAGAGAACAAGCAAGGTTAAGGAACGGACATGGCACAACATACATTTCTGGTAGAGATCGGCACTGCTGAGCTGCCTCCCAAAGCCCTGCGCTCCCTGGCCGAAGCCTTTGCCGACAACCTCAAGAGCGAACTGACCAAGGCCGATCTGGCCTTCGGCGACGTCGAGTGGTTTGCCTCACCGCGCCGTCTGGCACTCAAGGTGCACGAGCTGGCCGGCGAGCAGCCGAGCAAGAGCGTCGAGAAACGCGGCCCGGCCGTGGCCCAGGCGTTCGATGCCGACGGCAAGCCGACCAAGGCTGCCGAAGGCTGGGCCCGTGGCAACGGCATCACCGTTGAACAGGCCGAGCGTCTGGTCACCGACAAGGGCGAGTGGCTGGTTCACACCGCCAAGGTCGAAGGCCGTCCGGCCAAAGAGCTGTTGGGCGAGCTGGTTAGCCAGGCGCTGGCCAAACTGCCGATCCCGAAAATGATGCGCTGGGGCGACAAGACCATCCAGTTCGTGCGTCCGGTGTTCACCGTGACCCTGCTGCTGGATGGCGAGCTGGTTCCCGCTCACATTCTGGGTATCGACTCTGCCCGCACCCTTCGCGGTCACCGCTTTATGGGCGAGAGCGAGTTCACCATCGACAACGCCAGCCAGTACCCGCAGATCCTGCTGGAAAAAGGCAAGGTAGTGGCCGACTTTATGGCGCGCAAGGCCAAGATCAAGGCTGATGCCGAAGCGGCCGCTGCCGCCTTCGGTGGCGTGGCCGATCTGGATGACGCCCTGCTGGAAGAGGTCACCGCACTGGTCGAGTGGCCTGTGGTGCTGACCGCCAACTTCGAAGAGAAGTTCCTGGCCGTTCCGGCTGAAGCGCTGGTGCACACCATGAAGGGTGACCAGAAGTACTTCCCGGTCTACGACAAGAGCGGCAAGCTGCTGCCGAAGTTCATCTTCGTCACCAACATCGAGTCCAAAGACCCGAGCCAGATCATCAGCGGCAACGAGAAGGTGGTTCGCCCCCGTCTCTCAGACGCCGAGTTCTTCTTCAAGACTGACCTCAAGCAGACTCTGGCCTCCCGCCTGCCGCGCCTTGAAACCGTGCTGTTCCAGCAACAGCTGGGCACAGTCAAGGCCAAGGTCGAGCGCATCGAGACCGTCGCCGGCTTTATCGCCGAACGTATCGGTGCCAATGTGGCTCAGGCCAAGCGTGCCGGTCTGCTCTCCAAGTGTGATCTGATGACCAACATGGTCGGCGAGTTCACCGACACCCAGGGTGTGATGGGGATGCACTACGCCCGTCACGATGGCGAAGACGAAGCGGTCGCCGTGGCCCTCAACGAGCAGTACATGCCGCGCTTTGCCGGCGATGCCCTGCCGTCCGGTCTGGTTGCCTGCGCCGTGGCGCTGGCCGACAAGTTCGACACCCTGGCCGGTATCTTCGGCATCGGCATGCTGCCGAAGGGTGACAAGGATCCGTTCGCCCTGCGTCGCGCCGCCATCGGTGCCCTGCGCATCATGACCGAGAAGCAGCTGGATCTGGATCTGGTTGAACTGGTTGAAGAAGCAGTACGCGTCTACGGCGACAAGCTGACCAACAAAACCGTCGTTACCGACGTGGTCGACTTTATGCTGGGCCGCTTCCGCGCCGCCTATCAGGACGAAGGCATCGGTGCCGACGTGGTGCTGGCCGTACTGGCCCGCCGCCCGACCCGTCCGCTCGACTTCGATCGTCGCGTCAAGGCCGTCAGCCACTTCCGCACGCTGGATGCCGCACTGGCCCTGGCTGCCGCCAACAAGCGCGTGAGCAACATTCTGGCCAAGGTCGAAGGCGAATTGCCGACTGCCGTCAAACCGGAACTGCTGGTCGATGCCGCCGAGAAGGCGCTGGCCACCCAGGTTGCCGAACTGCAAGCCGAACTGGCCCCGCTGTTCGCTGCCGGTGACTATCAGGCTGCCCTCACCCGTCTGGCCGCCCTGCGCGAGCCGGTCGACACCTTCTTCAACGAAGTCATGGTGATGGCCGACGACGAAGCCCTCAAGGCCAACCGTCTGGCGCTGCTGAACAACCTGCGCAACCTGTTCCTGCAAGTCGCGGATATCTCCCTGCTGCAGTGATTTTGGTTGAGTAAATGATATAAAAACGGCGCCGCGAGGCGCCGTTTTTCTAGGAGGAATGATGGAGTTAGCACTTAAATACATTTCACTTATCACAGCTTGCGGCACTGGGATCGCATTTGTAATTGGTTTATTCAAATGGATTGACCAACGTGCTCGTGATCAAGAGCAACGCATATACGAGGCATTCCACAAGATGGTATGTATTGCTTCTGGCACTGATGAATCGGGTCGAACAGTCAAAATGGTTCAGCAAATCGCTGCTATTTACCAACTACGAAAAGCTGGGACACCCACCTAATACCAGCTTTGACAACTCACTCCACCTCCACTTTCCTTAAACCGAGAGACCCGAGGAGAGAACCACCATGACCATCCCCCGTTCACGCCAGATCAGCCTCGCCGATACGCCCTATTACCACGTGGTCAGCCGCTGTGTCCGGCGCGCATTTCTCTGCGGTCAGGATGATCACTCCGGTCAAAGCTACGAGCACAGACGCCAATGGGTTGCCGACAAACTGGGCCAGCTGTCGCAGGTCTTTGCCATCGGTATCTGCGCCTATGCCGTGATGAGCAATCACTATCACATGGAGGAAAAAAAGCCGGGACACCCACCCAATCCCAGTTTTGACAACTCACTCCCCCTCCACTTTCCTTAAACCGAGAGACCCGAGGAGAGAACCACCATGACCATCCCCCGTTCACGCCAGATCAGCCTCGCCGATACGCCCTATTACCACGTGGTCAGCCGCTGTGTCCGGCGCGCATTTCTCTGCGGTCAGGATGATCACTCCGGTCAAAGCTACGAGCACAGACGCCAATGGGTTGCCGACAAGCTGGGCCAGCTGTCGCAGGTCTTTGCCATCGGTATCTGCGCCTATGCCGTGATGAGCAATCACTATCACCTGGTGCTCAAGGTGCAGGTCAACATTGCCCACGAGTGGAGTGAACGAGAGGTGGCGGAACGCTGGTCATGTCTGTTTCAGTGGCCCTTGCTGGTGCGGCGCTGGTATCAGGGAGATGAACTGATAGAACCCGAGCTGGACGTTGTGCACCAGCTGGTAACCCAGTGGCGGGAGCGCCTCTATTCCATCAGCTGGCTGGTGCGCTTGCTGAACGAGTCGCTGGCCCGCCAGGCCAATCAGGAAGATGGCTGCAAGGGTCACTTCTGGGAGGGGCGCTTCAAAAGTCAGGCTCTGCTCACCGAGTCGGCGCTGCTGGCCTGCATGACCTATGTCGACCTCAATCCCATACGGGCGAGCATCGCCACCACACCGGAGGAGAGCGACTTCACCAGTATCCAGCAACGTATTGAACTGACAGCTGATTTAGCCACACCGCCCCCCTTGCTGTTGCCTTTTGCAAGAGAAGGAAAGCCCGAAGAGCTCCCCTGCAGTTTTGCCGATTATCTGACACTGGTGGATTGGACAGGGCGAGCCATTCGCCTCGATAAACGTGGCCATATCCCGCACCATCTCGCACCTGTGCTCCAGCGCCTGGGCATAGAAGAGGGGCAATGGTTGGGGCAAGTCACCCTGTTTCGGCGCCACGGTATCAGAGCGATTGGCGACAAGCTTTGCTGCCAGCGCTACGCGGTCCATTGTGGCCAGACGCGATGTTACCAACCCAGCCCTTGATACCTGAAAAACTCGCGAGTTCACTGCCAGTTCATCGATGACAGCGGCTCTCGTTGACGCTGAACGGGCACTGATTGCCCACTGGCAGCCACTGACGCTCGCTCAAGCTCACAGCTAGCTCTACCACCACCGTTTCATACCTTCGAATCAGACTGCACATGAGCGGGGCTTTCAAGTTATCCGCCATTTCCCATCAGGTGGGTGTCCCAATTTGGCCGTGAGCGGATACAGCAACGCAGCGAGTTGCGCCGTTTGTTCAAAGAGAGCCGGGGCTCGGCAGGCAGCCGCGCCTTGATGTCGATGATGCGGGAGTTGGGGTATCAGATTGGCCGATTCAAAGTGTGTAACCCAGGGCAAACGCATGAGTGCTTATTTTTCATCCACCTCGTTAAAGCCACTCAGGAGCACTTGCTCCAGATAGCTGCTGTTCATTGCCGCTATCTTTTGCTTACGTCTGAT
>NZ_JBGLQX010000039.1:0-23732 GCF_041403065.1 Aeromonas sp. S16(2024) | reverse complement strand
TGGCAAAGATGGCAACTATGCCGACTTTCTAGCGGATGATCAGCCCTCAGACCCAAAGCGAAAGAAGAACCCCCTTTTTTGAAAAA
The DNA here is from genome assembly GCF_041403065.1 of Aeromonas sp. S16(2024). Classification (NCBI taxonomy): domain Bacteria; kingdom Pseudomonadati; phylum Pseudomonadota; class Gammaproteobacteria; order Aeromonadales; family Aeromonadaceae; genus Aeromonas; species Aeromonas sp. S16(2024). The sequence goes on along the minus strand of NZ_JBGLQX010000039.1, from coordinate 23,646 downwards.
GAAGGGGGTTCTTCAGCAATCTGAAGCCGACTCCAGGGAGTCGGCTTCTTGTTGGTGCTAAGGCCGTTATCAGGCGGTCACGGCATCGCTCTTGGCGGCCTGGGCTTCCGGCGCCGCATTGCGGATGAGGTAATCAAATGCCCCCAGCGCTGCGGTTGCACCGGCTCCCATGGAGATGATGATCTGCTTGAACGGCACTGTAGTGGCGTCACCGGCAGCATAGACACCGGGCAGGGAAGTGGCGCCCTTGGTGTCGATCTCGATCTCGCCGAAGCGGGTCAGTGCCACCTCGCTCCCCTTGAGGAACTCGGTGTTCGGCACCAGTCCGATCTGGACGAAGATGCCAGCCACCGCCAGGTGCTTGATTTCACCCGTGGTGCGATCTTCATAATCCATCCCCACCACCTTGCTGCCATCACCGATCACTTCCGTGGTGCGGGCGCTCATGATGATGTCGATGTTGCCCATGGAGCGGGCCTTCTTCTGCAGCACTTCGTCGGCGCGCAGGGTATCGGCAAATTCCACCACGGTGACGTGCTCGACTATGCCGGCGAGATCGATGGCCGCTTCGATACCGGAGTTACCGCCACCTATCACCGCTACGCGCTTGCCCTTGAAGAAGGGACCGTCGCAGTGGGGGCAGTAGGCCACGCCCTTGGTGCGGTACTCGAGCTCGCCCGGCACGTTCAGATCGCGCCAGCGGGCACCGGTCGCCAGGATCACGGCGCGGCTCTTCAAGGTGGCACCGGAGGCCAGATCCACGTTCACATAGCCATCCTTGCTGATGGCGGCGGCACGCTGCTCGGTGATCACTTCCACGCCGTACTGCTTGACGTGCTGCTCCAGGCTCGCGGCCAGCTTGGGGCCCTCGGTGTAGGGGACGGAGATGAAGTTCTCGATGCCGACGGTGTCCATCACCTGGCCACCGAAACGCTCGGCGACGATGGCGGTGCGAATGCCTTTACGAGCGGCATAGATGGCGGCAGCGGCGCCAGCCGGGCCACCGCCCACTACCAGCACGTCGTAGGGGGCCTTTTCGCTCAGCTCGGCGGCCTTGCGATCGCTTGCGCCGGTATCGAGCTTGGCGACGATCTCTTCGAGCGAGGTGCGACCCTGGCTGAACGGCTGGCCGTTCAGGTAGACGTTCGGGACCGCCATGATCTGGCGCTCGTTCACCTCGTCCTGGAACAGGGCACCGTCGATCATGGTGTGGGTGATGCCGGGGTTCAGGGTGGCCATCAGGTTCAGGGCCTGTACCACGTCCGGGCAGTTGTGGCAGGAGAGGGAGATATAGGTCTCGAAGTGGAACTCGCCTTTCAGGTTTTTCACCTGCTCCAGCACGGCCGGATCGGCCTTGGAGGGGTGGCCGCCGCTTTGCAGCAGGGCGAGCACCAGGGAGGTAAATTCATGACCCATGGGGATGCCGGCAAAATGCACGCGCGGTGCCTGGCCTTGTGGCGCCACGCTCATGGAAGGCTTGCGAGCGGCGGTGCCAGAGGTCTGTGTAATCTTGGGGGACATCTCGGCTATCTCGTTGGCCAATGCCAGGAGCTCTGCGGATTTGTCGCTGTCATTGCCGGACACGCTGATCTCGATGGGATTGACGATGTACTGCAAGTAACCGTTGAGTTGTTGTTTGAGGTTGGTATCTAACATGGTCGAATTCCTTCTTGTTATGGCGGTCGGCACTATTGATGAATACAGAAAACTGGATGCAAAAAACAGTGAATGCAGGAAGCGCTGGGCCAGAAAGCAGACCGGCCCTTGAGTGGGCCGGTCTTGGAGAGCAGGAGGCTTAGATTTTGCCTACCAGATCCAGGGACGGGGCCAGGGTGGCATCGCCTTCTTGCCATTTGGCCGGGCACACTTCACCCGGGTGAGCGGCAACGTACTGGGCAGCCTTGACCTTGCGCAGCAGTTCCAGAGCATCACGGCCGATACCGCCGGCGTTGATTTCAACGATCTGGATGACGCCTTGCGGGTCGATGACGAAGGTACCGCGGTCAGCCAGGCCAGCTTCTTCGATCATGACGCCGAAGTTGCGGGTGATGGTGCCGGTCGGGTCGCCGATCATCGGGTACTGGATCTTCTTGATGGTGTCAGAAGTGTCGTGCCAGGCCTTGTGAGTGAAGTGGGTGTCGGTGGAGACGGCGTAGATCTCGACGCCCAGCTTCTTGAAGGAAGCGTAGTTGTCAGCCAGGTCGCCCAGCTCGGTCGGGCAAACGAAGGTGAAGTCAGCCGGGTAGAAGAACACCACGGACCACTTGCCTTTCAGGTCAGCGTCAGACACCTGAACGAATTTGCCATTGTGGTAGGCGGTAGCGTTGAACGGCTTGATCTCAGTGTTGATATAGGTAGACATGTATTTGCTCCTTGGTGATGTACATATGCCCGTCTGGTCGTGAAGTGCTTGGCCAGGCGAGGCGCTTAACTTTCGATGGAGGCATCATAGGGCTTTTCTCTAATCGGTCAAAGCCACAATTTTGAATCACTTAAATCTATTTATTAGATAGCCCATCGCAACTGTACCTAACATGAATATCTCAGGCCTTCAGAGATAACTCATTGTCAAAGTTCAATTTCTGTCCTCCATGTCACATTTTCAAGTCCCGGATGGGATCTTGTTTTATGTCAGGAGGGTGAGAGTAGTGCTGAGGATGCGGCAGGGCAGGGGAGAGGGCGGGAAAAACGGGCAAAAAAAATCCCGGCGCCGTCGCACAGACAGGGCCGGGTCATCAAACAAGGAATGGCGATATAAAAATGCTTTACAGCAAAGACTAACTACGGGGTGTGCAAACTTGCAGACATATGAAGAGAAGACATCGGGTGCACAATCCTCATCTCCTCTTCGGCAACTATTGCATGGCCGGCATCATAGTGTGATGGAGATCACAAAGCAAGTTTGTGGTGTAATTTTTCAATCAAACTGAAAGTGTTTCAGCTAATTAGCCGGTAAATTAGGCTGAAAACGCTTTTATTGTAATTTAATTACAGTTTTGGGTGATCAGAAATCGGAAGGAGGCTCCTGCTCCTCCATCAGTTCCAGCAGATTGATGGCGACCGCGATGAAATCCGACTCGGTGACTATGCCCACCAGCTTGCGCCCCCGCACCACCGGCAGGCACCCATATTTGTGGCGTTGCAGGTAGAGGGCCGCCTCCTTGATGCCGGCGTGGGGATCCACGCTCGCCACCTGGCGGGTCATGATCTCGTCGAGCTGGACGCTGTCGGTGAATTCCGCCTCCCGCTCCGGGTTGATGAGCAGCAGCTTGGACTCGCGGGTGGCCAGGATGTCGGAGAGGGTGACCAGTCCCAGCAGATGCTGGTGCTCGTCGACGATGGGGATATGGCGGATCTGCTCCTGCTGCATCAGCTCCATCGCCTGCTTGACGCTGTTCTCTGGCCCCAGGGTGAGGGGGTGTTCGGTCATGATTTCAGTCAGGGTCATCATGGTGGGCCTCCTTGTGTCTCTGATCTCACCCTAGCTCAGCTCCTGGCCGTGGAACCTGATCAGGGTCAATACAGATCATTAAAGAATCATTAACCGGAGGCGTGTCTCAATATTGCTCGCTATCCCTTGTCTCTCTTGGGTTTTTGGTCTTTTGGGTTGCCTTGGAAGAGGGGGATAACTAGACTAGCCGCCGATTCCCCCGAGGTGAAAGATGCAAGTATCCGATTTTCATTTTGATCTGCCAGACGAGCTGATTGCCCGCTATCCGATGGCAGAGCGTACCGCCAGCCGCCTGTTGCAGCTCGATGGTCAAAGCGGCGCCCTGCGCCACGGTCAATTTGTGGATGTGCTGGACCAGCTCAACCCCGGCGACCTGCTGGTGTTCAACAACACCCGTGTCATTCCGGCGCGCATGTTTGGTCAGAAGGCCAGCGGCGGCAAGCTGGAGGTGCTGGTGGAGCGCATCCTGGACGAGCACAGTGTGCTGGCTCACGTCCGCTCCTCCAAGTCCCCCAAGCCCGGCACCCGCCTCATCCTGGAGGGCGGCCCCGATGGGGATAAAGTGGAGGCCGAGATGCGCGCCCGCCACGATGCCCTGTTCGAGATCCACTTCCTGGACCCCCGTCCGGTGCTTGAGATCCTGGAGGCCATCGGCCACATGCCGCTGCCCCCCTATATCGACAGGCCCGACGAGGACGCCGACAAGGAGCGTTACCAGACCGTCTACAACCAGAAGCCGGGCGCCGTGGCTGCGCCGACCGCCGGTCTGCACTTCGACGAGCCACTGCTCGAGCAGATCCGGGCCAAGGGGGTGGAGCTGGCGTTCGTCACCCTGCACGTGGGGGCGGGCACCTTCCAGCCGGTGCGGGTGGAGAAGATTGAAGATCACCACATGCACTCCGAGTATGCCGAAGTGCCCCAGGAGGTGGTGGACGCCATCGCCGCGACCCGCGCCCGGGGTGGCCGGGTGATTGCGGTGGGCACCACCTCGGTGCGCTCCCTCGAGAGCGCTGCCAAGGTAACCCTGGCCCAGGGCAAGCCGTTGGCGCCCTTTTTCAGCGACACCGACATCTTCATCTTCCCGGGCTACGAGTTCCAGATTGTCGATGCCATGGTCACCAACTTCCACCTGCCCGAGTCGACCCTGATCATGCTGGTCAGCGCGTTTGCCGGCTACGACAACGTAATGACGGCCTATCAGGCGGCAGTGGCGGAGCAGTACCGTTTCTTCAGCTACGGGGACGCCATGTTCGTCACCCGTCGCCAGGTCGAGGCATAAGCCTCGGCCTTCAGAAGCCGTTCAGGGACGTTTTGTCAGGATCCTGGCCGGTTTCTTGTATCGGGCCCATGGGGCCCTCCGTTGTCAGACTGTTTCTCTGACTGAATCGAGGTAGCAATGAAATTTGAACTGAAAACCACAGATGGTCGCGCCCGTCGCGGTCAGCTGGTATTCGAGCGCGGTGTGGTCCAGACCCCGGCCTTCATGCCGGTCGGCACCTACGGCACCGTCAAGGGGATGACCCCGGAAGAGGTGCGCGAGACCGGCGCCCAGATCCTGCTTGGCAACACCTTCCACCTCTGGCTGCGGCCGGGTCAGGCGGTGATGCGCGCCCACGGGGATCTGCACGACTTCATGAACTGGCAGGGGCCCATCCTCACCGACTCCGGTGGTTTCCAGGTGTTCAGCCTGGGTCACATTCGCAAGATCACCGAGGAGGGGGTGCACTTCCGTCATCCCATCAACGGCGAGAAGATCTTCCTGGACCCCGAGAAATCCATGGAGATCCAGTACGATCTGGGCTCCGACATCGTGATGATCTTCGACGAGTGCACGCCCTATCCGGCGACCTACGAAGAGGCGCGCAAGTCCATGGAGATGTCCCTGCGCTGGGCCAAGCGCTCCCGCGACAAGTTTGATGCCCTGGGCAACAAGAACGCCCTGTTCGGCATCATCCAGGGCTCGGTCTACGAGCCGCTGCGGGATGTGTCGCTGGACGGCCTGCTGGAGATCGGCTTTGACGGCTATGCGGTCGGCGGTCTGGCAGTGGGTGAGCCCAAGGAGGACATGCACCGTATCCTGGATCACGTCTGCCCGAAGATCCCGGCCGACAAGCCGCGCTACCTGATGGGGGTGGGCAAGCCCGAAGATCTGGTGGAAGGGGTGCGCCGCGGCATCGACATGTTCGATTGCGTGATGCCGACCCGCAACGCCCGCAACGGTCATCTGTTCACCACGGATGGGGTGGTCAAGATCCGCAACGCCAAGTATCGCGAGGATACCAGCACCCTGGACGCGGACTGCGACTGCTACACCTGCAAGAACTACACCCGCAGCTATCTGTACCATCTGGACAAGTGCAACGAGATCCTGGGTGCCCGTCTGAATACCATCCATAACCTGCGTTATTACCAGCGGGTGATGCAGGGTTTGCGGGACGCGATCGAGCAGGGTAAATTAGACGACTTTGTAACTGAGTTTTACCGTCGGCAAGGGAAGCCCGTGCCTCCGTTAACTGAAAATGACGTTAAATAACAACGACATATAAGTTAGTTTTCAAATCTACATCAATAAGAGGTTGTTAAATGAGCATTATCTCCAAGGCGTATGCAGAAGGCGCAGCTCCGGGTGCACAGGGTGGTGGCATGGAAATGATCATCATGCTGGCCGTGTTTGGCCTCATCTTCTATTTCATGATCTATCGTCCCCAGGCCAAGCGCGCCAAGACTCATCGCGATCTGATGAGCTCCCTGGCCAAGGGTGACGAAGTGCTCACCTCAGGTGGCCTGGTCGGCAAGATCGCCAAGGTCTCCACCGATAGCGACTACATAGTGCTGGCCCTGAACGATCAGACCCAAGTCACCATCAAGCGTGACTTCGTCTCTGCCGTTCTGCCCAAGGGTTCTATCCAGTCCCTTTAATCTCCCGAGGAGCACAGCGTGTTAAATCGCTATCCGCTGTGGAAATACCTGATGGTGATCGTCGTGATCGCCATCGGTTTTCTATATGCAGCCCCCAATCTTTACGGCGAAGACCCGGCCTTGCAGGTATCTGCCAGCCGGGGTGCCGAAGTCAAACTAGAGACGCTCGATCAGGTGAAGGAGACGCTCGACGCGGCCCAGATCCCGGTCAAACATGCTGCGTTCGAACACGGTTTCATCCTGATCCGGTTCAATAATACCGAAGACCAGCTCAAGGCCCGTGACATCGTCGCCAGCAAGCTGGGCGACAACTTCATCACTGCCCTCAACCTGGCACCTTCCACCCCTGCCTGGCTCGAAGCCATAGGCGCCGCTCCCCTCAAGCTGGGTCTGGACCTGCGCGGTGGTGTGCACTTCCTGATGGAAGTGGACATGGCCGAGGCGCTGACCAAGCAGCAAGAGCAGATGGTGCAGGATTTCCGCACCGAGCTGCGCACCCAGAAGATCCGTTACTCCGGCGTGCGTCGGGTGGGGGATCAGGTGCAGGTGGTGTTCCGCGAAGAGGCCGATCAGGCCAAGGCCGAGTCTTTCCTGCGTCGGCAGAATCCGGATCTCACCTTCACCACGGAGCAGAAAGGGGATGATTTCATCCTGCTGGCCTCCTTAAGTGAAGCCAAGATCAAGGAAGTGAAGAAGTACGCCCTCGAGCAGAACATCACCATCATCCGTAACCGGGTGAACGAGCTGGGTGTGGCCGAGCCGCTGGTACAACAACAGGGTGCCGAGCGCATCGTGGTGGAGCTGCCCGGTATCCAGGACACCGCCCGTGCCAAGGAGATCCTGGGGGCTACCGCCACCCTGGAATTCCACATGGTCGATGAGGCCGCCGACATCCAGGCCGCGGCCGCAGGCCGGGTGCCGCCGAGCTCCAAGGTCTACAACGATCGCAACGGTCGTCCAGTGGTGCTGCAAAAGCGCGTGATCCTGACCGGTGACCACATAGTGGGTGCCCAGTCCGGTTTCGATGAATACAGCCGTCCCCAGGTCAACATCAAGCTCGATGGCCAGGGTGGCAACAAGATGGCCAACTTTACCAAGGACAACGTCGGTAAGGGCATGGCCACCGTCTTCATCGAGTACAAGCCGGTGGGTCAACCCGGTCCGGACGGCAAGCGCAAGTTCCGCAAGCAGGAGGAGGTGATCAACGTCGCCACCATCCAGTCGCGCCTTGGCAGCCAGTTCCGCATCACCGGCATCGACAACGCCAACGAAGCCCACAACCTGGCGCTGCTGCTGCGTGCCGGTGCCCTGATTGCCCCCATCCAGATCGTCGAAGAGCGCACCATAGGCCCGAGCCTGGGGCAGCAGAACATCGACAGCGGGATGGAAGCCATCGGCTGGGCCATGCTGGTGATAGTGCTGTTCATGGGGATCTACTACCGTGCGTTCGGTTGGGTGGCCAACCTGGCCCTCTCCATGAACCTGGTGCTGATCGTCGGCATCATGTCGATGATACCGGGGGCCACCATGACCCTGCCGGGTATCGCCGGTATCGTGCTGACCTTAGGGATGGCGGTGGATGCCAACGTGCTGATCTACGAGCGTATTCGTGAAGAGATCCGCAACGGCCGCGGGGTGCAGCAAGCCATCCACATGGGCTTTGACCGTGCCTTCTCGACCATCGCCGACTCGAACGTCACCTCGCTTATCACCTGTGTGATCCTGTTTGGTATCGGCACCGGCGCCATCAAGGGCTTCGCCCTGACCCTGGGCATAGGTCTGACCGCCTCCATGTTTACGGCCATCACGGTATCTCGCGCCATTATCAACCTGGCTTGGGGCGGACGGCGCATCGACAAGCTGCCGATCTAAGGAAGAGACATGTTTCAGATCCTACATTTTGAAAAGCCCATCCCCTTCATGCGTTTCGCCAAGTCGGGAATGGTGTTCTCTGCCTTGCTGACGACGCTCGCCCTGTTCTGCCTGTTCGATCGCGGCCTGAACTGGGGACTGGACTTTACCGGGGGCACCACCATAGAGGTGGGGTTCCAGCAATCGGTGAGCCTGGACAAGATGCACGAAGCGTTGGACAAGCAGAAGATTGAAGGGGCGACCCTGCAGTTCTTCGGCTCCAGCCGCGATGTGCTGGTGCGCATGGCCCCTCAAGAGGGGGTCAAGGTCGAACAGCAGGGCAACGAGGTACTGGCGGCCGCCAAGCTGATCGACGAGGGCGCCGTGCTCAAGCGGGTCGAGTTCGTCGGTCCTTCCGTGGGTGACGAGCTGGCGACAGACGGTGCCCTGGCCATGCTGGCCTCCATCCTCTGTATCCTGGCCTACGTGGCGGTACGGTTCGAGTGGCGTCTGGCCATGGGGGGCATCCTCTCCCTGGCGCACGACGTCATCATCACCCTCGGCATCTTCGCCTACTTCCAGTACGAGTTCGACCTGACCGTGCTGGCGGCGCTGATGACCCTGGTGGGCTACTCCCTGAACGACACCATAGTGGTGTTCGACCGGGTGCGGGAGAATTTCCGCAAGGTGCGTCGGGGGGATACCGCGGAGATCATGGATCTCTCCATGACCGAGACCCTGAGCCGGACCATCATCACTTCGGGGTTGACCTTCGTGGTGGTGGTGGCGCTGCTGCTCAAGGGCGGCCCGCTGATCCACGGTTTTGCCATCGCCATGGTGATAGGTGTGGCCTTCGGGACCTACTCCTCCATCTATGTGGCGAGTGCCTCTGCCATGTTCTTCGGGGTCAAGCGGGAGCACATGCTGCCGACCCAGGTGGAAAAAGAAGGGGCGGATCAGCAAGAGATCCTGCCGTAACAGACAAGGGCGCCACAAGGCGCCCTTTCTCTTGGGGGGCGCTTGAGTCATGATGCTCCCCAGCACCCATCCTCATTAATGCAAGGAGCAAGCCATGCAACACAATCCCCGTTTTCTGGCCCTGGTAGAGGCCATTCGCCCGCAGATACGGGAAACCGACGTGCACCAGATCAGGCGCTGGCAGGAAGAAGGCCGTGATTTTCACCTGATCGACGTGCGCGAAGATAACGAGTGGGCGACAGGGCACCTGCCGGGGGCCGAGCACCTGGGCCGCGGGGTGATGGAGCGGGACATCGAGACCCGTTATCCCGATCTCGACACCGAGCTCTACCTCTATTGTGGTGGCGGATTTCGCTCCATTCTGGCGGCGGACAACCTGCAGAAGATGGGGTATTCCCGGGTGGTCAGCGTCGATGGAGGCTTTCGTGGTTGGCGTGACGCCGGATACCCTGTCGAATCCTGATTTATTTGAGGGATAGGGGTTGCGCCACATGACAAAAGGCCGGTTGACCTTTACCATATGCGGGGTCAAGCGTAAGCGTCGGAGTGTTCATTGAACGTCAGGATAGGGATTGGATACCTCACCGGTATCCTGTTGTTGCTCCCCATGTGGGGATGCAGCAGTAGCAGTCAGGTTACAGCGCCTCAAGTTCCCAAGCCGCAACCCGCTTCACTGGTATTGGCGACCCCCTTGCAGGTCTCCTACCAGAGCGAGTTGGCCTTGGCGCGACTCGGGCAGATGCTCAGTGAAATGGAATTGACCACCGAACAGCGCGCCGAACTCTTCTATGAGCGTGCCGTGGTGTTTGACCGTGTTGGCCTTCGTTCCCTCGCTCGGCTCGACTTCAACCGTGCCCTGCGGGAGAAGCCCGACTTTGCCGAGGCTTACAACTTCATCGGTGTCTATCTGGTTCAACAACAGAACTATGACGAGGCCTATGAGGCATTCGACTCGGCACTCGAGCTCGCCCCGGATTACGATTACGCCTACCTCAACCGTGGCATAGCGCTCTATTACGGCAACAGGCCCGAGCTGGCCACCGCCGACATGAAGCGTTTCTACGAGGCGCAGCCGGAAGATCCCTACCGGGTGATCTGGCTCTATCTGGCCGAGCAGAAGCTCAACGGGCCGGCGGCCATGAGCCGGATGCGTGAGCGGCTGAACAAGTATGACGACGACGCCTGGAACTGGGATCTGGTCCGCCTCTATACCGGCGAGATCAACGCCACCCAGCTGATGGGCAACGTGGTGAAAGGGGTGAAGGATAACCGGGAGCTCGCCGAGCGCCTGTGCGAGACCTACTTCTACCTCGGCAAGTTCGAGCTGGCCAAGGGCAACCGCAAGGAAGCCATCAGCTACTTCAAGCTGGCGCTGGCCAACAACGTCTATGACTTCATCGAGCATCGCTATGCCCTGCTCGAGCTGGAGCTGATGGCGCGTAAACCCTTGCCGCCGGGTGCCCAGGGCAAAAGCAGCAAAGCGTGAGAGGGCTTAGGCCCTCCGTGAAAAAGGCCTCTTGATGAGGCCTTTTTGCTGTCTGCTGCTGGGGATGCGGGGGTTACTCCACCAGGCTCATGCCGGGGATCTGGCGCCAGTAACCGTTGCAGTCCCGCTCCTGCTGCAGGGGCAGCGGTGCCTGACCCTGCTGGTTGGCCTTGAAACTGGCCAGCATGTCGAGTGTCTCCATCCCTTCGGGGGAGAGGCGTACCACATCCACCAGTCCCGCCATGCCTTCGAGCTCGTTGCCGAGGTTGTAGCAGTAGCCGGACTGGGTCTGGATACCGTTGAGATTGAACACCTTCTGCCCCTCGCGGCTGCTGGCGAGGCGCCCTGTGGGGTAGTGGATGCAGGCGAGCTCGCAGTTGTCCTTGGGCTTGTCGAGGGAGCGGGCGGTGAAGCAGCGCGCCGAATATGCCAGCGGCAGGTGGCCGTAGGCGAACACCTCCACCTCGAACTGCTGGCGGGCCGGCCCCAGATCCTGGCTGAGCTGCACCAGCCAGTCGCGGGAGAGCTCCACCGGCATTACCCAGCGCCGCATCCCATTTTTAAGCAGCATGCGCAGCACCTCGGCGTTGTAGGCATTGATGGCGGGGCCGCACACGAAGGGCAGCCCCGCCTCCCGTGCGAGCTGAACGGCGCCGAGATCGTTGGCCTCGATCATGAGATCGCCGTTGTCGACCAGCCGCTTGACCTCCTTGAGCTCCGACGGCGCCGAGATCAGCGCCAGGGTGGAGAGCACGGCCTGCTTGCCCGAGCTCGCCACCTGGCGGGCCAGGGCAATCCAGTCATCCCCTTTCAGTTCGCGGCGCTTGCTGCACACCGTCTCGCCCAGATAGATGATGTCGGCCTGGCTCTGCGCCGCCGCCTCATAGAAGGCCTGGGTATCGGCCTTGGGCCAGTAGAAGAGCAGGGGCCCGAGAGAGAATTGCATGATGTGCTCCTTTTATTGCCACTGGCGATGATAGGCGCCGAGGGTGGTCTGGCTTCCCTCGGAGACGCGGGCAAGCTGGGCATCCCACTCAGCTTTGACCTGATAGGCGTCGGGGTTGGCCTGATAGGCGTCGATGGCGGCGCGCCAGACCCGGGTCACCTGCTCCACATAGGCGGGGCTGCGCTGGCGGCCCTCGATCTTGACCGACTGGATCCCTGTCTGGAACAGCTCGGGCAAGAGGCCAAGCGTGTTGAGACTGGTGGGCTCCTCCAGGGCGTGATAGGTCTGGCCATCCACCTCGAAACGCCCCTTGCACAGGGTCGGGTAGCCGGCGTTTTCCCCCGGGCCGTAGCGATCGATCAGCACCTCGTTGAGACGGGATTCGAGACCGCGGGGGGTCTCCTCCCAGCGCACGAACTTGGCGGGGGAGCAGGCGCCCACGGTATTGGGGCTCTCGCCCGTCATGTAGGAGGAGAGATAGCAGCGCCCCTCCGCCATGATGCAGAGGCTGCCGAAGGCGAACACCTCGAGGCCGACGTCGGTCTCGCGGGCCAGCTGCCTGACCTGGTGCATGGAGAGCACCCGTGGCAGCACCACCCGGCCGACGTTGAAGTGCTGCTGGTAGAAGCGGATGGCGGCGGCGTTGGTGGCGCTGGCCTGGACCGAGACATGGAGCTCCATGTCGGGATGGTGGCGGCTGGCGTAATCCAGCACGGCGAGATCGGCGATGATCAGGGCATCGGCACCGAGCGCCACCCCTCTGTCCACCGCCTGCTTCCATCTGGCATCCGAGCCCGGGTGGGCGAAGGTGTTGATGGCGATGTGCAGCTTGCGGCCGTGCCGGTGCACATAATCCACCGCTCTTTCCAGCTTGCTGTCCGTGAAGTTGAGCCCGGCGAAGTGGCGGGCATTGGTGTCATCCTTGAAGCCGATATAGACGGCATCGGCCCCGTTATCCACGGCCGTCTTCAGGGCCGGCAGGCTGCCTGCCGGGCAGAGTAATTCCATCGGGTACGCTCCGAGAGGGCAAAAATGCAAAAAGTGGCCCGATTGTATGCAGGCTTGGCCCCCCGCTTTTTGACCTGAGGCAGCTTTAGGTGGCTTTACCCTTCTTGAGGTAAGTGGGCACAAGTTTGATTTTCAACAGGATCCTGATAATTGCACTGTGTTTGAATGGGCAAAAAACTGGGAGTTCATCGTGTTTCAACAACTGCAACGCCGCCTGATCGAACAGGCCCCTCGTCTCTTGCGTCATCCCCTCAAGCTGGTGCCCTTCACCCTGCAGCAAAACCTGATGGAGGCCTTGCTGGCGCAGGCGTTCAAGGAAGCCATCTTGGACGGGGATTTCGCCTTCCTGGCGGGCAAGTGGCTCAAAGTCGAGGTGTCGGATCTCGAGCTCTGCTGGTTCGTCAGCGAGCGAGAGGGAAAACTGGTGGTGGCCCGTGAATGCGAGCGAGCCGATGTCTGCTTCAGCGGCAGCAGCCAGGATCTCATCCTGATTGCCGGTCGCAAGGAGGATCCGGACTCCCTCTTCTTCCAGCGCAGGTTGAAGATAGAAGGGGATACCGAGCTGGGCCTCGAGGTGAAGAACCTGATGGACAGCCTGGATCTCGATGGACTGCCCGGGCTGATGAAATATCCCCTGATGGATCTGGCCACCCTGATAGCGCGGGTGCAATCAGCGCAGGATCCGCTGCCCGCGTCTATGGCCTGAGCCGCGTCTCAGCTGCAGGGCCAGGCCCCGGGTATGGTGGCGGTGACGCCGCCGGGCCCACAGGCAGCGACCAGCCCAAAGGCAGGGGAGCAGGGCGAGCAGGCCCGTGGTGTCAGGCAGGCGCAGCAGCACCAGCCCGAGCGCCAGCCACAGGAAAGGCAGGGCCTCGTAGTACCACTCCGGTTGCAGCCAGCGCTTGGCGGGATAGATGACCAGATCGGTGCGCCTGTAGTTGGAGCGCATCATCCAGATGAGGGCACCCACGGCAAACAGCAGGGTTGCCGCTAGCCAGAGCAACGGGGAGTGGGCAAAGAACCACAGCACGGCGGAGAGCAGCAGGTAAAGCAGCGGCAGTTGTTCATAGATCCAGGGGGGAAGCATGAGAGGGTGACTCCGGGTAATGCAGCTTGACCCTCTAAGGTTAGCCCTCCCTTTTCCCGCCTTCAGGCCGGTTGGTTATACGAGCCACCACTTTTGTTCTGAAATGCAGGGTCAGAAGCGGTGCCAAAATAGCGATTGGTTATGTTACAATTGCGCGCCATTTTTGACTGAAGATTGACTCGGCATGTTGGATCAGATTCGTATCGTGTTGGTAAACACCTCTCACACCGGCAACATGGGGTCTGCGGCGAGAGCCATGAAGACCATGGGGCTGACGCAGCTGGTGTTGGTTGATCCGCAAGCCTTGCCAGATGATGATGCCATCGCCCTGGCGGCGGGGGCGAGCGATGTGTTGGTCAATGCCCGCATAGTTCCGACGCTGGACGACGCCATCGCCGATTGCGGCCTGGTCATCGGCACCAGTGCCCGATCCCGCACCCTGAGCTGGCCCATGCTGGATCCCCGCGCAGCGGGCGAGAAGCTGGTGACGGAAGGGGTGACGCACCCGGTCGCCCTGGTGTTTGGCCGTGAACGCACCGGCCTCACCAACGACGAGCTGCAAAAGTGCCACTACCACGTGGCCATCCCGGCCAATCCCGACTACAGCTCCCTCAATCTGGCCATGGCGGTGCAGACCCTCTGCTACGAGGTGCGGATGCACTGGCTGGAGACTCAGGAAACTGATACGGCGGCAGAGGCGGAGCGGGCCGATTATCCCAGCGCCCAGCAGCTGGAAGGCTTCTATCTGCACCTGGAGCAGACCCTGCAGAAGACAGGGTTCATTGCCGATGATCACCCCGGTCATGTGATGAGCAAGCTGCGTCGTCTGTTCAATCGCGCCCGGCCGGAAGTGGTTGAATTGAATATCCTGCGGGGCATTCTCACCTCGGTGCAGAAAGCCCGGCCACAGGATTAATCCCGACTGATTTACTCAAGCATATACTTGACTGTTTTAGTCGGGTATGTGACCATGTGCCCATATTGATTTGTTCGCAAGACGGTAAGGCATATGAGACTGACCTCAAAAGGACGTTACGCTGTGACAGCCATGCTAGACGTGGCGTTGCATGCAGAGCAGGGGCCTGTTCCCCTGGCTGATATTTCAGAGCGCCAGGGCATCTCCTTGTCCTATCTGGAACAACTGTTTGCCCGTCTGCGCAAGCATGGACTGGTGAGCAGCGTGCGCGGCCCGGGCGGCGGTTATCGCCTCGGCCTGGCCCCTGACGAGATCTCGGTAGGTCAGGTGATCACCGCGGTCGATGAGTCGGTCGATGCGACCAAGTGTCTCGGCAAGGGTGGCTGCCATGGCGGTACCCAGTGTCTGACCCACTCCCTGTGGCGTGACTTGAGCGAGCGCATTTCCAGTTTCCTGGGGGACATCACCCTGGCGGAGCTGGTCGGCCAGGCCGATGTGCGCCGCATCGCCGGCAAGCAAGATGAACAAATGAAGACCGTGTTGTCCCTGGTTGACCGGGCAGAACGCGGTGATGTGAGCTTGAAAGTCCAACTATAAACGTGCTTTCCACGACGAGTCGCTGTGTGACCCCGTCGTAACGGAGAAAAACATGAAACTGCCTATTTACCTTGATTATTCGGCAACCTGTCCGGTGGACCCGCGTGTCGCAGAAAAAATGATGCAGTGCCTCACCATGGACGGCCTGTTTGGCAATCCTGCCTCCCGCTCTCACCGTTTCGGCTGGCAGGCCGAAGAGGCGGTGGACCTGGCCCGTAATCAAGTGGCAGAGCTGATTGGTGCAGATCCTCGCGAGATCGTCTTCACCTCCGGCGCGACCGAATCAAACAACCTGGCCATCAAGGGCATAGCCCACTTCTATGCTGGCAAGGGCAAGCACATCATCACCTCCAAGACCGAACACAAGGCGGTGCTCGACACCTGCCGTCAGCTGGAGCGTGAAGGTTACGAGGTGACCTACCTCGAGCCGATGCCCAGCGGCCTGTTCACCCTGGAGCAGATCGAAGGTGCCCTGCGCGATGACACCATCCTGGTCAGCATCATGCACGTCAACAACGAGATCGGCGTGGTGCAAGACATCAAAGCCATCGGCGAGCTGTGCCGCTCCCGCAAGATCCTGCTGCACGTGGACGCGGTCCAGAGCGTGGGCAAGATCCCGGTGGACGTGGAAGCGCTGAAAGTGGATCTGCTCTCCATGTCCGCCCACAAGGTATACGGCCCCAAAGGCATAGGTGCCCTGTACGTGCGCCGCAAGCCGCGGGTGCGCCTGGAAGCCCAGATGCACGGTGGTGGCCATGAGCGCGGCATGCGTTCCGGCACCTTGGCGACCCACCAGATCGTCGGCATGGGCGAGGCCTTCCGCATCGCCAAGGAAGAGATGGCGAGCGAGAGCCAGCACATCATGGCCCTGCGTCAGCGTCTGTGGGACGGCATCAAGAACATCGAAGAAGTCTATATCAACGGCTCCCTGGACCAGCGTGTCCCGGGTAACCTGAACGTCAGCTTCGCCTATGTGGAAGGGGAATCCCTCATCATGGCGCTGAAGGATCTGGCGGTCTCTTCCGGTTCGGCCTGTACCTCGGCCAGCCTCGAGCCTTCCTACGTGCTGCGCGCCCTGGGCCTGAACGACGAGCTGGCACACAGCTCCATTCGTTTCAGCATCGGTCGCTTCACCACAGAGGAAGAGATCGACTACGCAATCAAGCTCATCTGCGACTCCATCGGTCGTCTGCGCGAGATGTCCCCCCTGTGGGAGATGTTCAAGGACGGCGTCGATCTGAACACGGTCGAATGGGCACATCACTGATCCTTGCCAGCGTGGCAAGTGTTTGGTGAACAACGGAATTAGCAGGAGTTAGATATGGCTTACAGTGAAAAAGTAATCGACCACTACGAGAATCCCCGCAACGTCGGTGGTTTTGACAAGAACGACCCCAGCATCGCGACCGGCATGGTCGGCGCCCCGGCCTGTGGCGACGTGATGAAGCTGCAACTGAAGATCAGCGACGACGGCATCATCGAAGACGCCAAGTTCAAGACCTACGGCTGTGGCTCCGCCATCGCCTCCAGCTCCCTGGTGACCGAGTGGGTCAAGGGCAAGACCCTGGACGAAGCCGCTGGGATCAAGAACACCGACATCGCCGAAGAGCTGGCCCTGCCACCGGTGAAGATCCACTGCTCCATTCTGGCGGAGGATGCCATCAAGGCCGCCATCGCCGATTACAAGCAGAAGAAAGGTCTCTAAGGTCCGGAGAGCAGTATGGCCATTACCATGACAGATGCCGCAGCGGCACGGGTTTCCTCTTTTATAACCAACCGGGGCAAGGGCATAGGCCTGCGCCTCGGCGTTAAGACCACCGGCTGTTCTGGCCTTGCCTATGTGCTCGAGTTTGTGGATGAGCTGGCCGCTGAGGATCAGGTGTTCGAGCAGAACGGTGTCAAGATCATCGTCGATGCCAAGAGCCTGATCCATCTGGATGGCACCGAGCTTGACTTCGTCAAGGAGGGCCTCAACGAGGGCTTCCAGTTCAACAACCCTAACGCCAAGGGCGAGTGCGGTTGTGGCGAGAGCTTCAGCGTCTAATCGATGAAACCGGCAGCCTGCTGCCGGCTTTGCCGTTCAAGATGGATGGTGAGCAAGGCAGTAGCCTTCGAGTCTGAGGACACAGAATGAATCATTTCGAGCTGTTCGGGCTGGCAGAGGGCTTCGAGCTCGATACCCGCCAGCTGGCAGACACCTACCGCCAGTTGCAAACCCGGTTTCACCCCGATCGTTTTGCCACCGCCCCCGAGCGGGAGCAGTTGGCCGCGGTGCAGCGTGCCGCCCAGATCAACGATGCCTTCACCACCCTCAAGTCCCCCCTGCGCCGAGCCGAATACCTGCTCTCCCTGCGCGGCACCGACATTCGAGGCGAGCAACAGACCCTGCAAGACACCTCTTTCCTGATGCAACAGCTGGAGTGGCGCGAGCGCCTGGCCGAGTTGAAAGGAGAAGCGAGTCCTGAGCGTGCCATCGAAGATTTTCGTCGCGAGATCAGGCATGATCACCAGTCTCTGATGCAACGGCTGACCGATGCCCTCACCGCCGGTGAAGATCTGGCGGCGGCCGACTGCGTGCGCAAACTCAAGTTTGTCGACAAGCTCCTCGAGGAGCTGGAACGATTCGAAGACTCGCTGTTCGAGTCTTGACCCTCTAACGCTGGAATTGTGATTACCCATGGCATTACTGCAAATCGCCGAGCCCGGCCAGAGCGCCGCACCTCATCAGCACAAACGTGCCGTAGGCATCGATCTCGGCACCACCAACTCCCTGGTCGCGGCAGTGCGCAGCGGCCAGGCCGACACCCTGTGTGACGAGCAGGGGCGCGATCTGCTGCCCTCTGTGGTGCACTATCAAGCTGGCCAGGCCGCCGCCATCAGGGTGGGCTTTGACGCCAAGCGCGAAGCCGCCCTCGATCCCCACAACACCATCGTTTCGGTCAAACGGATGATGGGCAAGGCGCTGGCCGACATGGATACCCGTCAGCAGCCTTACGAGTTCGTGGCCGCCGACAACGGCATGCCCCAGATCCAGACCCGCCAGGGGCTGGTCAATCCGGTGCAGGTCTCGGCCGAGATCCTGAAAAAACTGGCCGAGCGCGGCGTAGCCTCCTTAGGCGGCGATCTCGACGGCGTGGTCATCACAGTGCCCGCCTATTTCGACGACGCCCAGCGCCAGGGCACCAAGGATGCGGCCCGGCTGGCCGGCCTGCACGTGCTGCGGTTGCTCAACGAGCCCACCGCCGCCGCCATCGCCTACGGCCTCGACTCCGGTCAGGAAGGGGTGATCGCCGTCTATGACCTCGGTGGCGGCACCTTCGATATCTCCATCCTGCGTCTGCATCGCGGGGTGTTCGAGGTGATGGCCACCGGCGGCGACTCGGCGCTGGGAGGCGATGACTTCGATCACCTGCTGGCGGACTGGATCAAGGCGCAAGCCGGCCTGAGCGGCCAGCTCGATGCCCGCACCCAGCGCGAGCTGCTGGACGTGGCGGCGGCGGTCAAGCACGGCCTGACCGATGCCGACCGCGTTTCCTGCACCTTTGCCGGCTGGCAGGGGGAGGTGAGCCGCAGCCAGTTCGACGAGCTCATCCTGCCGCTGGTCAAGCGCACCCTGCTGGCCTGCCGCCGCGCCCTGCGCGATGCGGGGCTCGAGCAGGTGGAAGTGCTGGAAGTGGTGATGGTGGGGGGCTCCACCCGGGTGCCGCTGGTGCGCGAGCAGGTGGGGGAGTTCTTCCAGCGTACGCCCTTGACCAGCATAGATCCGGACAAGGTGGTGGCCATCGGCGCCGCCATCCAGGCCGACATCCTGGTGGGCAACAAGCCCGATGCCGAGATGCTGCTGCTGGACGTGATCCCGCTCTCTCTCGGTCTTGAGACCATGGGAGGGCTTGCCGAGAAGGTGATCCCGCGCAACACCACCATACCGGTGGCCCGCGCCCAGGAGTTCACCACCTTCAAGGATGGCCAGACTGCCATGGCCATCCACGTGGTGCAGGGAGAGCGCGAGCTGGTGGCGGATTGCCGCTCCCTGGCCCGCTTCACCCTGACCGGTATTCCGCCCATGGCGGCCGGCGCCGCCCACATTCGCGTCACCTTCCAGGTGGATGCGGACGGACTGCTGTCGGTCAGCGCCATGGAAAAATCCTCCGGCGTGCAGGCGGAGATCCAGGTCAAGCCCTCCTATGGCTTGGCGGAAGAGGACATCCTCAGCATGCTGAGCGCCTCCATCGCCAATGCCCAGCAGGACATGGATGCCCGCATGCTGGCGGAGCAGCAGGTCGAAGCCGATCGGGTGGTGGAGAGCCTCAATGCGGCGCTGGCCGCCGATGGCGAAGCGCTGCTCAATGCCGCCGAACGTGCCGAGATCGACACCGCGATCACTCATCTGCTGGCCATGCGTGCCACCGGCACAACCAATCAAATCAAAGATGCCATCGAGGCGGCGGATGCCGTCAGTGGCGAGTTTGCGGCCCGTCGCATGGATGCGTCCATTCGCAAGGTGCTGACCGGCCAAAACGTCAACAAGGTGTAATATGCCCAAACTGATCATTCTGCCTCACCCCGAACTCTGTCCGGACGGCGCCGCCCTCGAGGGCGCGAGCGGTGAGACCATACTGGACATCGCCCTGCGCAACGGCATCGAGATTGAGCATGCCTGCGAGAAGTCCTGTGCCTGTACCACCTGCCACTGCGTGGTGCGGGAGGGCTTTGACTCCCTCGAGCCGAGCGATGAGCTGGAAGACGACATGCTGGACAAGGCATGGGGACTGGAGCCGGAATCCCGCCTGAGTTGCCAGGCCCGTCTGGCGGACGAGGATCTGGTGGTGGAGCTGCCCAAGTACACCATCAACCTCGCCTCCGAGCGTCATTGATTGACCCGCTAATTACACATGAGTGAATTGCGCGTGCAGCATCCCATGGTGCAGTGATGATATGGTGAAGGCCGTACCCCTCGGGGGAACGGCCTTTTTTGTCTCCGTTACCCCGCGTTGTTAATGAATCGTGCCAAGAAAAAAGGAAGCAAGAGAAGATGGCTGACATGATGAAGGTACTGTTATCCGCCCAGGCCGCTGCCGCCGTCTGGGGTGAAGGCGCCCTGCTCAGTTTCAGCGGTGATGAGACCCTGATCCACCTGGGCGCCACCGCCCAGCAGCAGGATGCCTTGCGCACCATACAGCGGGCAGCCCGCCGCCTCGAATCGAGTGGCATCAAGCGGGTGAGCCTGGCCGGTGAGGGCTGGGATCTGGAGCGTCGTTACGCCTTCGCCCAGGGCTTCTATGCCGCCAAGGGGCAGCGTGAACTGGACTTCGGCGAGCAGAGCGCGGCGGATGCCCGCGAGCTGGAGGCCCTCGTCAAGGCGACCCGCTGGGTGCGCGAAGTGACCAACGGTTGCCCGGAGGAGATCTACCCCATGAGCCTGGCAGAGTCCGCCCTGCTGCTGATCCGCGGCCTGGGTGGCGATCAGGTCACCGCCCGCATCACCGCAGGCGAAGCTCTGCGGGAGGCCGGCCATATCGGGATCTGGTCGGTGGGCCGCGGCAGCGAGCGCGAGCCCGTGCTGCTGGAGCTGGACTACAACCCCACCGGGGATCGCAACGCCCCCGTGGTGGCGGCCCTGGTGGGCAAGGGCATCACCTTCGACTCCGGTGGCTACTCCATGAAGTCCTCCGACAACATGCTGCCGATGAAGTCCGATATGGGCGGGGCCGCCATGGTGACCGGCGCCCTGGCGCTCGCCATCAGCCGCGGCCTCGACAAGCGGGTGAAGCTCATCCTCTGCTGCGCCGAGAACCTGGTCTCAGGCCACGCCTTCAAGCTCGGCGACATCCTCACCTACAAGAACGGCATCTCGGTGGAGATCCAGAACACTGACGCCGAAGGGCGCCTGGTGCTGGCCGATGGCCTGCTGGCAGCCTCCGACAGCGGCGCCGCCCACATTCTCGATGCCGCCACCCTGACCGGCGCCGCCAAGACGGCGCTGGGCCGCGACTACAACGCCGTGTTTGCCTTAGACGATCGGGAGCAACAGCGCGCCCTGGCCGCCGCCAAAGCCGAGCAGGAGAAGGCCTGGCCCCTGCCGCTGGAACCCTGGCATGTGGGGCAGCTCACCTCGGCCTTCGCCGAGCTGGGCAACGTGGCCTCCGCCGAAGGCACCGCCGGTGCCACCACGGCGGCCGCTTTCCTGTCGCGCTTCGTCCGTGACGAGGGCAAGGGCTGGGTGCACCTGGATCTTGCCGCCTCCTATCAAAAGTCCGGCAACGAGCTGTGGGCGACCGGCGCCAAGGGGCACGGTCTGAGAACCATCGCCCGCTGGCTGCAGGAGGTGTGTGAATGAATATCTGGCTGAGCCGTGAATTTGCCGCCCCCGAGTGGGGAGAGGGGGCGCTGCTCTCCCATCGCCCTGACGGCATGGTGATCCACCTGGTGACGGCGTCCCCCCTGCTGGACATCCAGCAGGCGGCCCGCCGCCTCTGTGGTCAGGGGATCCAGAAGGTCGCCCTGTGCGGTCACTGGGAGCGCGAGCAGCAGTGGGCCTTCGCCCAGGGGCTGCAGACCCCCAAGGCAGAGGTGGAGCTGCAGTGGGCGACCTCGTCCGAAGAGGACAGGGAGGAGCTGGAGGCGCGCTGGCTGTGCGGGCGCTGGGTGCGCGAGATGACCAATGCCACCCCGGAGCAGCTGGGGCCGCTGGAGCTGGCGGTGGAGGCGGCGGCCTTCATCACCGAGCTGGCGCCGGACAGGATCAGTCATCGCATCCTCAAGGGGGAGGCGCTGCAACAGGCGGGTTGGGTCGGTCTCTACCAGGTTGGCCGCGGCAGCGATCGCGAACCCGTGATGCTGGAGCTGGACTACAACCCCACCGGGGATCGCAACGCCCCCGTGGCGGCGGCCCTGGTGGGCAAAGGCATCACCTTCGACTCCGGCGGCTACTCCATGAAAACCTCCCAGGGCATGCTCACCATGAAGCATGACATGGGAGGGGCGGCCATCGTCACCGGCGCCCTGGCGCTGGCCATACTGCGCGGCCTCGACAAGCGGGTGAAGCTCATCCTCTGCTGCGCCGAGAACCTGGTCTCCGGCCATGCCTACAAGCTGGGTGACATCCTCACCTACAAGAACGGCACCACGGTCGAAATCGTCAACACAGACGCCGAAGGGCGCCTGGTGCTGGCGGACGGCCTGCAGCTCGCCGGTGAATCCGGCGCGCCCCTCATCATAGACGCCGCCACCCTGACGGGGGCCGCCGTGATGGCGCTGGGGGGACGCTACAACGCCCTGTTTGGTCTGGACAAGGGGCTGGTGAGCCGCGCCATGGCCTATTCGGATGCGGAGCAGGAGCCGGCCTGGCCGCTGCCGCTCGAGCCCTGGCACCGCCAGCAGTGCCCGTCCCACTACGCCGATACGGCCAACAGCCGTCCGGTGCCGGGCGGTGGCCCGGGCGGCGCCTCCAACGCGGCGGGTTTCCTCTCCCGCTTCGTCGGCAATGAAGGGCGGGGCTGGCTGCACGTGGATCTTGCCGCCTGTTTCAGCGAGAACGGTGACAACCTCTGGGCCCCCGGGGCCAACACCCTGGGGATGCGCACCATAGCCCATACCCTGCTGGCGGAGACGCGCCGAGGGGCATGACAAGGCGAAAGGGCACCTCGGGGCTGTCTCTTATACAACAATCCCCAAGCATCGCTTGGGGATTTTTTTTGAACTTATCTCCCATTGCGTGATCTGAACCTTTCATCACTCTCCCTCTGGTTCTAACATGCCCTTCACTCAACCGGCGCAATGGGCGCAGGCACAGTTTGGTCACGCCAACCTCAACGACCCAAGACGCACCAGAAGGCTGGTTGCCCTCGCCACTGCCCTTGCTCACCAACCAGGAGATTGCGTGTCACACCTTCCCCTCTCACCTGCTGATATGGAAGGCGCATACCGTTTCATTCGCAGCCCACATCTCAGTGCCGAGGCCATTGCCAACGCCGGCTTTGCCGTCACCGCCGCCCATGCCAGAGACCATTCCCTCTTGCTGGCACTGGAAGACACCACGGCCCTTACCTTCAATCATGCCAGTGTCAAAGACCAGCTGGGCCACACCAACCAGGGCAGCAGTCGCGCCCTGCTGGCTCACTCCGTGCTGCTGTTCGCGCCGCACGAGCGCAAGGTAGTGGGCTTGGCCGCCCAGCAAATCTGGACCCGCGATGTCAGCAAACGAGGGCAGAGTCGACAACACGCCACCCGCCCCTATGAGGAGAAAGAGAGCTACAAATGGGAGCAAGCCGCCAAAACACTCGCCACCCGGCTTGGTAGCACCATGGCCAACGTTATCTCGGTCTGTGACCGGGAAGCGGATATCTACGAATACCTGCGCTACAAGCAGCAAAATAACCAGCGCTTCGTGGTGCGCTCGATGCAAAGT
>NZ_JBGLQX010000038.1:0-26560 GCF_041403065.1 Aeromonas sp. S16(2024) | reverse complement strand
GAAACGCGGTAGCGCCGATGGTAGTGTGGCATTCGCCATGCGAGAGTAGGACACTGCCAGGCACCCAATACAAGAAACCCCGCTCACTGAGCGGGGTTTTTTATTGCCTGACATTCTGTGCTTCAGCACCGATTTACTGATGGTCCAGAGGATGTCAGGGTCATCTGCCCCAGATAAATGTCCGGTTGTTTACCCACTTGCTTACCTTTCGACTCTTCTACTCTCTTCGCCAACCCTGACAGCCACTGGCTATGCCTCCTGCCTATGTTCACTATTGCCGTAACGGGGGAGTGACAAGGCGGGCTGGATCCATAGACTGTGAGTTTCATCGGCAAGGGAGCTGTGTATGTTGGGGATCCACGATCTGGCGTTGTTTATCGTATCCGGGCTGCTGCTGAACATGATGCCGGGGCCGGACTCCCTGCTCATCATGCTGCGCAGTGGCTCGCAAGGCTGGCGAGCGGGCTCGGTGGCCGCACTGGGCATAGGAACGGGCACCATGGTGCACGTGCTGGCTGCGGCGCTGGGACTGTCGGCTCTGCTGAGTGCCTCTGCCGAGCTGTTCGCCGTCATCAAGCTGATGGGGGCGCTCTATCTGGTCTATCTGGGGATTTCCCTGCTCAGGCAAGACGCAAGCTCACCTGTCGCGAGCGAACCCGCAGTATCGCTGCCAGCGCTCTCCTATGGGCGGATCTTTCGGCAAGGGTTGCTCACCAATGTGCTCAACCCCAAGGTAGCCCTGTTCTTCCTCGCCTTTGTGCCTCAGTTCATCGCCCCCGATGCGCCGCAGAAGGCGCTGGCGTTTATCGTGCTGGGCTGCATCTTCAACCTCAACGGGATGATCTGGTGCCACCTGCTGGCCTTCTCGACCGCCTATGCGAGTCGCAAGGTGCGCCTGCCTGCCCGGCTGGGATGCTGGCTCAATCGCCTGATGGGGGGGCTGTTCGTGGGGCTCGGCATCAAGCTGGCCGCGGAGTAAGGCGCTGCCAGGAAAACCGGCCATAGAAAAAGGCGTATCCCATCGCTGGGATACGCCTTTATCTGCACTGCAGCAGGATGACTGAAATCAGTTCATGCCGTAGCGCTTGAGTTTCTTGCGCAGGGTGCCGCGGTTGATGCCCATCATCACGGCGGCGCGAGTCTGGTTACCACGGGTGTACTGCATGATCACGTCCAGCATGGGGGCTTCGACTTCGGAGAGAACCATATCGTACAGATCAATCACTTCCTGACCGTTCAACTGGGCCAGGTAGTTACGCAGGGCCTGTTGCACAGAGTCACGCAGGGGGCGCTGGGTCGGCTCGGCAGCGTGATTGTGAGTAGTTGTTACCAATGCATCAGAAGTCAGGGTTTGTTCGAACATATTCGGTCGGCTCTTTAGTTATGCGTTAACCTAATCCATCGAAATACATTTCAAGCGCGTTCAACTGTGCGTCTGCACAATCCAGGGCATTGAAGTGCTTACGGAATTCTCGGCCCGTCTCTTCTTCATCCAGATACCAGCCCACGTGTTTACGGGCAATGCGCGCTCCCAGATATGCACCGTAAAACTGGTGCAGGTTGGTAACATGCTCGTTCATCAGGGTGCGAACCTCTTCCCTGTCGGGAGGCGGCAGCTTGGTGCCCGTCTCAAGAAAATGACGGATTTCCCGGAAAATCCAGGGTCGTCCTTGCGCAGCACGGCCGATCATCACGGCGTCGACGCCGGTATAGTCGAGGACATACCGGGCCTTCTCCGGGCTGTCTATGTCGCCATTGGCGACAACAGGAATCGATACGGCCTGCTTAATCGCCCTGATAGTGTCGTACTCCGCTTCGCCCCGGTAGAGGCAGGCACGGGTACGACCATGCACGGCAAGGGCCGCGATACCGCAATCTTCGGCGATTCGGGCGATCTCCTCGCCATTGCGGTTATCCGGATCCCATCCTGTGCGGATCTTCAAGGTGACAGGGACCTCTACTGCATTTACCACGGCCTGGCAGATGGTTCTGACCAGATCGGGTTGGCGCAACAGGGCGGAGCCTGCCAACTTTTTATTCACTTTTTTTGCCGGACATCCCATGTTGATGTCGACGATCTGAGCGCCCTGCTCCACGTTGTAGCGGGCAGCAAACGCCATCATCTCTGGGTCGGATCCGGCAATCTGGACCGATCGCAGTCCGGTTTCGGCAGAGTGGCCCATTCTCATCCTGGTTTTCTGGGTATCCCAGACATCCGGGTTGGCCAGCAGCATCTCGGAAACGGCCATGCCGGCTCCCAAACGTAAACAAAGTTCACGAAATGGTCGGTCTGTTACACCGGCCATGGGGGCCACGATCAAGGGAGTTTCAAGCGTGTGGGGACCTATCTGCATTCCACGGTTACCATCGGCTTAGGGCGGCGTATATTACGCATTTTTTAGTCAGGAGAAAAGGTTAGTATTTGAGCGTCAGCCATTTTTTTCTGAAAAAAACGTCGCGCCAAGGCTTGCAAATTCAGGAGTGCTTGAAAATCAGACATATTGTCTGGGACCATCGTCAGGGTCAAATGAGTGAGGGACTCAGTGATTTGACAGTCTCTTTCCGGCGCCTGTTTACGCTATGATAGCGAGCCTGAATCGAGCAAAGGCTCCACACAATTTTATTACAAACATAAATTGGGGATGTATGACGTCAAGGTTCATCAAATTGCTCTGCCCGGGCCTGCTGGGAGCCATGCTGGGCTCGGCCCAGGCGCAGACCGTCAGCTTCACCGAGGCCTGGAGCAGGGTCATCCAGCAGGATGACGGGCTGGCGGCGGAGCAGGCCGGGGTGGCGCGGGCAGAGCAGCTGCGCGAGGCGGCCAAGGCCATGTACCTGCCCAAGGTGGATCTGGGAGCCAGCTATACCCACCTCGATCAGCCGATGGAACTGGACATGCTGGATCTCAACCCCATCGCCAATCACCCGGAGTTTGGCAAGGTGCTGGCCCCTGTCATGCAGGCGCTCAACCTCAGCCCCAGCGACTTCGTCACTCCCCTCACCAAGCAGAACGTGGTGACCAGTTCGGTCAAGATGCTGTGGCCGCTGTTCACCGGCGGGCGTATCGATGCGGCCCAGGACATCCGTCAGGCGCAGGTGAGCGAGGCGCAGCAGTTGCTGGTACTCAAGCAGCAGTCCACCTTCGAGAGCCTCTCCCAGACTTACTTCGGCGTGGTGCTGGCGGCCCAGGTGGTGCAGACCAAGCAGGAGATCGAGCAGGGGCTGGCCCACCACCTGGATCATGCCAAGAAGCTCGAAGCCCAGGGTCAGATAGCTCGGGTCGAGCGACTCTCCGCCCAGTCGGCCTATGACAGGGCACGCATCGATACCCAGAAGGCGCGGCGCAGCCTGGAGATAGCCCAGCTGGCGCTCGGCCACATGCTCAAGCTCAAGCAGGCGGAGCCCAATACCCGGCTCTTCATCAACGAGGGGATGCCACAGCTCACCCCCTTCGTGGAGGAGACCCTGTCTGTACACCCCGGCCTCAAGTTGCTGGCGGCCAAGAAGGAGCAGGCCCAGGGCATGATCAAGCTGGAGAAGGGAAAATATGCCCCCGAGCTGTTCCTGTTTGGCAACTACAACCTCTATGAAGATGACTCCATCGCGTCCAAGACCACCCCGGACTGGCTGGTCGGGGTCGGGGTCAGCATGCCGCTGGTGAGCCGCGACGGCCGCTCCGAGACGGTGCAGGCGGCCAAGAGTGCCGAGCTGCAGGTCAATCTGCTGCAGGCCAAGACCCGCCAGGATCTGGAATTGCTGGTCGAGAAGACCTGGCGCGAGGCGGCGCAGGGGCTGGAGGAGTATCATGCCCTCTCCTCGACCCAGGCCCTGGCCGAGGAGAACGTGCGGCTGCGGGACAAGGCGTTCGGCCAGGGGCTCTCCACCTCCCTGGATGTGGTGGATGCCCAGAGCCAGCTGGCCGGGGTCAAGACCCAGCGCGCCGCGGCAGCCTATCAATACGTGGTCTCCCTGGCCCGCCTGCTGGCGCTCTCGGGGCAGATGAACAGTTTCAATCAATATCAGCATGGTCAGGCGATAGAGGTGAATTCATGACTTCGACCCAGCAGGCCCATCTTTCCATCACCGTTTCGACCGCCAAGGGTCGCCCTTTTGCCGAGGTGAATTCATGAGTCATCCCCCCATCAAGAAGAAGATGAGCCAGGGCAAGCCTTGGTTGCTACCACTTGCCCTGGTGCTGCTGGTCATCTGGCTGGGCTGGCGCTTCTGGCTTGCCTATCAGCCGGAGCCGGTTCGCTTGCAGGGCCAGATAGAGGCGCAGCAGTATTCGGTCTCCTCCAAGGTCGCGGGGCGCATTGACGAGGTGCTGGTGAAGAAGGGTGATCAACTGGCCAAGGGTCAGCTGGCGTTCACCCTGGCGAGCCCCGAGATCGAGGCCAAGCTGAGCCAGGCCAAGGCGGGTCAGGCGGCCGCTGGCGCCATGGCGCAGGAGGCCGAGAAGGGGGCGCGGGCCCAGCAGATCGCCGCGGCCAAGGATCAGTGGCAGCAAGCCAAGGCGGCTGCCCTGCTTCGTGGCAAGACCTATGAGCGTATCGCCAGTCTGCATCGGGACGGTGTCATGCCGCTGCAAAAGCGTGACGAGGCCTGGACGGCCTGGCAGGCGGCCAAGTACAGCGAAGGCATGGCCTGGCAGCAATATCAGATGACCCTGGAAGGGGCGCGGGAGGAGACCAAGATCGCGGCGCGGGAGCAGGCCAAGATGGCGGCAGGCGGGGTGGCCGAGGTGGAGGCCTATCTGGCGGACACTCGCATCGCCAGCCCGCACGAGGGGGAGGTCGCCCAGGTGCTGCTGCGCAGCGGCGAGCTGGCGCCCCAAGGCTTCCCTGTGGTGACCCTGCTCGATATGAGCGATGCCTGGGCCCAGTTCCATGTGCGCGAGGATCTGCTGCCCCGCTTCCCGGTCGGCACCGAGTTTGATGCCCGCATCCCGGGCCTTGGCGATCAGACGGTGCGCTTCAAGGTGACCCATGTGGCCGCGATGGGGGACTTCGCCACCTGGCGAGCCACCGACACCCGTCAGGGGTTTGACATGAAGAGCTTCCTGGTGGAGGCGCGCCCCTTGCAACCGGTTGAAGGGTTGCGGGTTGGCATGAGCGTGCTGGTCGAACTCTGATGGGACGCGAATGGCGGCTGCTGTGGCAAGACCCCTTCAGCCGGGCCCTGATCAGCTGGATCCCGCTGCTGCTGATCGGGCTCTTGTGCTGGATCTTCTCGGCGGGGCTGGCGCGCGACCTCAAGGTGGGTCTGGTGGATCTGGACAGGAGCACGCTCTCCCGACAGCTCGCCTATTCGCTGGATGCCTCCGCCGGGCTCAAGATAGCGCAGCAGTTTGACGCCATAGACGAGGGCGCCAGGGCGCTGCGTGGGGGTGACATCTATGCCCTGGTGGTGATCCCCCACCACCTGGAGCGGGATGCCCGGGAGGGGACCCAGCCGCAGGTGACGGTGTTCAACAACGGCCAGTTCATCCTGATCGCCAAGCTGGTCAACTCGGCCCTGGCCCAGGTGGTGGGTACCCTCAACGGCCAGGTGGGCGTGCTCGCAGCCATGGCCGATGGCAAGGCGCTTCCCGGGGCCTTTGGGCAGTCGGTGCCCATAGCGAGCCAGGTGACGGCGCTCTACAACATCAACTCCAGCTACGCCCAGTTTCTGCTGAGCGCCCTGCTGCCCGCGGTGTGGCAGATCCTGGTGGTGCTCTATGGCCTCAACGCCCTGGCTCGCACCGATCGACTGGGACTGGATTGGACCACCAGAGGGGTCTGGTTTGGCCTCTGGCGAACCCTGCTGCCCCATGTTCTCATCGGGTGGGGATGGGGGCTGGCGTGGAGCCTGCTGCTGTTCAAGGGGCTGGGTTATCCCATGCAGGGGAGCTGGCTGGTGTTGACGCTTGGACTGGGGCTTGCCTCGGCCGCCTGCGTCAGCATGGGGGCCTTCTTCTACGGTGTCATCCGGGATCCGGCCCGCGCCCTGTCGCTGGCCGGTGCCTACACGGCGCCGGGCTTCGCCTTCATGGGGGTCACCTTCCCGGTCAGCGCCATGGGGGACGTCGCCCAGTTCTGGCGCAGCCTCTTGCCCATCTCCCACTATGTCGAGCTGCAGATAGGCCAGACCAACTACGGCCAGCCGCTGACGGCGGCCCTGCCCCAGTTCGGCGCCCTGCTGCTGTTCCTGCTGCCGCTGCTGCTGGTGGTGCGCCGTTATCAACCCCAGGCAACTGCAGCCCGAAGCCAGGAGGCGTCCAAGTCATGATGGGATTCTGGGATCTGGTGCGTCTCGAGTTGCGCACCCTGCTGGCAGACAGGGCCATCATGCTGACCCTGTTTGGCGGCGTCCTCTTCTACTCCTTCCTCTATCCGCAGCCCTATCTGCATCAGCTGCCTCGCGAGGAGGCGGTAGTGGTGGTCAACGATGACGGCAGCCAGCTCTCCCGTCAGCTGGAGTTCATGGCCGATGCCACGGCGCAGGTGAAACTGGTGGCTCGGGTCGACAGCCTGGAAGAGGCCCGTCAGTGGCTGCTGACCGGCAAGGCGAGCGGCATACTGCACATTCCCCGTCACTTCTACCGGGACCTGATGCTGGGCAAGAGCGTTACCCTGGGTTACGCCGGGGATGCCTCTTACTTCCTGGTCTACGGCACCATAGCCGAGGGGCTGGCCCAGGCCGGTGGCACCCTGGCCGCTCAGGTCAAGGTGGCCCGGCTGCTGAGCCACGGCGAGGCGCTGCCCCAGGCGGCCATGGGCTGGAACGCAGTCGGGCTCAATGTGGTGCCGGTATTCAACCCCACCATGGGCTATGTGAACTACGTGGTGCCCGCCGTGTTCGTGCTGATCCTGCACCAGGTGCTGCTGATGGGCTCCGGCATTCTGGGGGCGACCCAGAACCAGCGAAGCGGGCGAGGGGAGCACGGCTATTGGCAGCAGGTGCCCGTGCTGGCGCTGCTGCTGGCGCGCACCCTGGTGGTGGGGGGGCTGTTCGTGCTGCCGGTGACCTACTTCTTCGGCTTCTGCTTCGACTACTACGGCATAGCCCGCACCGCCGAGCCAGCCGCCTTGTGGCTGTTCATCCTGCCCTTCCTGCTTGCCACCACCTGGCTTGGGGTGGTGCTGGGGGCCCTGTTTACCCGTCGCGACCTGCCGACCCAGGTGGTGCTCATCTCCTCGTTGCCGCTGGTTTTTCTGGCGGGCTTCATCTGGCCGCTGGAGCTCATTCCGGCGCCGCTGAACTGGCTGGCCCAGTGGGTGCCGAGCACGCCGGCCATAGAGGGATTCCTGCGCCTGAACCAGATGGGGGCCGAGTTCAACCAGGTGTCGGGCTACTGGTGGCAGCTCTGGGGCCTGGCACTGCTTCATGGCGGCCTCGCCTGCCTGCTGCTGCGCTGGCGTCAGCAGTCGTTGCCGGTTGCCAGCCAGGTGGCCAGTGACACGGCCGCCAACCAGGCGAGATAACGCGGCGGCTACAGAGTGTGAAACGGTCAGCCCTTGGGCTGACCGTTTTTTTAGGCGCTGGATTGGGTTGTGGATGGGTCAGGCGCGATGGAGCGCGGGATCGCCGATGGCGTAGATCTGCCCCAGCGCAGCCTCATCGGTCAGCAGGCGCAGGCCATGAATGGCCACATCGGCGCGGCGCACCAGGCCGTGCACCTCCTTGCCCTGGCTCAGCTCGGCGCGACCGGTGGCTTCGCCATCCTGCAAGCCGGCCGGCCTAAGGATGGTCCAGTCGAGCGCGCTGGTCTGCAACCAGCTCTCCGCCAGACTCTTCAAACGCACCTCATGACCAAACGCTACCCGCGCCCGCTCTGGCAGGTATTGCCAGCTGTCGCCGCAGCCGAGGGAGGTCACCAGCAGCAGGCGGGTGAGCCCGGTCTGCTCCATGGCGTCGATGACGTGGCGGTTGCCCTGATAATCCACAGGTTGCGGCTGACGGAAGCTGCCGAGGGTGGAGACGACCCGGGCACCCGGGCCCGCTTGCGCGCAGGCCTGCTGCACGGCGGCCGAGTCCAGCGCATCCCCTTCGATGGCCTCGACCCCCAGGGTGCGCAGCTCGGCGGCCATCTCGGGTTGGCGAACCAGGGCCAGGACCCTGTGGCCCTGGCGCAGGGCGTGATCGGTGAAGGCGCGGCCCAGCCCGCGGCTGGCTCCGAAGATGAGTGTGGTTGGCATTGTGCTGCTCCCTGTGGCGAAAGGGTCAGCCTAAAGGGTTGGCACGGTGCTGTAAATGAGAGTTGTTTTTATTTGATGGGCAGGGGAAATGCGGCGAGCCCGGGCCAGTGGCACGGGCTCGCACAGGATCAGCCGTTGTAGTGGCCTATGCTGGGGCGACGACTGGGGCCGCTCAGGTGGATATCCACCGGGTTAAACGCCTTGATCGCCTCGAAGCTGAAGTCGCCGATGGCCTGATGCAGGCTCTGGGGACTGTGGTTGGTGATGATGATGACGCTCTTCGAGAGGTTGCGACGGCGGCGCAACAGGTGGCCGAGGAAGCTGGACTGGCTCTCCGCCATCTTGGCGCGGTTGGCCGCCACCTCGTCGATGATCAGCAGGTCCACCTCTTCCAGGGCGCGGCGGTACTGGTTGCGCTCCTCCTGATCCTGGATGACGTTGAAGAAGAGCCGGTCCACGATGGAGGCCCACTGCTGGAAGATCACCGATTTCTGATGGCGCTCGATAAGCTCATGGGCCACGGCGCCCGCCAGGGTGGACTTGCCGGTGCCGTAGTCGCCGTAGATGAGCATGCAGCCGCCGCCACTCTTCTCCCAATGCTCGAAGCCGCTGATGAAGTAGCGGGCCGTCTCCATGGGGTATTGCAGCGCGGGGTCGGTGGCATCCATCTTCTCGAAGATCCAGTCCGGGTTGAGGTCGGCCTGGGCGATCAGCTTCTGGATCCGCTCCTGGCGCGCCGCTTTTTGCAGTTCGCGCACCTCGGCATTGGCCTTGGCGTCGTACTCCTTGCGCAGGGTCTCGTAGTCGTACTGGCCACCGCCGGTCTGGGCCTGCAGGCGACGAATGCGCTCAAGCAGGCCGCCCACGTGCTGGCTCAGCTCGGGATCGTGCACGCGATGGTCCTGTTTGGCCTTGGCGATCCGCCGGCGCTTGGCCTCGATCTCCTCCAGCTCCTGGCGCAGCGGGTCGTGCGGATCTGTCATGGGATACTCCTTCTGCTGGGGCTGGTGTGACAAGGGGTTAATAGTGCCTGCTGCGGGCATCCGGGATCAATCATTGTCCGGCTCCTGGGTCTGGGCCAGCCGCTTGGCGGCCTCGATCATCTCCTGCGCCCGCTTGCTCGGCCCCGAATCGACGGGGGCTGGGGTGATCTGCTGATAACCGACCACCTCGGTCGGCTGGCGCCTTGTGTATCGCCGGCTCTTGAGGGTCCGGATGAATTTGAGCATCCACTGATGCTGGGAGTCGAACACCTCGGGGCGGCCCAGCCAGTAGGCGATGAACTCCCCCAGATCCTCTTCGCTGTAGCTGGCATCGATCACCCCGCACAGGCGGGCGAGGGCGGGCAGCTCTTCATCCGGCCGCCACCGCAGATGCATCTGGAAGGGGCGCTCCGGCAGCGGGCTGCGCACTCGCTGACTCAGCAAGGGCAGCTGGAAGGGACACTGATGGTAGTGCTCACTGTCCGCCTGTGCCTCGACCTGCAACAATTCGGCCTCCATCAGCTCATCGAGCAGCTCGGTGAGCTGGCGAGCATTGACCTGATAGCAGAACCCGCTGGGATTGCCCGGATCGACCACCGCCAAGGCGCGCCCGAGCTCGGGATAGTTGAGCCTGGGCAGCCGATTTTCCAGCACCAGCCGTCGCAGCTGCAGGGTATAGAGGCTGCGTGCCGGATGGGAGAGTCTGGGATGGGCGAGGGCGCTGTATTCGGCTGGCGTCATGGTCTGCTTCACGATCTGGAGTGGGGGGCATTATCCCCTATGGCGGGGTCTCATACAATTCGCGGCTGGCAAGAGGGGAAGGCTTGCCCGAATGTACCACTTGGTGGGTAGTCATGACCATCAACCATGATCCCCTTCACGGACTTTGCCGCCCCGTTGGGGCAATCTTTCCCCCTACAGACTGCCGCTTCGCTGCGAATGGACTCTGACTATGCCTCTGAGTGCTAAGTACTTATTACCCCTCTTTGTACCCCTGCTGATCCTGATGTTGCCTACCGCCAGCTTCGGCCTGGCTGGCTTCACTGTGATAGAGCAGCGGATCCTCGCCATCTTTGTGATGGCTAGCCTCTGCTGGGTGCTGGAGCCGATCCCCATCTTTGCGACTTCGGTACTGATCATTGTGCTGGAGTTGCTGCTGGTGTCGGACAGCGGGATCAAGTGGTGGCTGCCTGCCTCCCCTTCCGCGGAGTTTGGGACCCTGCTCAGCCACAAGGAGATCATGAGTACCTTCGCCTCGCCCATTATCATGTTGTTTCTCGGGGGCTTTTTTCTGGCGATTGCGGCGACCAAGTATCGGTTGGATATGAATCTGGCGCGGGTCATGCTCAGGCCGTTCGGCCAGAATCCCAATAGGGTGCTGCTGGGGCTGATGGGGATCACCGCCATCTTCTCCATGTTTATGAGCAATACCGCCACCACTGCCATGATGCTCTCCATTCTGACCCCTGTGCTGGCCTTGCTGGGGCCGCGGGATCCCGGTCGTATCGCCTTCACCCTTGCCATCCCGGTGGCGGCCAACCTGGGGGGGATTGGCACTCCCATAGGCACACCGCCCAATGCGGTGGCCCTCAAGTATCTGGTGGGGGACGATGCCATCAGTTTCGCCGCCTGGATGAGCTTTGGCGTGCCTTTCGTGCTGCTGATGCTGGGATTTGGCTGGTTGCTGCTGATCAGATTGTTTCCCTGTGAGCAGGGCCGCATCGATCTCGAGATCAAGGGCCATTTTCTCAAGACGCCCAAGGCGCTGCTGGTCTATGCCACCTTCATCCTGACCATTGGCCTCTGGCTGACTGGCGACTGGCACGGCATCAACTCCTATACGGTCGGTCTGGTGCCGGTGGCCATCTTCCTGATAGGCCAGGTGCTCACCAAGGACGACTTGAAAAAGGTCTCCTGGGACGTGCTCTGGCTGGTCTCCGGCGGTATAGCGCTGGGGATGGGGCTGGAGAAGTCGGGGTTGGCGGCCAGTCTGGTGCAGGCCATTCCATTCAGTCAGTGGCCACCCATGCTGATTATGGTGGGGGCGACGGGGATCTGTCTGCTGATGGCCAACTTTATGAGCAATACGGCCTGTGCCAACCTGTTGCTACCCATGGTGGCCGCCCTCGGCACCTCGCTGGATCTCGGCTCGGTCGGTGGCAGCATGGGCCTGATCCTGAGCGTGACCTTCGCCGCCAGCCTCGGGATGGCGCTCCCCATCAGCACGCCACCCAATGCGCTGGCCCACGCCAGCGGCAATGTGGATACTCGCCATATGGCGCTGGTGGGGGTGAGTTGCGGGGGCATTGGTTTCTTGCTCTGCCTTGCCATGATTGCGCTGCTCAATGCCATAGGATTTGTGCAATGAGCGAGCCCCATCCGCTTCATTTGCGCTACTTCAGCGACCCACTGCGCCAACGTACCCTGGCGGCGGGGGATCAGTTGCTGGAGCAGGGAGAGCATAACGATCGGCTCTATTTGCTGCGCAGCGGGCGGGTAGAAGGCACCATCATGGCCGGCAGCGAGCGCCAGCGAGTGCCGATCATGACAGTGGAGGCGGGCAACTATCTCGGGGTGCATAGCTATTTTTCCCGGGGGGCCAGTTATTGCAGGCTGGTGGCGCTGGAGCCGTCCGAGCTGGCCTGGCTCGATCGCAATACCCAGCCGGTCGAGCCCGAGCGGTTCGGTTCACTGGCCGATCAGTTCATGCCTGTCATCATGGCCGAGCTGGCCCAGCGCCAGCGCAAGGTCAATCATGCCTATCTGGAGCGGACTCGCACCCAGCTGCGATTGATGGAGGCGGAAAAACTGAGTCTGCTTGGCCAGCTGGCGGCAGGCTTGGCCCACGAGCTCAACAACGCCATCGGGGTGGTGACACGCAATGGCAGCGGTCTGATCGATTTTCTCGGCGATATGCTGAGGCAATATTATCCCAGAGAGTTTCGCCTGTTTCGCCAGGGGCTGGAGGCGGGACAACTGAGCTCCAGCGCCGAAGTGAGGCGGGATGCCAGGCGGCTGGAGGAGCAGTTCAGGTTGGCCCCGGAGCAGGCCAAACTCCTGGCGCGGATACTCAATGGCGAACCGCCCACCCGGGCACGGGTGCGGGACCTGCTGGGGGTGGCCAACTACTGGCAGCTTGGCCGTGATTGCCACGACATGCGGCTGGCGGTGAACCATGCGGCGGCGATCGTGCGTTCAGTCAAGCAGTTGGGGGGCGCCGATGGTGAGCGTCGCCATGGCGTGAAGGTGCGCGATACCCTTGAGCAGGCGCTGGCGCTGCTGCAGAGCTCACTGCGCCAGGTTCAGGTCGAACCTGTGCTGGAGGGGGATCCCCGACTCTGTGCCAACGAGGCCGAGCTGGTGCAGGTATGGGCCAATATTCTGAAAAACGCGCTGGATGCCCTGCAGGCGACCACAGATCCGAAGATTTGGCTGCACTGCCGGATCCATGACGAGTGGATCGAGGTGACTCTGGCCAACAATGGCCCCGTGATACCGCCCGAGTTGCAACCACGCATCTTCAAGCCCAACGTCACCACCAAGCGGGGCGGGCTTTCGTTCGGATTGGGGCTGGGGCTGGCCATTGCCGAACGGGTAGTAACCAGCTATGGCGGCGAGATTTCGCTTGTCAGCGAACCTGGCCTGACGGCATTCAAGGTGAGATTACCGAGGGAACATGGACAAGATGAATCTGATATGTGTGGATGATCAGCGGGAGGTGCTCAACGCCATCAGCCGCGATCTGGCGCCGCTGGCCAGCTGGCTCAGGGTGGAAGAGTGCGAGTCGGCACAGGAGTGCCTGGCCCTGATGGAGGAGCTGGATGCCGCCGGGGAGCAGATTGCACTGGTGGTGTCGGATCATGTGATGCCGGGCCTGAGCGGCGTGGAGCTGCTGACCCGGATCGGGCTGGACGGGCGCTTTCCTCATACTCGCAAGATCCTGCTGACCGGGCAGGCCACCCACAGGGACACCATAGCGGCTGTCAATCTGGCCCGCATCGATCACTACCTTGAGAAACCCTGGCAGGGTGCCGAGCTGTTGCGGGTGTGCCGCTGCCTGCTGACCGAATTCGTGCTGGCAGCCGGCATTGATTACCAATCGTTTATCAAACAACTGGATGCGGAGACGCTCTATAAGAAATGGGAATGATTGTCATAAATTGACGCCTTGGTGCACACGTCTCTGTCGATTTGATCTAGGCTTAGTGCTCAAATAACCATTTGACTAATAAGAGCTTTGCCAAGATGTCAAAAGCCGGACTACGGATCTTGGTGGTGGAGGATGAAGCGGTTTTTCGCCACTCGCTGGTCACATATCTCGAGCATGATGGAGCCTGTGTCTTTCAGGCCGAAGATGGAATCGAAGGGCTCTCTGCGGCCGCACTCTATCACCCCGATATCGTGTTATGCGACCTGAACATGCCCAACATGGATGGGCATGAGGTGATCGCCTGCCTCACCGCCCGCTACCCCGAGGTGCCCGTCATCGTCATCTCGGGTCAGGATCAGATGGCCGCCATCGAGCGGGCGCTGCGGGCGGGGGCCAGCGACTTCTTCATCAAGCCGGTGGATGACTATGGCCAGATCCGGCGCAGCATAGATCAGTGCCTGACGAGCAACGCCCACCAGAGCCAGCAACTGGAGCTGATGGAGCACATCGACTTCTTCCGGGCCCACGATCTGGCGTCCAGCCGCCTGCTGGCCTGGCTGGCACCGCCGGGCATGCAAGAGTGGGGGCCCTGGCAGGTGACGTTCGCCGGCATGGGCAATCTGTTCATTCCCGATACCTTCAAGCTGGATGACAAGCTGCTGGTGCTGGTGATGGAGTTGCCCATTCTCGGAGTGGATGCCGCCTTCTGCGGCGCCCTGGTGCGCTCCTTGATGAACGGGCCCTATCGCCAATACCAGCAGCAGGAGAACCAGTTGCTGGCCCAGCCGCACAGGTTGCTCGACTACCTCAATCTGCAACTGCTGGAGTCGGGTCTGTGCCACTCCTTTGCCATGGCGGCATTGCTGTTCGATCAGGAAGACGGATTGGTATTTGCCAATGCGGGCCTCACCTCACCCCACTGGCTGATGCGCTCGGGAGGATTGCCGCTCGGGCTGATGCGCAGCAGCCGCTATGGGTTGCACAGGCGCAGCTGGCACGAACCCTTCGAGCTGCAGTTTCGCAGCGACAACGGCAGTACCCTGAAGATGCAGGTTCGCCATCACTGAGTCCGTGGCCTGAGGCCGAAACAAACAGGGCGCCCATTGGGCGCCCTGTTTGCGTTGTGCAGTCCGGACCGCTTAGGCGGTGGCGGATTGCAGCTTCTTGTCGTGCTCGTCAGCCTCTTTGGCGGGGCCTTCGGCACCGTGCATCCAGTAGACCAGGCGATTGGCCATGGTCAACAGGATCAGGGCACTGATCACGGCGGCCAGGGCGATGCCACCGAAGATGGCGATCGGACCCGCTTCACCGACGAAGGAGCCGATGAAACCGGCGGCATAGTTGGCCAGGGCGACGAAGCCGAACCAGGCACCCATCATCAGGGACGCCAGGCGCAGCGGGGCCAGCTTGGTGACCATGGAGAGGCCGATCGGGGAGAGGCAGAGCTCGCCCAGGGTGTGGAACAGGTAGGCACCGACCAGCCAGAACATGGAGGTCTTGACCGCCTGATCACCGCCTTGCTCCAGCACGGCACCGATCATGAAGAGGAAGCCGACGGCCAGGAACAGCAGACCCATGGCGAACTTCACCGGGGAGTTCGGTTCCTTGCTGCCGAGCTTGATCCAGATGGCGGCCACGATCGGGGCGAGGGTGATGATGAAGAAGGGGTTCAGGGACTGGAACCAGGCGGTCGGCACTTCGAAGCTGCCGATCATGCGATCGGTATATTCCTGAGCGTACAGGTTCATCAGACCACCGGCCTGCTCGAAACCGGCCCAGAAGATGATGGTGAACAGACCCAGCACCAGGATGACCTTGATGCGATCCACTTCCTGCTTGGTCAGCGGGGCCTTCTGCTCCTTGGAGCGCTGCTCTGCGGCGCGCTGGGCAGCCGGCACGCGGCCGATGTCACCGAGGAAGCGCTGGGCCATGGTGGCTTGCACTACCAGGGAGAGCAGCATGCCGATACCGGCGCTGACGAAGGCGGCTTGCCAGCCGTAGGCGGTGGCGGCGGCGCCACAGATCACGCCGGCCAGCAGGGAGCCCAGGTTGATGCCCATGTAGAAGATGGTGAAGGCACCGTCACGACGGTGGTCACCTTCCTGATACAGGTCGCCCACCATGGTGGAGATGTTCGGTTTGAACAGACCGTTACCCAGGATCAGCAAGCCAAGGCCCGCGTAGAAGACGGTGTTGACCATCTCCGGGAACATGGCGTGGGGCAGGGCCAGGGTGAATTGACCCGCGGCCATGAAGATAGCACCGATCAGGATGGCGCGGCGTTGACCGAGGAAGGTATCGGCCAGCCAGCCCCCGATGATCGGGGTGATGTAGACCAGACCGGTATAGATGCCGTACAGCTTGAGGGCGTCGGCCTGGGTCCAGCCCATGCCGCCGTTGGCCGTCATGTCGGTCAGATAGAGGACGAGCACGGCACGCATGCCGTAGTAGGAGAATCTCTCCCAGAGTTCGGTACTAAAGAGCAAAAAAAGCCCTTTAGGGTGACCTAAAAAGGTCCCTTTGGACGGGTTATTCATTGGAACTTCCACCTGTGTCTTATATTTTTTTAGAAATTTTATGCAAGGGCTAGGAACAAGCCATATTCCTTATAAAACAAGCAGGATTGAATTACAACGAGAGCTTTTGACGATATTTTATCTATCAATGGTTGAATATTTGTTTATAAAATGAAAATGGGCATCGAATGATGCCCAGTCTTTTATTCTGTGTATTGTGTGAATTTTCAGCGATTACAACTGTTTGACGAACTGCTTGAGCCAAGCGGTAAATTCGCCGTCCAGCTCGCGGTGGCGTACCGCGTATTCCACATTGGCCTTCATGTAACCCAGCTTGCTGCCGCAATCGTGGCTGCGGCCCTTCATGAAGTAGGCGTTGACCTGCTCCTTCTCCATCAGCATGGCGATGGCGTCGGTCAGCTGGATCTCGTCGCCCGCCCCGGCCGGGGTTCTCTCCAGCAAGGGCCAGATGTCGGCGGAGAGCACATAGCGGCCGACCACGGCCAGGTTGGAGGGCGCCTCGTCGCGCGGCGGCTTCTCGACGATGGCCTGCATCGGCAGCGACATGCCTGCGCTCAGGGCCTCGCCCTTGATGTCGGCGATGCCGTATTTGTCCACTTCGCTCTCGGGGACGGCTTCCACCATGATCTGGCTGATCTGGTCCGCCTCGAACATATGCACCATCTCCGCCAGGTTGTCCTGTTTGAGATCGCTGGCCACCTCGTCGATCAGCACGTCAGGCAGCAGCACGGCGAAGGGGTTATCGCCGATCAGCGGGCGGGCGCACAGCACCGCATGGCCCAGGCCCTTGGCCTCCCCCTGGCGCACGTGCATGATGGTGACGTCTTTCGGGCAGATGTGCTGCACCTCTTCCAGCAATTGGCGCTTGACCCGCTTCTCCAGGGTCGCCTCCAGCTCGAAGCTCTTGTCGAAATGGTTCTCTATGGAGTTCTTGCTGGAGTGGGTCACCAGGATGATCTCCTTGATGCCGGCTGCGATCGCTTCGCGTACCACATACTGGATCAGCGGCTTGTCGACCACAGGCAGCATCTCTTTGGGGATGGCCTTGGTAGCGGGCAGCATACGGGTACCCAGACCGGCTACCGGGAGCACGGCCTTGCGAACAACGAGAGGTGTCTTTTTCATGGAAATGAGTCCGAAGATACAAAGTGGGCTCATGATACCCGAAGAAAAATAGGGCAGCCACAGGCTGCCCTCGGATCACAGGGATTCAAACCGGTTACTTGACGATAATCATGTCCCGATTCGCATCCAGGGTGGCGGGCCCTATGCCGCTCACCTCCGCCAGCTGATCCACAGTCGTGAACTTGCCCTGCTTCTCGCGGTAGTCGACGATGGCTTGCGCCTTCTTCTCGCCAATGCCCTTCAACGCCGCTAGTTCATCGGCACTGGCGGTGTTCAGGTTGATCTTGCCGGCCTCCTTGGTACTGGTGACAGTCGTGGCCGGTTTGGCGGCTGGCTTGTCGGCGGCGAGCACAGGTTGGCTCAGCAGGGGCAGGCAACCCAGCAGCAGGGCGGCGATCAGAGTCTTTCGGTTCATGGTTTCACTTCCTTGTATGGTGCCGTATGGCCATAGGAAACTAGCCGAGCTGCGCCATTCTTTGTCTGTCATTTTTTACACTTTATAAGTCAGTGCAAACGGCTATAAGCCAGACTGGTCCGAAATAGGTACACTGGCTAACCATTTGAGCGAGATATCTTTTCTATGTTCTTACCCGCCATTTCCGCACTGGAGCCCATCGCCCGCGCCGCCGGTGACGCCATCCTGACCATCTACCGTCAACCCTTTGCGGTGGAGTACAAGCAGGACGAGAGTCCGCTCACCGCCGCCGATCAGGGTGCGCACGAGGTGATAGTGCAGGCGCTGGCCCGGTTGACGCCGGATATCCCTGTGCTGTCGGAAGAGTCGGACGCCCAGACGATGCAGGCGCGGCTCGGCTGGTCCCGCTACTGGCTGGTGGACCCGCTCGATGGCACCAAGGAGTTTGTCTCCCGCAACGGCGAGTTCACGGTGAACATTGCGCTGATCGACCATGGCAGGCCGGTCTGGGGACTGGTCTATGCCCCTGTGCTGGACAAGCTCTGGTATGGCGGCAAGGGGATAGGAGCCTGGCGTGTTGCCGATGGCAAGCATGAAGCCATCCAGACCCGCCCCCATGAAGCAGGGGAAGCGTGGCGGGTGGTGGGCAGTCGCAACCACCTGTCGCAGGAGACCCTGGATTATCTGGCACCTTTTGGCGAGATAGAACTGGTCTCCATGGGCAGCTCACTCAAGTTCTGCATCATTGCCGAAGGGGGCGCCGAGCTCTATCCGCGCCTCGCCCCCACCTGCGAGTGGGACACTGCGGCGGCGCAGGCGGTGCTGGAAGGGGCGGGTGGGTCCGTGACCCAGCTCGATGGTACTGCGCTTGCCTACAACAAGCCGGACATCCTCAACCCCTGGTTTGTGGCGCGGGCCT
Source organism: Aeromonas sp. S16(2024) (assembly GCF_041403065.1). NCBI lineage: Bacteria > Pseudomonadati > Pseudomonadota > Gammaproteobacteria > Aeromonadales > Aeromonadaceae > Aeromonas > Aeromonas sp. S16(2024). The sequence goes on along the minus strand of NZ_JBGLQX010000038.1, from coordinate 8,254 downwards.
GATTGCCGCTGCCAGGGCGTGCAGATGTAAAAAGGCCGGACAGTGTCCGGCCTTTTGCATTCTCGCGCTCAACATGATGCGAACCGGGCCCGGTTCAGAACACCTTCTTGAACGGCTTGATGGTCACCCTGGCATAGACGCCAGCCGCCACATAAGGGTCGGCATCGGCCCAGGCCTTGGCGTCGGCCTGGCTGGAGAATTCGGCGATGACTGTGCTGCCGGTGAAGCCCGCATCGGCCGGGTCCTCGGCATCTATGGCCGGATTGGGGCCGGCCGTCAGCAGGCGCCCCTCATCCTGCAGCGCCTGCAGACGGGCGAGGTGGGCAGGGCGAGCCAGCTTGCGCTGGGGCAGGCTGCCAGCGACATCTTCGGAGTAGATGAGATACCACATGAGAGGATCCTTTTCTGATTGCGGTTATTTTTTCTGTTCTGCTTTCTGCTCGGCCGGCATGTGGCGATAGAGGTAGACGCCGCTTAGCAGGGTGAACACCAGCGTCATGCCCAGCAGGCCGAAGACCTTGAAGTTGACCCACATCTCCTGGGACAGGTTGAAGGCCACATAGAGGTTGAGCAGACCGCAGAGGGCGAAGAAACCGACCCAGCCGAGGTTGACCTTGTCCCAGACGCGGTCGGGGGCTTGCAGCTCCTTGGCCAGCATCTGCTTGATGAGATTCTTGCCAAAGCCGTAGCGGCTGATGAGCAGGGCCAGGGCAAAGAGTGCGTTGATGACGGTCACCTTCCACTTGATGAAGGTATCGTCGTGGAAGAAAACGGTGAGGCCGCCGAAGAAACCGACCAGCAGGAAGGTAAACAGCTGCATCTTCTCGACCTTGCGATAGCGCACCCAGCTGTAGAGCAGCTGGAGACCGGTGACCACCACCAGGGCGCCGGTGGCGGTGTAGATGTCGTAAAACTTGTAGACCGCGAAGAAGACGATCAGGGGAATGAATTCAATAAACTGCTTCATGCTGGGCTCTAACCTCAAAATTTCACTCAGTGTACCTGCCCGTTAGGCAACGGCAAATGAATAAGGCCGTTCATTTAGTATGCAGTTCCCCGCTGCGGGGTCGCCACCCTAAGGATGGCACTTGCTGCCCTATGCCACAGATCCTGGTTGCTCTGCCTGGTCGAACAGCTGGCTGGCAATCAGGCTGCCGAGCCGCAGCTGGTCATCCAGCAAGCCGCGGATATGGCGCTCCTCGATGAGGGGATTGAGCAGGACGGCGCGCAGCAGGGTGAGCGGCTGTGCGCCGTAGCGGCTCACCGCCCGCTGGGTGCGTGAGACGAAGCTGTGCCCCTCGGCGCGCTGCGCCTTCTGCAGCGCCACGTTGAAGGCGTTGATCTGCTCGTTGGCCGCCTCGTCCAGGGCCTTGCCCTGCAGGTGGGGTGGAATGCAGCGATAGGAGAGCAGGTTCATCACGGGGGCCGACATCAGCTCGAAGGCGGGGTGGGCATCGATGAGCTCTGCCATCCGCCGCGCCCTGTCGTAATTGGCGTCGATAAGCTGGGCATAGCCCTGCTGACCCAGCAGCTGGAAGGCGGCATCCAGATAGAGCGCATTGGCAGGGCGGGTGCCCTCCAGGGTGAAGCGGCCCTGATCGAAGGAGCTGGCGCGAATGGCGTAGGGGGCCTCCCGCTTCACCGTCATCATCAGATCCGGCTGGCGGCAGAGCAGCATGCCGGTACCGAGCGGCACCAGCAGCTGCTTGTGGCCGTCCAGGGTCACGGTATCGGCCTGCGCTATGCCATCCAGCAAGCCCTGATAGCGGGGGGAAAACAGGGTAGGGCCACCCCAGGCGGCATCCACGTGAAAGTGGATCTGCTCGCGCCTGGCGATGGCGGCGAGTTCGGGCAGGGGATCGATGGAGCCGAAGTCCGTGCTGCCGGCGACCCCCACCAGGGCCAGCACCTTGAGCTTCTGCTCCCGGCATAGAACCAGCGCGCGCTCGAGGGCCGAGAGGCAGAGCCGGTTGTCGGCATCCGTCTCGAGGCGCCAGACGCGGCAAGCCCCCAGCCCCAGCAGATCCATCCCCTTGTCGAAGGAGTAGTGCATCAACCGGGACCCCAGGATCACGGCGCCTCTATAGCCCTGCTCGTAGAGGGAAAACAGATCGTCGCCACAGGCCCGGTTGCGGGCCAGCCAGAGGGCGGTGACGTTGGCTATGGTGCCACCGCTGGTCATGACGCCGAGGGCTGCATCCTTGGCATGCATCTGCGCCGCGTAAAAGCCGTCGTCCTCCCGATAGACGAGGCGGTGCAGCTTGGCCAGCACCTCCCGCTCCAGGAAGCTGAGCAGGCGGGAGGATTCCATCTTCATCGGATTCTGGTTGAGCATCACCAGCAGGCGGGAGAGCTCGGCGGTGAAGGCCGGCAAGGGGGCCGTCATGTGCCCCATGTAGTGGGGCGAGGTGAGATGGGAGGCGCCGGGCACCAGGGCGGCGAGGCGCGTGAGGTACTCTGTCGTGCTGATGCCGGTGGCGGGCATGGACGACTGATCGAGCTGATGGACGAAACTGTCGCGCTGGTAGGGGGCCTGACTGTCATCCGAGTGATGGAAGGTCTCCAGCAGGGCCGTCATGGCCTGGCCGAAGTCAGGATCCGGTTGTGTAAACAGTTCAGTCAGCTTCATCAGGTTCTCCAGACCAGCCTGTCGGGCAGAAAGTACCGGGCGCTCGCCGTGCCGGGCAGACACGGCCATCTGCGCGGGTGGCGTCGGCCGCAGAGCATACACCAAAGGGGCGGGGGGAGCAGCCACCTGCTGACGCCGAGGCTCCCTGGCCAGCCCCTTTTATTTTGAGCTAACAGTTGTAGCCTGAAACGCCGGGCGCTAGAGTGATCGGGTCTTGGCTGGAGGTGGTGATGAGTGATGTGACGGGGTATTCCCCACGGGAAGAGTGGGCCAATCGTCTCAGCCATGGGCTGGGTCTGGGGCTGGGGATCATCGGCCTGATCCTGCTGCTGCACAAGGGCTGGGGTCAGGGGCCCCAGGTGTTGCTGAGTTACGGTCTTTACGGCACCAGCCTGGTGCTGCTCTATCTCGCCTCGACCCTCTACCACAGCATGGGATCGGCGGTGGCCAGACGCTGGTGCAAGCTGCTCGATCACTGTGCCATCTACCTGTTGATCGCCGGCACCTACACCCCCTTCCTGCTGGTGGCGCTCGATACCCCGCTGGCGCGGGGGCTGATGGTGGTGATCTGGGGGCTGGCGCTGGCCGGGGTGGTGTTCAAGCTCTTGTTCATCAACCGCTTCAAGCGCCTGTCACTGTTCACCTATCTGATGCTGGGCTGGCTATCCCTGGTAGTCGTCTATCAGCTCTACCTCCATCTGGATGGCACCGGGCTCCTGCTGCTGGGGCTTGGCGGGCTGATCTACAGCCTGGGCACCCTCTTCTACATGGCCAGACAGATCCCTTACAACCACGCCATCTGGCATCTGTTCGTGCTGGGGGGAAGCCTCTGTCACTTCATGGCCATCTATGGTTATGTCGCCTGACTAGCTCTAAATTGGTATTTTTGCACCCATCAAAGCCCGAATTCGTGCGGCACCCCACAGTTGCCCCCCCCATTTGCTGACAAGCTAGGGTCAGTTCAGCTTGGAAAGGATGCAAAAATGAGTGAGATCGCGCTTTCCATCAGCATGTTGTCGCTGGTGGCGGTGCTGGGACTTTGGCTAGGAAACTGGCGAGTCTATGGCGTGGGTTTAGGGATTGGCGGTGTGCTGTTCGGCGGCATCATAGTGGGTCATTTTGCCGGGCTCTCCGGCCTGACGCTGGATGAGCAAACACTTCATTTCATTCAAGAATTTGGTCTTATCCTGTTCGTCTACACCATAGGCATCCAGGTCGGTCCCGGCTTCTTCTCCTCCCTGCGCAGCTCGGGGCTCAAGCTCAATGGCTTCGCCGCCCTGCTGGTGCTGCTCGGCTGCGTGGTGGCCGCGGCGCTGCACCAGCTGTTCGACGTGCCGCTGCCGGTGATCCTCGGGGTCTTCTCCGGTGCCGTGACCAACACACCTTCGCTGGGGGCGGGTCAGCAGATCCTGGCCGAGCTTGGGGCGGACCCGGGCATGACCGGGCTGATGGGGATGGGCTATGCGGTGGCCTACCCGTTCGGGATCTGCGGCATCCTGCTCACCATGTGGCTCATTCGCATGTTCTTTCACGTCAAGATTGACGAAGAAGCCGCCGCGTTCGAGCAACAGGCGGGCAAGACCAAGGAGAGCCTGCAAACCATCAACATCGCCGTGCGCAACCCCAACATACACGGCCTGATGCTCCGCGAGATCCCTAGCCTGGACGAGGCCGACGTGATCTGCTCCCGCCTCAAGCGCGACGATAAGCTGATGGTGCCTAATCCGGATTCACGGATCCAGCTCGGTGATCTGCTGCACCTGGTCGGCGAGCGCCATGCCCTGCACAAGGTGCTGCTGGTGCTGGGGGAGGAGGTGGAGACCTCGCTCTCCACCCGGGGCACCGAGCTGCGGGTCGAGCGGGTGGTGGTCACCAACGAGCAGGTGCTCGGCAAGCGGATCCGGGATCTCGACATCAAGCAGAAATACGATGTAGTCATCTCACGGCTCAATCGGGCCGGCATCGAGCTGGTGCCGACCAGCCAGACCAGCCTGCAGTTTGGCGACATTCTGAACCTGGTGGGGCGGCTCGAGGCCATCGAAGCAGTGACCAGTGTGGTCGGCAACGTCCAGCAGAAGCTGCAGCAGGTGCAGATGCTGCCGGTCTTTATCGGCATTGGATTGGGGGTATTGCTCGGCTCCATTCCCTTCTATCTGCCGGGATTCCCGGCGGCGCTCAAGCTAGGTCTGGCGGGAGGCCCCCTGGTGGTGGCCCTCATACTGTCGCGCATCGGCAGCATCGGCAAACTCTACTGGTTCATGCCGCCGAGTGCCAACCTGGCGCTGCGGGAGATCGGCATAGTGCTGTTCCTGGCGGTGGTGGGGTTCAAGTCAGGGGCCGGCTTCATCGACACCCTGATCAACGGGGATGGTCCCGCCTGGATGATGTACGGCGTGGCGATCACCCTGATACCGCTGCTGGTGGTCGGGGTACTGGCGCGCCACTATGGCAAGGTCAATTACCTCACCCTGTGTGGTCTGCTGGCCGGATCCATGACGGATCCTCCCGCCCTGGCCTTCGCCAACGGCATGCACCCCACCAGTGGCGCCAGCGCCCTGTCATACGCGACCGTCTATCCCCTGGTGATGTTCCTGCGGATCATCTCTCCCCAGCTGCTGGCCATCCTGCTCTGGGCCGGGGCCTGAGTCGACATAAAATAGGGACCAAGAAGGTCCCTGTCTTAGTACTGTCATTTTTGATGATGTTGATTTAACTAATTTTATTGTTTGTTAAACACCCTTCGTTTTCGGCGCGAATCCAAGCTTCATTTCGGTCTGTCCGTTCGATTTTTCTCACTAGTATCTGGTCAGACTTGTAGGCACATTGGAGACTGGAAATCTATGCCCATTGATATTTAAGGAAAAAACTATGAGCAGCAAGAGCATCGTACTGGATCAAGATGTCGTTGTTACCCAATTGCAAGGCAAAGTCTACCTGGTTGCCGATGATGGGAGCCGCACGCTTCTTTCTGAAGGCGATGTGCTGCCCAAGGATGCGGTATTGCTCGCGCCTGAGGGGGCCACTTTCCAGGGAGGAGAGACCACCTTTACCCTGAGCCCGAGCAATACTCCCGAGTCGGAGGAACCCCAACTGGCGCAGGCGAATGAGCCTGACGACATTGCCGCCCTGCAGCAGGCGATCCTGGCGGGGACGGACCCGACCCAGGCATTTGAAGCGGCGGCTGCGGGCGGGGCACCGGCTGCGGGCAACATAGGCGGCGTTGCTGGGGCCAGTGGCAACGGCGGCTTCGTCACCATCGACAGAACCGGCGATTCGACCATCTCCACCGCCGGCTTTGATACCGCCAATCCGGATAATCCCGCGCCACTGGCCGAGGTACTGGACGATGAGGATGAACTCCTCGATCTCACTGCACCCACCATCACAGTGTCCGCGCCGGACAACATCAACGACAACACCCCGACCCTCACAGGGACCACGGACGCCGCTCCCGGCAGCACTGTGACCCTGGTGGTGACCGACGCCAATGGCAATCAGCAGACCCTGACAACCACGGTCAATCCCGATGGCAGCTTCAGTGTGGATGTGGTGACCCCTCTGCCGGATGGCGGCTATGACGTGACCGCCAGCGTGACCGATCCTGCCGGCAATACCGGCACCGCCAGCGACGATGGCAGCGTGGACACCACGGCGCCGGCGCTCGCCATCACGCTTGATGCCAACATCACCGACGACGACATCATCAATGCCGCCGAAACGGATCAGCAGATCCCGGTGAGCGGCACCGTGAGCGGTGAGTTCAACGAGGGTGACACTGTCACCCTGACCGTCAACAACAAGACCTTCACCGGCCAGGTGGATGCCAATGGCCGCTTCACCATCCTGGTGGCGGGCAGCGACCTGGCGGCCGACAGCGACAAGACCATCGATGCCAGCGTGACCAGCACCGATGCGGCAGGTAACAGCGCCACCGTGACCGACACCGAAGGCTATGAGGTGGATACCACTGCGCCGAAGCTCGCCATCGAGCTGGATGCCGACATCACCGAGGACGACGTCATCAGTGCCGCCGAAACGGATCAGCAGATCCCGGTGAGCGGCACCGTCAGCGGCGAGTTCAATGAGGGCGACACCGTCACCCTGACCGTCAACAACAAGACCTTCACCGGCCAGGTGGATGCCAATGGCCGCTTCACCATCCTGGTGGCGGGCGACGATCTGGCGGCCGACAGCGACCGCACCATAGAGGCGAGCGTGACCAGCACCGATGCGGCCGGTAACAGTACCACCGTGACCGACACCGAAGGCTATGAGGTGGACACCACGGCGACCGGTGCGCCGACCGTGGTCATCACCGAAGACAGCAACAACGACGGCATCATCAGCAGCGGCGAGCTCGACGGCACTGTGGGCGTGGAAGTGGGCCTGCCAGCCGAGGCCAAGGCGGGGGACACCCTCAAGGTGAGTGGCCAGGCAGACCGGGTGTTGACCGATGTCGACATCCTCGCCGGCAAGGTGAGCTACGAGTTTGAGCGTCCGGATGAAGGCGAGACACTGACCGTGACCGCCACCATCGTCGATGCGGCGGGCAACATCTCGCCGGAAGGCAGTGACAGCGCCACCATGGACACCACGGCGCCTTCTGCGCCGCTGGTGGAGATCCAGGATGGCGCGGACAACATCATCTCCGCCAACGAGCGGGAGGAAGGGGTCGATGTCATTATCCGTCTGCCGGCCGATGCAAAAGTCGGTGATCGTCTTGATGTGGACTGGAATGGAGATGGAGTGCCTGACAGCACTTCCATTCTTACTATCGACGATATCAACAAGGCTCAGGTCAATCTGACCATTCCCACGACAGAGCTGCCGATCAATGGTCCCATCTCGGTCGATGCCACTCTGACCGATCCAGTGGGCAATACCTCGCCCAAGGGGAGCGACAACAGTGTTGTTAATGCTGCGCCTCAGCCGGTGGACGATCAGTTCACCGTTGAAGAGGACGGTACTATCACCATCAATGTGCTTGGCAACGACACTGATGTAGATGGCGATAGCCTCACTATTACCGCTATCAATGGCCAAGCCATTGCCGAAGGCGGCACTGTAGCGATCAGTAATGGTTCCGTCACCTTGACCAATGGCCAGTTGGTCTTCACGCCCACGCCAGATTTCAACGGCAGTATCTCCTTCGAATACACGGTCACCGACGGCCTGCACAACACCACCGCAGAGGTGACAGGCTCCGTCACCGGCGTGAACGATGGCGCCGAGATCTCCGGTGCTGACACTGGCGCGGTAACCGAAGATGCCAGCCCGGATGTGCTGACCGACAGCGGCGTGCTGACCGTGACCGACGTGGACGGGGCCGTCGAGGCCAAGTTTATTGCCGGCGACGGTGTGGCCAGCGATGGCGCACTGGGCCGCTTGACCATCACCGAAGCGGGTGAGTGGACCTATAACGTGGCCAACGGCGACGTGCAGTACCTGGGTGAGGGTGATATCAGGGTCGAGACCTTTGTGGTCAAGTCGGTGGACGGCACCGAGCACACCGTCACCATCACCATCAACGGCACCGAAGACGCGCCGATGATTGCCGGCACCCACATCGGCACGGTCAAGGAAGACACCACGCTCAGCACCAGCGGCACCCTGACCGCGACCGAC
>NZ_JBGLQX010000037.1:0-27332 GCF_041403065.1 Aeromonas sp. S16(2024) | reverse complement strand
AAGCGTCGATGGACATGAAATGGTTCCCGAAAAGGGAGCATAAGATCATAACCCGCGACATCGGTCAAATCATGTAAATGTGCTCAATAAACGTTCGCGATCTCGCCCTGGGAGCTAATGCAGTAGTAAATGTCCGTCTTGTTTCCAGCTCTTATCGCGTGCAAGGCTCGCAGTGGGAAGTCACATATGTGGTGGCTTATGGTGATGCAGTGAATGCCGAATGAAAAATGCTTTAACAATGCGTTTTTGTGTGAGGATTCGCTGCGGTGCGGCTTGCACCACATAGCTTAAACGTTAGCCAGAGGATATTTAACATTTTGGGCATCATATAATATGCTCCATTAAGCCGTTAATCAGTGACAACAAGAAAAATAATTGGAAATAAATAAACAAGAGGGGCATACGCCCCCTTGCTTATCAATCATCCGCCCAGACAATACACCTTAATCGATCAACCCCCGCAGCCTTAGAGCAGTCAGCAGCTCCTCCACCAGCACTTCCACCGGCTTACCGGCGTTGAGCAGGTGGATTTCCGGCTGCTCGGGTGCCTCGTAGGCGGAGTCGATACCGGTAAAATTCGTGATCTCCCCGGCTCGCGCCTTCTTGTAGAGCCCTTTCGGGTCGCGCTCTTCACAGATGGCGAGCGGCGCATCGACAAATACCTCGACAAATTCGTCCGGCCCCAGGAGGCTTCGTACCAGTTCCCGCTCGGCACGGAACGGCGAGATAAAGGCAGTGAGCACGATAAGGCCCGCATCCACCATCAGTTTTGCCACCTCGCCGACCCGGCGGATATTCTCCTGACGGGCGGCGTCATCGAAGCCGAGATCCCCGCACAGGCCGTGGCGCACATTGTCCCCATCCAGCAGATAGGTGTGCTTGCCTTGCGCCGCCAGCGCCTGCTCCAGGGCCCCCGCCAGGGTGGATTTGCCCGCTCCGGAGAGCCCGGTGAACCAGATCACCAGGGGCTTCTGCCCCTTCTGTTCAGAGCGGCTCTCTTTGTCGACGGCATGCTCATGCCACACGATATTGCTCATTCAAACTCCTTGCGAGGCATCAGGGCCCCAAAACGAAGAGGGTTGCGCCTTAAAACGGAAACAGCAGGGGCACCATGACGATCACCCCGATGCTGTAGGCCAGGGAGACAGGCACCGCCAGCTTGAGGTAATCCGGCATCTTGTAGTTGCCCGCCGCATAGACCATGAGGTTGGTCTGGTAGCCGTAGGGCAGTATAAAGCTGGAGCTGGCCCCAAACAGCACCGCCAGGATAAACGGCATGGTGGAGACGTCCATGCTGAGCGCCAGCTGGTAACCCATGGGGAAGGCCAGGGCCGCGGCGGCGTTGTTGCTCATCAGCTCGGTCAGCACCAGGGTAAACAGGTAGATGCCGATAAAGGCGATGATGGGGCTGGAGCCGTTGAACTCCCCCATCAGCCAGTCGGCAATCAACCTGGCCAGCCCGCTCTTCTCCAGCTGATCGGCGATGGCCAGCGCCCCGCCCACCACCAGCCAGATGTCCAGCGGAAAGCGGCGGCGGATCTCGTCCAGGGTCAGGATGCGGGTCAGCAGCAGCGCCACCAGCATCAGCAGCAACCCCTTGAACAGCGGCACCAGATCGAAGACCGACAGCGCCAGCACCCCGAGAAAGCCCAGCACCACGGCGGCGCTGCGCTTGCCATCGAGCCGGGTGGAGGCTTCCAGCCCGCTCACCACCACGAACTCCCGGGAGAGGGACTTGTTGCCCGCAAACTTGGGGCCGGGTGCCAGCAGCAGGGTGTCCCCCGCGTGCAGTTCAATCTGGCCGAGGCCGCCGGTGAGCTGGGTCTCGCCCCGGCGCACCGCCAGCACCACAGCATCGAAGTGGGTACGAAACTCCGCATCCTTGATGGTCTGCCCCACCAGCCGCGAGCTGTGGCTGACGATCACCTCCACCAGGTGCTGGCCGTTGAGCCGGTGCTGGCCGTAGAGATCCAGCCCCTTGAGCTCCTGCAGCACGCCGACGCTCTCCACGTCGCCGCAAAACAGCAGCATGTCCCCCTCGTGCAGCTCGTGTTCCGGCTGCACCGGGCAGATCACCTGGTTGCCGCGAATGATCTCGGCGAGATAGAGGCTTTTGAGGCTGCGCAGGCCGTTCTCCTTGACGCTGCGCCCGGCCATGGGCGAGCCGGCCCCCACCTTGGCCTCGAGAAAGTAGCCGGATTCCCGGCTCATCTCGGTGTCCTGCTCCGGCAGATAGCGGGCAAACAGCAGCACGGCCGCCAATCCTGTGAGCAGAGTGCCCCCACCGACCATAAAGAAGTCGAACATGCCGAGCGGCTCGGCCCCCATCTTGATGAGGAAGCTGTTGACGATGAGATTGGTGGAGGTGCCGATCAGGGTCAGCACGCCGCCAAAGGTCGCCGCGAAGCACATGGGCAGCAGCAGCCGGGAGGGCGCATGGTTGGGGTTGCGCTTGACCGCCCCCAGCATGGAGGCCACCACGGCGGTGTTGTTGACGAAGGCCGACAGGAAGGCGGTGGAGAACCACACCTTGACCAGCACCTTGTTGAAGGAGCCGGTGCCCACCAGGTTGGCGAACCAGCTCATGATCCGGGTCTTCTCCACCGCGAGCGACACCAGCAGCAGCAACACCAGGGTCAGCAGGGCGCTGTTGGTGTAGCCCGCCACCACGGCGTTGATGTCCGCCAGGCCGCTCAGGTAGGTGATGAGCACGGCGCCCGAGAAGAGCAGCGCCGGCCGGAGTTTGCCCTGGATCAGCAGGGCGACGAGGGCAGCCAGCAGACCCAGCACCAGGGATTGTTGCCAGGTCATGGGCTTACTCCTTGCCGGAATCGTTGCTGATGGTCAGCGCCTGCCAGTGGGGGAAGTGCTTGCGCACCAGAGCGTTGAGCTCCACTTCGAACTCGCTGTACTGCCCTTTCACTGCCTTGGCCGCCAGCCCTTCCACTATCATGCCCGCGCCCACGGTGACGTTGGTCAGACGGTCGATCAGGATGAAGCTGCCGGTATCGCGGATCTCCTTGTAGGGGTCGAACGCCACCGGGTCGGTCAGGCTGAATTCACACAGACCGATCTCGTTGAGCTTGAGCTCGGAGGCATCCAGCTCGTCCAGCTTGTTGATCTCGATGCGGTGGCGGATGGCCTCCACCTGGCCGCGGCTCTTCTTGGTGGCCAGCTTGACGTCGTAGACCCGGCCCGGTTGCAGGGACTCCTCCCCCATCCAGACGATGTGAGCCAGCAGATTCTGGGTCACCTGGGGCTTTTTCGCCGCATCCACCAGCAGGTCACCCCGGCTGATGTCGATCTCGTCCGCGAAGGTGACGGTGATGGCCTGACCCGGCAGGGCGTACTCCAGATCCCCGTCGAAGGTGACGATGCGGGTGACTGTGCTCTCCTTGCCGGACGGCAGCACCGCCAGCTTGTCGCCGACCCGCAGGATGCCGGAGGCCAGGGTGCCCGCGAAGCCACGAAAATCGAGGTTGGGGCGGTTCACGTACTGCACCGGCAGGCGCACCGGGTGACACTCCAGCTCGCGCTCCGCATTTTGTATCACTTCGGCAGACTCCAGCAGGGAGAGCAGGGTCTCGCCCTGGTACCAGGCCAGCTTGTCGCTCTGGTTGACCACGTTGTCACCGTCCAGGGCCGAGACCGGCACTATGTGGATGGTGTCGACGCTGAGCTTCCTGGCGAATTCGCGGTATTCGGCACTAATGCGCTCGAACACCTCCTGGCTGAACTCCACCAGATCCATCTTGTTGACCGCCACCACGAACTGCTTGATGCCGAGCAGGCTCGCGATAAAGCTGTGGCGACGGGTCTGATCCAGCACGCCTTTGCGAGCATCGATCAATATGATGGCGAGATCGCAGGTGGAGGCGCCGGTGGCCATGTTGCGGGTGTACTGCTCGTGGCCTGGGGTATCCGAGATGATAAATTTGCGTTTCGCCGTAGAGAAATAGCGGTAGGCCACGTCTATGGTGATGCCCTGCTCGCGTTCGGCCTGCAGGCCGTCCACCAGCAGTGCCAGATCCAGCTTCTCGCCGGTGGTGCCGAGCTTCTGGCTGTCGGACTCCAGCGCCTTCAACTGATCTTCATAGATCTGCTGGGAGTCGTGCAGCAGGCGGCCGATGAGGGTGCTCTTGCCGTCGTCCACGCTGCCGCAGGTGAGAAAGCGCAGCAGGCTCTTGTGCTGCTGGGCGTGCAGGTAAGCTTCAATGCCCTGTTCGCTGATGGCGGTCTGAATATGGTTGTTCATGATGCGATTCCTTAGAACATTTTTTTAGAAATAGCCCTGACGCTTCTTCTGCTCCATGGAGCCGGCCTGATCGTGGTCGATGAGCCGCCCTTGCCGCTCGCTCGAGGTGGTGAGCAGCATCTCTTCGATGATCTCGGGCAGGGTGGTGGCATTGGATTCGATGGCCCCGGTCAACGGGTAGCAGCCCAGGGTACGGAAGCGCACCAGCTCCTGCTTCACCTCGTCTTCCGGGCCTATGGGCATGCGCTCGTCATCCACCATGATCTTGATGCCATTGCGCTCAACGACCGGGCGATGGGCGGCAAAGTAGAGCGGCACTATGTCGATGTTCTCGAGATAGATGTATTGCCAGATATCCAGCTCGGTCCAGTTGGAGAGCGGGAAGACCCGAATGCTCTCCCCCTTGTTGACCTGGCTGTTGTAGACGCGCCACAGCTCGGGTCTCTGGTTCTTCGGATCCCAGCGGTGGGACTTGTCACGGAAGGAGTAGACCCGCTCCTTGGCACGGGACTTCTCCTCGTCGCGGCGGGCGCCGCCAAAGGCCGCATCGAAGCCGTATTTGTTGAGCGCCTGCTTGAGCCCCTCGGTCTTCATGATGTCGGTGTGCTTGCCGCTGCCGTGTACGAAGGGGTTGATGTCCATGGCAAGGCCATCCGGGTTCTTGTGGACGATAAGATCCAGCCCGTACTTCTTGGCGGTCTCGTCCCGGAACTTGATCATCTCCTTGAACTTCCAGTTGGTGTCCACATGCAGCAAGGGGAAGGGGATCTTGCCCGGGTAGAAGGCCTTGCGGGCCAGGTGCAGCATGACGGAGGAGTCCTTGCCGATGGAGTACATCATCACCGGGTTCTCGAACTCGGCGGCCACCTCGCGGATGATATGGATGCTCTCGGCTTCCAGCTGTTGCAGGTGTGTCAGTCTTTCACGGTCCATGTCTGGGTCCTCGGTTCATTGCTATCGCGCCTGCTCGGGGCGCGGTTCTGGTTCAGTTCGGTGCCGCCTTGGCCGCACCGTCAAATCGGTTGCTGTCGCGGCCTGCCCTCAGGCCAGGCTCACCAGCTTGAGTTCGTGGTGGCTCGCCTCTGCCTCGGCCCGCTCACCACCCTGCTCGCCAAACCAGGCGAGCTGCTTGCGCAAGGCCACCACCTCGCCGATGACGATGAGGGACGGGCTCACCGCCTGCTGGGCCAGTTCCGCCAGATCGTCGAGGGTGCCGGTCAGCACCCGCTGCCGCGCCGTGGTGCCCCGCTCTATGATGGCGATGGGGGTGGCGGCGCTTCGGCCATGCTCCACCAGCTGCAGCTGGATGTGCTCGGAGCGCATCAGCCCCATGTAGATGACCAGGGTCTGGTTGGTGGCCGCGAGCTGCTGCCAGTCGGGCTCCTTGCCCTCCTTCTGGCAGTGGCCCGTGATGAAGACGGCGCTCTGGGCATGGTCGCGGTGAGTCAGCGGAATGCCCGCATAGGCGGTGGCACCGGCGGCAGCCGTGATGCCGGGCACCACGGAGAAGGGGATGCCCTCCTCTGCCAGCACTTCCAGCTCCTCGCCGCCGCGACCGAACATGAAGGGATCCCCCCCCTTGAGCCGCACCACCCGGTTGCCCGCCCTGGCGTACTCCACCAGCAGGCGATTGGTCTCCTCCTGGGGCACGCTGTGGGCACCGGCCTTCTTGCCGACCGACACCAGGGTGGCATCGCGGCGCACCAGATCCAGGATCTCCGGGGAGACCAGCTGGTCATAGAGCACCACTTCGGCTTGCTGAATTTGTTGCAGCGCCTTGAGGGTCAAGAGGCCAGGGTCCCCCGGGCCCGCCCCGACCAGCACCACTTCCCCCACTTCGGTCTGGGCCTTGTCGAGCCCCTCATTGAGCCAGTTCTCGGCCCCCTGCCAATCGGCTTTCTCGATCAGACCGGCCAGGGTGTTGGAGGCAAAGGCGCGCTCCCAGAAGCGACGACGATCGGAGAGGGAGGCCAGCACCCGCTTGGCCCGGCTGCGCACCCGGCCGGAGAGCTCGGCCAGTCCGCCCAGATGGCGGGGCAGCAGGCTCTCGAGCCGCTCGCGCAACAGGCGCACCAGCACGGGGGCCTTACCGCCGCTGGAGACGGCCACCATGATGGGGCTGCGATCGATGATGGAGGGGAAGATAAAGCTGGAGCGCTCGGGGTCATCCACCACATTCACAAAAAGCCCGAGCTGATTGGCGCTCTGGTAGACCAGGGCGTTGACCTCGAGGCTGTCGGTCGCCGCCACCACCAGGATCTGGCCGGCCAGATGGGCCGGCTCGAAGCGTGCCGCCAGATGGGTGAAGCGACCGGCAAATTCATGGAAGTCGGGCTCGAGCTCGGGAGAGACCAGGGTCAGCCGGGCACCTGCCGCCAGCAGCAGGCGCGCCTTGCGCAGGGCGACCTCGCCCCCGCCCACCAGCAATACCGGGCGGCCTTCCAACTTGGCAAACATAGGTAAATAATCCATCAGGCCCACTCCTCGGCATACGACGACATCTGGGGCGACTATAGGCAGGAGTCCTTATCCCTCAAAATAATAAAAAATGCTCTTTAATGCGTTTTAGTAATTAGTAAAGCCGTGCCGTGGCAAAGGGGAGCGAATGTCCTTGTGGCGGTTCGCACCAGACTCTAGGCTAGTGAAAGTGTTTCATAAGGAGCTTTACCATGAATGAGTCATTGATTGTGCTGGGGATCTTCGTGTTCCTGGTGCTGGCCACCCTGAGCGCGGGCATCAAGATAGTGCCACAGGGTTTCAACTGGACCGTGGAGCGCTTCGGCCGCTACACCCGTACCCTGACCCCGGGCCTCAACCTGCTGATCCCCTATGTGGACAGAGTCGGCCACAAGATCATCATGATGGAGCAGGTGCTGGACATCCCGGCCCAGGAGGTGATCTCCCGGGACAACGCCAACGTCACCATAGACGCCATCAGCTTCGTGCAGGTGGTGGATGCCCGCAAAGGGGCCTATGAGGTCAACGATCTCACCAGTGCCATCCGCAATCTCACCATGACCAACATGCGGACAGTGCTCGGCGCCATGGAGCTGGACGAGATGCTCTCCCAGCGCGACACCATCAACGAGAAGCTGCTGCGCACCATGGATGCTGCCACAGCCCCCTGGGGCATCAAGGTGACCCGGATCGAGATCAAGGATGTGCGCCCGCCGCTCGCCCTGGTGGAAGCCATGAATGCCCAGATGAAGGCCGAACGCCAGAAACGGGCCGAGGTGCTGGAGGCCGAAGGGGTGCGCCAGTCCAAGATCCTGAAAGCGGAAGGGGAGAAACAGTCCCAGATCCTCAAAGCCGAGGGGGAACGCCAGGCCGCCTTCCTCGCCGCCGAGGCGCGGGAGCGGGCCGCCGAGGCGGAAGCCAAGGCGACCCATATGGTCTCAAAAGCCATAGCGGAAGGGGATATGCAGGCCATCAACTACTTCGTGGCCCAGAAATACACCGAGGCCCTGGCCCGCATAGGTGAAGGGCCCAACAGCAAGATCATCATGATGCCGCTGGAGGCAGGTAGCCTGATTGGCTCGGTGGCGGGCATGGCCGAGCTGTTCAACAAAGATGGCAAGGTCGGCAAGTCATGACAGCCCTGTTCGAGGGACTGACCCACTGGCACTGGCTGGGGCTCGGTTTCGTGCTGCTGGCCATCGAGGTGCTGGGGTCGGTGGGATTTCTGCTCTGGACCGGCATAGCCGCCCTGGAGGTGGGGATCTTGCTGCTGATCTGGCCCTTCGGCTGGCAGGCCCAGTTGCTGCTGTTTGCGGCGCAGTCTCTGGTGACCACCTGGGCCTGGTGGCGCTGGCAGCACAAGCGCGACCGCTCGAGCCGCGATGCGGCGGCCCCCATCAACGAGCGGATGCAGAGCTATCTGGGACGGGAGCTGACCCTGCTCGATGAAGTGAGCCAGGGCACCAGCCGGGTGCATCTGGATGACACCGTCTGGACGGTGCGCTGCCCTGTGCCGCTGCCGGCGGGCAGCCGGGTCAAAGTGGTGGGGGCCGACTCCCACATTCTTTTGGTGGAGCCGCTGCCCTGAGCGGGGAGCGATTGCCCACAGTGGCCATAAAAAAAACGGGCCCGGCGTTAACGCCGGGCCCGTTTTTTATGAGGTGCAGGCTTAGTTGGCCTTGGCATCGCTCACAGCAGCTTCTGCCTTGGTGGCCACGTCAGCAGCAGCTTTCTCGACGGTAGCAGACGCTTCGGAAGCGGCCTTCTCTACGGTAGAGGCAGCTTCGCTAACAGTTGCAGCAACGTCGGCGGCCGGAGCGGCGGCTTCTTCTTTCTGACCACAGGCGGTCAACATCAGACCCAGGATACCGGCTACCAGTACTTTGTTCATGTGCATACCCTCAAAAAAAGATGGAGAGATGGTGTCAATAACCATCACTGTGCGTCTTCGCTCCCGGTCAAACAGCGAGCCACCGGGAGTCAGGAGGCGCGCGAAATATATCCCCATATGCGGCCAATGAAAACGCGTATCACAATGATATTTTCTCGTTGGCTAGATAAAAAGAACTACTGCAACGACAAATATTAATACAATACGCCTTTATTGACGCGCTACTGCACAATTAAACACCAACAAGAGGACGATTGTCAGTCAATCATTGCCATCTCGGCAGCCGTCACCGGTATCGTGAACGTGCCCTCAGTCAGACAGCTTCTGACAGCTCAGCCGCCGCCCCTGGCTGTCGCTCTCTCTGGCCAGATCCAGCAGTGCCATCACCGCCAGGGCCTCCACCGCGGGCACCGGATTGCCGGCCTCCCCCCTGATGGCGGCGCAGACACCGCGGTAGTAGGCGCCGTAATCCCCGGCCTCCCCGCTCACCGCCTGCACCAGGGATTGCCCCTCCACCATGCGGCTGAGCTGGCCGGGTTCGGGATCCTGGCCCCAGTTCGCCGCAGGCGGGCGCAGGCCGAGCTTGAGCTGCTCCTCCTGCACATCCATGCCGAACTTGATGAAGGATCCTTCGCTGCCGTGGATGACGAAACGCGGCATGGTGGCAGAGACCAGGCAGCTGCCGTGCAGCACGACCCTCATTTCGCCATAGCCCAGTACCACGTGGAAGTAGTCATCGCTCAGCGCACCCGGACGCTGGGCGGCCAAATCCGCCTGGATCCAGTCCGGCTGGCCGAACAGCTGCAGCGACTGATCCAGGATGTGGGGGCCAAGATCGAACCAGAGCCCGGAACCCGGGCCGCCCGCCTCCCGCCAGCGCTGACGCACTTGTGGGCGGTAGCGATCGAAATGGGATTCAAACTGAGCAATCTTGCCCAGCGCCCCTTCCGCCAGCAGGCGGCGTACCGTGAGGAAGTCCCCGTCCCAGCGCCTGTTGTGGAAGATGCTGAGCAGCCGCTGCTGCTTCTCGGCCAGCTCGACCAGCGCCTCAGCTTCGGCCAGATCCAGCGCGAACGGCTTGTCGATCACCACGTGCTTGCCCGCCAGCAGGGCCTGACGGGCGATGGGGGCATGGGTATCGTTCGGGGTCGCTATCACCACCAGATCGACCGTGCTGTCGGCCAGCACCTCGTCCAGGGTGCCGACGCGGCAGCCCGGCAGCTCGGCCTGCACCTTGGCGGCATCACGGCTCACCACCCGGCGCAGGGCAAGGCCCGGGGTGCTGGTCAGGAAGGGGGCGTGGAAGGTCTGTCCTGCAAAGCCGTAACCCACCAGGGCGGCGTTGATTGTCTGACTCATGGGATTCTCCGCTGAACTGTCCAATATGATGGCACCTGGCGACGCTGCGCCCAAAAAAGAAGGGGGCCTTAAGCCCCCGTTTCGTTCATCAGAGCACAGGATTTATGGCCTGTGCAAGCGACGTTATCCATCGGCGCCGGGGCTCTGCCCCCGCGCATCAAGGCTGCAGGCAGAGGCGGCGACCCTGCCGCGTCATCAGCATCAGCAAGGGCGGCAGCAGCAGCCACATGTGCAGGGCCAGCTGGCTCAGGGGATCCGGCATCAACCAACCGGTGATCCCCACCAGGGCGCCGGAGCCGCTCATCTGGAACAGGCCGAGCAGGGCGGCCGCGGTCCCGGCGCAGTGGCCGAAGGGTGCCAGCGCCATGCCTGCAGCGGCGCCCAGTATCATGGCGAAGCCGATGCTGGAGAGAAACACAGGCCCCATCATCGCCAACGGGTGCGCCAGGTGCATGGTCAGCGTCAGCAGGATGGCCGACATCAGCAGCACCAGCAGGCCGATGCGCAGGGTGCGTCTCGGTCCCACCCTGGCGATGAAGCGCGGTGCCAGGAAGCAGGCCAGGATGTTGAGCGCCGCATTGGCGGTGAACCAGTAGCTGAAGCCGTTCATGTCCAGACCCAGCTTCACCATCAGCTGTACCGGCGCCGCCGTGACATAGGCCAGGATCACCGCCATCGCCAGCATGCAGAGCGCCGCGTTGAACAGGAAGCTCGGGGAGCGCAGCACAGGGCTGTAGCGGGACCAGCTGATGAGCGGGCCGCTGCTGCTGGTCTCCTCCGGGCGGGTCTCCGGCATGCGCCACAGCAGCCAGCTGCCTACCACAACGGCATACCCGGCCATAAACCAGAAGTTGGCCGACCAGCCCGCCTTGGCGGTGAGCCAGCCACCGAGCAGGGGCGCCAGGGCGGGAATGAAGCAGATGGCGCCGTTCAGGTAGGAGATCATCTGACCACTCTTCTTGGGGCCATAGCTGTCACGCACCACAGAGAAGGCGGCGACCGAGGTGGCACAGGCACCGAAGCCTTGCAGCACCCGCGCCAGCATCAGCTCACCGAGGCTCGCCGCAAAACCGGCGGCCAGGGCGCTCAGGCCGTAGAGCAGCACACCGCCAAGGGCGATAGGTTTGCGCCCGTAGCGATCGGCGAGCGGCCCCACCAGCAGCTGACCCAGCCCCATGCTGAACAGGAACCAGGTGATGGTGCCCTGCATCAGGGTCACTTCGGCCCCCAGCTGCTCGGCCATCTGCGGGATGGCGGGCAGATAGATGTCGATGGCCAGCGGGCTGAACAGCACCAGGAGTACAAGCAGAAGAATCAATGGCATCAGTCACCTCAAGCCCTAGGGGGAAAATCGATTGGTGCGCGAGTCTACTGACTCAGAGTAATGAATTGAAATGGTATTTAATCACTTTGGTTATTCCTATGGGGAAACATGTATTTTATCCACCTCTCAGCGCGGCCAGGGCGACCCACAACCGGTGCCGGATTGCAGGCAATTGGCGCTTTTACTAAACCCCTGCCCCGCATAGAATGCGCAGATTATTTTTGCGGAGGTGCGTGATGAACAAGCTTGTCCTGGCAACAGGGAACCAGAAAAAGGTGAAGGAATTGGCCGCCATGCTGGCCGATATGAAGATCCAGGTGATCCCACAGAGCGAGTTTGCGGTCTCCGATGCCGACGAGACCGGCACCACCTTCGTCGAGAATGCCATCATCAAGGCACGCCACGCCGCCCGCATCACAGGCCTGCCCGCCGTTGCCGACGACTCAGGCCTGGAAGTGGACCTGCTGCACGGTCGCCCCGGCGTCTACTCCGCCCGCTTTGCCGGCGCCGGTGCCAGCGACAAGGAGAACATCGACAAGCTGCTGGCCGAGCTGCAAGGCGCCCCCGACTACCTCAAGAGCGCCCGCTTCTGGTGTGTGCTGGTCTATATGCGCCACGCCGACGATCCCACCCCCATCATCTGCCAGGCGAGCTGGGAGGGGATGATCATCGACGAGCCCCGCGGTCAGCACGGCTTTGGCTATGATCCCGTGTTCTTCGTGCCGGATCACGACTGCACCTCGGCCCAGATGCCGGCGGAGCTCAAGAACCAGCTCAGCCATCGCGGCCAGGCCCTGGCCAAGCTCAAGGCGGCGCTGGCCGCGGCGCACTGAGACCCGACCGGGCGCCGGGATACGCCGGCACGCATTTCATCTACAATGGGGGCCACCCGACCGGCCCCCATTTTGATTTTTTGAATACTGGAAACACCATGCTGCAACTGCCGCCCCTCTCCCTCTATATCCATGTGCCCTGGTGCGTCCAGAAGTGCCCCTACTGCGACTTCAACTCTCACGCCCAGAAGGGGGAGCTGCCCCACCTCGAGTACGTGGCCGCCCTGCTGGAGGATCTGGATAATGATCTGCACTGGGCCCAGGGGCGCCCGCTCTCCTCCATCTTCATCGGCGGTGGTACGCCGAGTCTGCTCTCCGTGGAGGCCATGCAGGCGCTGCTGGACGGGGTGCGTGGGCGCATCGCCCTGACCCCGGACTGCGAGATCACCATGGAGGCCAACCCGGGCACGGTGGAGGCGGACAAGTTCGCCGGCTTCCAGCGAGCCGGCATCAACCGCATCTCCATCGGGGTGCAGAGCTTCCAGCAGGAAAAATTGACCCGCCTCGGCCGCATCCACGGCCCGGAAGAGGCGCGCAAGGCCGCCGAGCTGGCCCATGCCATATCGCTTCCCACCTTCAACCTGGATCTGATGCACGGCCTGCCGGATCAGAGCCTGGAGGACGCCCTCTATGATCTGCAGCAGGCCATCGACTGCGCGCCGCCGCATCTCTCCTGGTATCAGCTCACCATAGAGCCGAACACGGCGTTCGCCTCCAAGCCCCCCAAGCTGCCGGAAGACGACACCCTGTGGGACATCTACGAGCAGGGCCACGCCATGCTCACCGCCCAGGGTTATCAGCAGTACGAGATCTCGGCCTACGCCAAGGCGGGCTATCAGTGCCGCCACAACCTCAACTACTGGCGCTTTGGCGACTATCTGGGCATAGGCTGCGGCGCCCACGGCAAGGTGACGGATCTCGCGAACCAGCAGATCCTGCGCACCGCCAAGGTGAAGCACCCCAAGGGGTATCTGGACCCTGCCCGCCCCTATCTGGACAGCCAGTGGCAGGTGAGCGCGGACGATCTGCCGCTGGAGTACTTTATGAACCGCTTCCGGCTCTTCGAGCCCGCCCCCAAGGCGGAGTTCGAGGCCTATACCGGGCTGCCGCTGGAGCGGGTGGAGACCATGCTCGCTGTTGCCCAGACCAAGGAGCTTATCGAAGACCTGGGAGAGTGCTGGCAGCTGACCTCCCTCGGCCATCGCTACCTGAACGTGCTGCTCGAGCTCTTTATGGACGAATGAGGTAACCGCCTTTAACCAGATGGAACACAAGCGGGGCGCCATGAGCGCCCCGCTTGTTTTGGTTCCAGGAACCTGTTCACGGTCTGTCGCGAGAGGCTGTCAGCAAGGTGAAGAGCTGCGCAGGAACCGGAGTGTGTAAGTACACATGAGGATTGCGAGCAGCACATGAGCCTTGATCACGGCCTCGCAGCAAGATCGTGGACAGGTTCCAAAGCAGAAACCCGCTCAGCAGCAGATGCGCATCATCTGCTGTTGACCGAGCTCCCACCGCTTGCCGTGCTTGGCCTTGCGCTGGTAGCTACCCTTGCCCTTCTTGCTTGGCTCGACCCTGGCCTGGAACAGGGGGGAGGTCACCAGTGCCTTGAGGTGGTTGTCCTGGATGATGCCGCGCTGATGATCGTGGACGGGTTCAGTGGTGGCGAGGGCCACCTTCTTCTTGGCCATGCTGGCTCCTTTGCTGTGATGGTAATGGATGGCACTTTGCCGAACGAGGGGCCAAGGAGGCAGCTCAGGACGGCGAAAAAACGCACCGATTGTGCGCCTCTTGCCGTCTGCCTGCAAGGGCTCAGGCGGTAGGCTCAGGCCGGTGATAGACGACCCGCACCAGGCCGCTCGGCAGCACGGCGCTGGACACAGGGACCAGGCGCCCGGGCAGGGCTTGCGTCCACAGGGAAACGCCGGCCCCCAGGGTGACCGGCACCCAGAACAGGGTCAGCTCGTCCACCAGCGCGGCCTGCAGGCCCTGCCTCACGACCTCGCCACCGTCCAGATAGATGTGACGCGCCCCCTCCTGCCCCAGCTCCCTCAGCACCCGCGCCAGCGCCCCCTGCCGGAAAGAGACATGAGCACGGGGCGTGGCGGGCCTGTGGGTCAGCACAGTCACAGGTTTGTCGCCATAGGGCCACTCGGGGAAGCCGAGCACGGTTTCATAGCTGTTGCGCCCCATCAGCAGCAGATCGGCGCTGGCCATCAGGGCGCTGTAGCCGGTCTCCTCCTGGGAGTCGCCGCCATAGAGGGTGAGCCAGTCAAGATCCCCGCCCTCCCCCGCGATAAAACCGTCGAGGGAGAGGGCGAGGAAGGCAGAGACCCGGGGACGATGGCACTCAGTGCTCATGGTCGTGATGCTCGTGACGGGAGGGGACGCCGGACTCCAGGGTCTCCAGGATGGCGCAGTGCTCCGCCGAGCGGGGGCCACCGCAGCAGATGTCGGAGAGCGCCTTCAGGTTCTCCCGAAAGCGGGTCAGCTCCAGGATCTTCTGCTCCACCTGTTCAAGCTTGGTGTCGGCCACCGCCTTTACCTCCTGGCAGGTCACCCGCGCCTTGTTGGTGTCGAGGGCGAGCAGCTCCCCTATGTCTGCCAGGGAGAAACCCACCGACTTGGCGCGGATGATGAACTCCAGCCGCCGCCTGTCCTGCTCCCCATAGAGGCGGTAGCCAGACTCGTTGCGGATCCCCGGCGAGATGAGCCCGTTCTTCTCGTAAAAGCGCAGGGTGTCCGCCTTCACCCCGCACGCCTTGGCCAGTTCCCCGATCCGATACATAACCCTCTCCCCGACATGGCATAGCGCCCAAAATGGTACTCAATATAAACCGGCTTCCACTATCGCCCTTTTGCCCGGCGATTGCCAGCCAAAGGCGGGAAAGCAGTAGACAACCCGGGCGATCCCGGCCCTTCAGTGCCAAAACACTGAAAAGACAAACGTTTCACAAAAAATCACCAGAAAACGTTTAACACCGCACCACACAAGGCTTTGTCTCTTTAAAAAATCCACCACAGCTCACATTTTTTGTGTAGAATACGCGCCCACAAGAGAGCGTCGCGTCAAGCGGGCATTTCCTAAAACGCTTTTGCCAACCCCCGGCTCGCCGGGCGAGAGTGGTTTGCGAAATCCCCCACTTCCATTTATTTGGGGACTCTCTGTGTTGAGCCTCGCCTCCCATGGAACGGTCCCCGTTATGCTGAGGACGATAGTGTGATGGAACAAGCTCGACCCATTCGCCGTGCGCTGCTGAGTGTGTCTGACAAGACTGGCATCCTGGAATTTGCCAAGGCACTCAACGAGCGTGGTGTGGCCCTGCTCTCCACCGGTGGAACCGCCAAGCTGCTGGCCGACGCGGGCCTGCCGGTGACCGAGGTCTCCGACTACACCGGCTTCCCCGAGATGATGGACGGCCGGGTCAAGACCCTGCACCCCAAGGTGCACGGTGGCATCCTCGGCCGCCGCGACCGGGATGACGCCATCATGGCCCAGCACGCTATCTCCCCCATCGACATGGTCGTCGTCAACCTCTATCCCTTCGCCGCCACCGTGGCCAAGCCCGGTTGCACTTTGGAAGACGCCGTCGAGAACATCGACATCGGCGGCCCGACCATGGTTCGCTCCGCCGCCAAGAACCACAAGGACGTCACCATAGTCGTCAAGGCGGCCGATTACGGCCGGGTGATCGCCGAGATGGATGGCAACGGCAACAGCCTGACCCTGGCTACCCGCTTCGATCTCGCCATCGCCGCCTTCGAACACACCGCCGCCTACGACGGCATGATAGCCAACTACTTCGGCACCCTGGTCCCCTCCTACGGTGACAACAAGGAGGGCGACGCCGAGTCTCGCTTCCCGCGCACCTTCAACGCCCAGTTCATCAAGAAGCAGGACATGCGCTACGGCGAGAACAGCCACCAGGCTGCCGCCTTCTACGCCGAAGAGCAAGCCGCACCGGGCTCGGTGGCTAGCGCCATCCAGCTGCAGGGCAAGGCGCTCTCCTACAACAACATCGCCGACACAGACGCGGCGCTGGAGTGCGTGAAGGAGTTCGCCGAGCCGGCCTGCGTCATCGTCAAGCACGCCAATCCGTGCGGCGTCGCCATCGGTGAGGATCTGCTGGGTGCCTACGATCGCGCCTACCAGACCGACCCCACCTCCGCCTTTGGCGGCATCATCGCCTTCAACCGCGAGCTGGATGGTGCCACCGCGGCGGCCATCGTCGCCCGTCAGTTCGTCGAGGTGATCATCGCCCCCAGCATCAGCCAGGCGGCCCGCGAGGCGGTCGCCGCCAAGCAGAACGTGCGTCTGCTCGAATGCGGCCAGTGGACTGCCCCGGCCCAGGGCTTTGACCTCAAGCGCGTCAACGGCGGCCTGCTGGTGCAGGAGCGGGATCACGGCATGGTCACCCTGGGGGATCTGACCGTGGTCAGCCAGCGTCAGCCCACCGAGGCCGAACTCAAGGATCTGCTGTTCTGCTGGAAGGTCGCCAAGTTCGTCAAGTCCAACGCCATCGTCTACGCCAAAGACGGCCAGACCATAGGCGTGGGCGCCGGCCAGATGAGCCGGGTCTACTCCGCCAAGATCGCCGGCATCAAGGCCGAGGATGAAGGGCTGACCGTGGCGGGCTCCGTCATGGCCTCCGACGCCTTCTTCCCGTTCCGCGACGGCATAGATGCCGCCGCTGCCGCGGGCATCTCCTGCGTCATCCAGCCAGGTGGCTCCATGCGTGACAACGAGGTGATCGAGGCCGCCAACGAGCACGGCATGTGCATGGTGTTCACCAACATGCGCCATTTCCGTCACTGATGAGTCAGGGCCGCCACTGGCGGCCCTTTTGTTGTCTCTTTTCAACTGACTATTTTCAACCGCTGCCCCAAGCGGTTATCACAAATAGAAGCGAGCGATACGATGAAAGTACTGATCATTGGCAACGGCGGCCGTGAGCACGCCCTGGCCTGGAAAGCCAAGCAATCCCCCATGGTGACCCGGGTGTTCGTCGCCCCCGGCAATGCCGGCACCGCCCACGAGGGCAGCATAGAGAACGTCACCATCGAGGCGACCGACATCCAGGCCCTGCTGGCCTTCGCCAAAACCCAGCAGATCGGTCTCACCATAGTCGGGCCGGAAGCGCCCCTGGTGAAAGGGGTGGTGGATGCCTTCCGTGCCGAAGGGCTCGCCATCTTCGGCCCGACCGCCGCAGCCGCCCAGCTGGAGGGCTCCAAGGCCTTCGCCAAGGACTTCCTGGCGCGCCACGCCATCCCCACCGCCGAGTACCAGAACTTCACCGAGATGGAGCCGGCGCTGGCCTACCTGCGCGAGAAGGGTGCCCCCATCGTCATCAAGGCTGACGGTCTGGCGGCAGGCAAGGGCGTCATCGTCGCCATGACCCTCGAAGAGGCGGAAGCGGCAGTGCGCGACATGCTCTCCGGCAATGCCTTCGGCGACGCCGGTGCCCGTGTGGTGATCGAGGAGTTCCTGGACGGGGAAGAGGCGAGCTTCATCGTCATGGTGGACGGCGAGCACGTGCTGCCCATGGCCACCAGCCAGGATCACAAGCGGGTGGGCGACGGCGACACCGGCCTCAACACCGGCGGCATGGGGGCCTACTCCCCGGCGCCCGTGGTGACAGATGCGGTGCATCAAAAAGTAATGGAGCAGGTGATCATGCCGACGGTGCGCGGCATGGCGGCCGAGGGCAACGTCTACACCGGCTTCCTCTACGCCGGCCTGATGATCGATGCCGAAGGCAACCCCAAGGTGATCGAGTTCAACTGTCGCTTCGGCGACCCCGAGACCCAGCCCATCATGCTGCGCATGCGCTCCGATCTGGTGGAGCTCTGCCTGGCCGCCTGTGCCGGCAAGCTGGATCAGGTCGAAGCCATCTATGATCCCCGCGTCGCCATCGGCGTGGTGCTGGCGGCGGGCGGTTACCCCGGTGACTACCAGCAGGGCAAGCCCATCAGCGGCCTGCCGGTGGAAGAGGCAAGCGGCGAGAAGGTATTCCATGCCGGCTCCCAGCTGGCGGGAGACACCATAGTCACCGCCGGTGGCCGCGTGCTGTGCGCCACCGCGCTGGGTCACACCGTCGCCGAGGCGCAGCAACGCGCCTACCAGCTGGCGGGTCGCATTCAGTGGGACGGTGTCTTCTACCGCAAGGACATCGGCTGGCGCGCCATCGAGCGCGAGCAGGCCAAATAAAGGCCGCCTCCCCCACCGAACACAAGGGCCTGCGGGCCCTTTTTGCTGCCTGGCCACCGGGGACCGCCCTGCAGGTTTCAGACTTCCCCCCCAGCCCGGCATGGGGGTGGCAAGGCGGCATCCATCCCCTTCGCACCGCTCGCAGCCTCGGGTCCACTGCCCCGGGTTGCCGCCCTGTTTCCGCCCCCGGCTCATCCCCTTCTGACTACATATGTACAGCACAATGCACACATCTCGTCACAATTGGTCGCACTTTCCCCATACAATTGCCCCGCTTTCATGGCATCATGCTGTATGATACCGCACTCAAATGAGTGCCATAAGAACCTGCAATCTCGTCGTCTCATAAGGAAATCCCATGTTGAAAACTGTGCGTCCCTTGCTGCTGCCCCTGATGTTTGGCCTGATGACCCTGCCCGCCATGGCCGGCGATCTGGAGCAGCCGATGAAGAAGATCGGCTTCAACTACAAGCAGGCCGTCAAGGCAGATGATGCGGCCACCATGGAGAAACACATCAAGGAGATGAAGGCTCAGCTCGATGTGGCCAGGGAGAGAAACATGCCGGCTGCCAAGAAGGAGAAGTTCCTCGAGGGCATGAACAAGGTGCAGAGCGAGCTGGATGCCAGCCTGGCGGCCCTGCAGGCCGGTGATCAGGAGAAGGCCCAGACCCACCTGGCCAAGGTCAACGACCTGAAGAAGGAGTACCACCAATATGCCAAGCAGAAAGGCTGATCCCTTCCACTGGGATGGTCTGGTCCGCCTCACCCACTGGGGTGTGGCAGCGGTCTGCATCGGCAACCTCTGGCTCAACGAGGCGGGCGAGGAGTGGCATGAGTGGCTGGGCTATGGCGCCATGGCCCTGATCGGCTTGCGCCTGCTGTGGGGGCTCACCCTGGCACGGGGCCATGCCCGCCTGAGCGCCCTCGTCCCGAGCCGGGACGATTTCCGCCAGCAGGCGGTGGCGCTGCGCGAGCGCGCCCCCGCGGCGCCCGGCCATCACGGCAGCGGCAAGCTGGCGGTCTGGGCACTCTGGCTGCTGGTGCTGGCGACCGCTGGCAGCGGCTGGTTCCAGAACACCGAGACCGGCTTCGAGCTGGGGGCAGACGACTGGCACGAATGGTGTACCTGGGCGCTACAGGCCATGATAGCCCTGCACCTGTGCGCCATCGTCTACACCTCCTGGCGTCAGCGCAGCAACCTGGTGACCCGCATGCTGCCCCGCCGCCGGCGCAGGATGTCGCAGCGTCAGCGGGAGCCCCATTCCTGAAGCAGACGGGCACCACTGTGCCCGTCTTCCTTTCCCGCCGGTCCGGCCGCAAGGCCACCTCTTACTGGCGGCCGCACCGGCTTTACCCCCTCAACGACGTGACAACTCGGGGCAATATCAGTATCCCCAGTTCGGCCACAACGACTTCCACCACAGCGGTGACATCACCAACTACGGCGACACCGACAAGGACGGCGTGGCCGAGCTGGCCGGAGCCGACATACTGACCCCGATCAGCGGCCAGTACCGGGGGCGCTTCAACGACCAGACCCTGGCCTACAGCCTGAGCGCCCAGTAAGCCGCAGGGGCGTAACGCCCCTCTGATCGTCGGGCATCCCCATGGCCTCCTTCCCACAGGGCAGGAGACCTTTTCATGGGCCCGATGACACCATCACGCCTCTGCCAGTCCCCCCGTTCCCTGTTCGCCGACAGGCAGGCATACTGCCTTCACATCCCCATACAGGAGCGCAT
Source organism: Aeromonas sp. S16(2024) (assembly GCF_041403065.1). Lineage (NCBI taxonomy): Bacteria > Pseudomonadati > Pseudomonadota > Gammaproteobacteria > Aeromonadales > Aeromonadaceae > Aeromonas > Aeromonas sp. S16(2024). Next base: position 7,269 of record NZ_JBGLQX010000037.1, on the reverse strand, counting down.
ATGAAACTATTGGAAACCCTCAAGGCCGAGGGGCGGATCGAAGAAGCCCGCCAGCACGGCCTGCTGCAACTCATCGAGCACCCGCAACACGCCGAACTGCATTACGAAGTGGCCAGCCTGCACGACATGCAGGGGCGCGAGGCCCAGGCCATCCCCCTCTACCAGAAGGCCATCACGCTGGGGCTGGGTGAGGCCTCCTTGCGCGGCGCCTGGCTCGGCCTTGGCAGCTCCTATCGCTGCACCGGGCAATATACCGAGGCCCTTGCCGCCTTCGACCAGGGGCTGGCCCGCTTTCCGGACGCCGCCGAGTTCAGGGTGTTCCGTGCCATGACCAGTTACAACCTGGGGCACCACAAGGAGGGGATGGAGACGCTGCTGGCGGTGCTGGCCGAGACGACCGCAGATCCTGCCCTCGTCCCCTACAGGCGCGCCATAGCACTCTACGCCGAGGATCTCGACAGGCGCTGGTAAACGCCAGAAACGACAAAGCCGCTCATGATGAGCGGCTTTGTCTGAATGTGGTGGCCCCTGCCCGACTTGAACGGGCGACCAATCGATTATGAGTCGACTGCTCTAACCAACTGAGCTAAGGGGCCAGAATCTTGGTTTTGCGGCGTGGATTATAGGGGATGTGAGATAAGCCGTCCATAGTCAGATCAACCACTTGGCGAGTTTTTGTCCACTAATCCGCTAATCTTTTGCACCCAGGCTGCCGGATAAAACAAAGCCCCGCATGGCGGGGCTTTTGAGACAAGTTCAGGCGGTGCCTCAGGACTATTCGTCCAGGAAGCTACGCAGCACTTCCGAGCGGCTCGGGTGGCGCAGTTTGCGCAGTGCCTTGGCTTCGATCTGACGAATACGCTCACGGGTGACGTCGAACTGCTTGCCCACTTCCTCAAGGGTGTGGTCAGTGTTCATGTCGATACCGAAACGCATGCGCAGCACCTTGGCTTCGCGGGCTGTCAGGCCGGCCAGCACTTCGCGGGTGGCGTTGCGCAGGCTCTCGCTGGTGGCCGCATCTGCCGGCAGGGCGAGCGTGGTATCTTCGATGAAGTCGCCCAAGTGGGAGTCTTCATCATCACCGATGGGCGTCTCCATGGAGATGGGCTCCTTGGCGATCTTCAGTACCTTGCGGATCTTGTCTTCCGGCATGCCCATGCGCATGGCCAGCTCTTCCGGGTTCGGTTCGCGACCCATCTCCTGCAGCATCTGGCGGGAGATACGGTTGAGCTTGTTGATGGTCTCGATCATGTGCACCGGGATACGGATGGTACGGGCCTGATCCGCAATGGAGCGGGTAATGGCCTGACGGATCCACCAGGTGGCATAGGTCGAGAACTTGTAGCCACGACGGTATTCAAACTTGTCCACCGCCTTCATCAAACCTATGTTGCCCTCCTGGATCAGATCCAGGAACTGCAGACCACGGTTGGTGTACTTCTTGGCGATGGAGATAACCAGACGCAAGTTGGCCTCGACCATCTCTTTCTTCGCACGGCGGGCCTTGGCCTCACCAATGCTCATGCGACGGTTGATGTCCTTGATCTGGGCGATGGACAGACCTGTCTCTTCTTCGATCTGCTGCAGCTTGCCGATGGAACGCAGCACTTCTTCGTCCATCTCGAGCAGACGGGGAGACCAGGCCTTGCCAGCCTGCTTCTGGTATTCAAACCAGGCAGTCTCGCACTCGTTGTTGGTGAAGGCCGCGACGAAGGTCTTCTTCGGCATCTTGGCCTGCTCAACGCAGAGCTTCATGATGATGCGTTCCTGCACGCGAACCCGCTCCATCATCTCCCGCATGTTGTTGACCAGGCGATCGAACTGCTTGGGCATCAGGCGGAATTGACGGAATACATCGGCCAGCTGGGCGATGGCGGCCTGGGTGTCGTCGTGGGCGCGACCATTCTTCTGGATGGAGAGACGGGTGACTTCGTACTGGGCACGCAGCTCGCCGAACTTCTCGCGGGCGACTTCCGGATCCGGACCACCGTCCCCGTCGTCGTCGGAGCTGTCGCCGTCTTCGTCTTCATCCTCGTCTTCATCTTCGTCTTCGTCAGCGAGATCGTCTTCACTGAGTTCGGAGCCGATGTGAGTAGCGGTAGGCGCCACGTCGTCCGCTTCGTTCGGATCGATAAAGCCGGAGATGATGTCGGACAGACGCAGTTGCTCGGCTTCGTACTTGTCGTACTGTTCGAGCAGGTAAGTGATGGCTTCAGGGTACTCGGCAACGGAGCTTTGTACCTGGTTGATACCGTCTTCGATCCGCTTGGCGATGTCGATTTCGCCTTCACGGGTCAGCAGTTCGACGGTACCCATTTCCCGCATGTACATGCGGACGGGATCGGTCGTGCGACCAATCTCAGATTCAACAGATGCCAGAGCCTGGGCCGCTGCTTCGGCAGCGTCCTCATCGGCGGTACCACCTTCGGCCATGATCAGATCATCGGCGTCTGGGGCGTTTTCCACTACCTGGATACCCATATCGTTGATCATCTGGATGATGTCTTCGATCTGGTCAGAGTCGACAATGTCTTGCGGGAGGTGATCGTTCACCTCGGCATAGGTCAGGTAGCCCTGTTCTTTACCTTTGGCAACGAGGAGTTTAAGCTGAGACTGCGGGGTTTGCTCCATAGAACTCATCCGGTTGGTGTTGCTAGGTTGCGCGTACAGTGCGCTGCTGCGCAAATAGCCAATTCTAATAGAAAACCGCCAGACATGCTATGTCTGGTTGCGGCGTCGGTCATGAGAAACCCCTGCCCGCAGTATTGTCGGGGCCAGGCGGTTATAAAATGTTTGCTTTTAATCCCGTCGATTCGGGCAACGGTATTCATATTGGGGCCAATCACTCAAATATCAAGCCCCGCTCTCATTTCTTTTCTCAATCTGTACCTCTCTGATCAGCATCATCAGCTCCTGTGTTTCCTCAGAGCTTAGCCCTTCCTGAGCCACCTTTGCCTGTAATTCTTCGATTCGTTGCTTCAGAAACTGGTTGATGAAACCGACGAAGGTATCCTGCAATTCTCCCAGAATATCCGGCTCCTGGTCGAGCTTGATCTCTTCAAACAGGTCGTGCATGGCCAGCTGAGCCAGAATTTCCCCCTCCTTGGTGCCGCGCCAGTGCTCCAGCAAGATGCCAGTGGTAATCCCTGGCTGAGTCAGGATCTGCTGATGCAGCTGCAACAGGAACTTGATGCCCTGTACGCGCAGCCCGGCCAGTTCTGGCATGGCCGGCAGTTCGGCCGTTACCGATGGGTACTGGATCATTAAAGCCAGTGCACGGCGCAGAGGCGTTAACTTGGTGGCCTTGGGTTTGTTGACCTCCCCCTTGGGTTGGCTATTGCGGGCAAACAGCTCGGCGATCCGCTGCTTGTTCTCCCCCCAACGCATCATGCTGGATAGCCGGGTGATCAACCCTTCGCGGGTAAACCCTTCCGGTACACGGCGAATAAGCTCAGCGGCCTTGTTGGCCACTTCAAACTTGCCCGCCTCGCCAGAAAGGGCGGCATCACGCCCGAGACGCTCGAACATGAAATCGGCGAAGGGCTGAGCATCGTCCAGCAAGGCCTCAAACCCCTCCTTGCCGATCTGGCGGACCAGAGAATCGGGATCCTCCCCATCGGGCAGGAACACGAACTTCAGTTCGCGCCCGTCCTGCAGATGGGAGAGGGCATTATCCAGCGCCCGCCAGGCCGCTTCACGACCGGCGTTGTCGCCATCGTAACAGCAGACCACCTCGGCCGTGGTGCGAAACAGGGTGTGGATATGGTCGCTGGTGGTGGCGGTGCCCAGCGCGGCAACCGCATAGTCGATGTCGTACTGACCGAGCGCTACCACGTCCATGTAGCCTTCCACCACCAGGATCCGGCGAGGATCCTTATGTGCCTGCTTCACCTCGTAAAGGCCGAACAGTTCACGCCCCTTGTGGAAGATGGGGGTTTCCGGGGAGTTGAGGTACTTGGGAGTGCCGTCACCCAGCACCCGGCCACCGAAGCCGATGACCCGACCCCGCTTGTCGCGGATGGGGAACATGATGCGATCACGGAAGCGATCATAGCTGCCAGGGCCGCTGTCTCGGGGGATCAACATGCCGCCGGAGATAAGCAACTGCTCGTGATCCCGGCTGGCCCCGAAACGGCGCCTCACCTGATCCCAGTCTCCCGGGGCATAACCTATGTTGAAGCGCTTGACCACTTCCCCGGTCAGGCCACGCCCTTTGAGGTACTCCACCGCATGGGGAGCGCTCTTCAGGTTGCTTTCGTAGAAGCGGGCGATCTGGTTCATCAGCTCAAAGAGATCCTTGCTGACGGCGGGTTGGGCACTGCCAGAACCGCCCAGGCTCTGCTCGCGAGGCACCTGCATGCCCTGCATGCTGGCGAGCTCTTCGATGGCGTCCGGGAATTCGAGTCCGTCGTACTCCATGACAAAGCCGATGGCATTGCCGTGAGCACCGCAACCGAAGCAGTGGTAGAACTGCTTCTCCTGACTGACGGTGAAAGAGGGGCTTTTTTCGTTATGAAAAGGACAACAAGCCTGATAGTTCTTGCCAGCCTTCTTCAGCCGCACTCGCGAGTCGATCAGCTCGACTATGTCTGTGCGTACGAGCAGATCATCGATAAAGGATTGTGGGATCCTGCCTGCCATAACCGTCCTGTTTCACTGCAGAGAAAATAAAAAAGCCGCGCATTCACAGGGAAGCACGGCTTCTTTCGACTAACAAGAGAAATGCCTGTTACGCCAAGCGGGTTTTCACCTGAGCACTGACGGCGCCGACATCGGCACGCCCCTGAATTTTCGGCTTCAAGACAGCCATGACTTTCCCCATGTCCGCCATGACGGCAGCCCCACTTTCGGTGATGGCTTGCTCGATCAACACGGCAATTTCCTCTGCGGTCAGCTGTTGCGGCAGGAATTCCTGCAGCACCAGGATCTCGGCGGACTCTTTGTCGGCAAGATCCTGACGACCGGCAGCTTCAAATTGGCTGATGGAATCACGGCGCTGTTTGACCATCTTGGTCACGACAGCGAGGATATCCTCATCATTGAGCTCGACACGGGTATCGACTTCACGCTGCTTGATTTCTGCCATCAACAAACGGATCGCTCCCAAGCGAGCCTTGTCTTTGGCCAGCATGGCGAGTTTTTGTTGATCCTTGAGTCGATCCTTCAGAGACACGGCATCATCCCCCGATTAGTACAGGCGGATACGACGTGCGTTTTCGCGGGACAGCTTCTTGGCGTGACGCTTGACGGCAGACGCTTTGGCACGCTTGCGAATGGTAGTCGGCTTCTCGTAGAACTCACGGCTACGAACTTCAGACAGGATACCGGCCTTTTCGCAAGAACGCTTGAAGCGACGCAGAGCAACGTCAAACGGCTCATTTTCACGGACTTTGATTACTGGCATGTGCCTTTCACCTCAGTGATATATGGTTAGCTGACCTTCAATCGATCAGCATGTCTTAAAATGGTGCGAAATTATACTCTGGACAGGGAATGAAAGTAAACCCGCAGAGATCGCTCTGGTTTAAAAAACCCGCGAAGGTTACCATAGCCGTCTCATTTTAGCAGTGAAATTTTTTAGCAATGCGTGTATTGGGCATAGAGACATCCTGTGACGAAACCGGGATCGCGATCTTCGACGATCAAAAAGGGATCCTTTCCCACCAGTTGTACAGCCAGGTCAAGCTGCATGCGGACTACGGTGGCGTCGTCCCCGAGCTCGCCAGCCGGGATCACGTCCGCAAGACGATCCCCTTGATCCAGGCCGCATTGCAAGAGGCGGGACTGGGTAAAGATGACATCGACGGCATCGCCTACACTGCGGGACCGGGTCTGGTTGGCGCCATCCTGGTGGGGGCGACCATAGGCCGCTCCCTCGCCATGGCCTGGGGTAAACCCGCCGTGGCGGTGCACCATATGGAGGGCCACCTGCTGGCCCCCATGCTGGAGGAGCGGGCACCCGAGTTCCCCTTCGTGGCGCTGCTGGTCTCCGGCGGTCACTCCATGCTGGTGCGGGTCGACGGCATCGGCAGTTATCAGCTGCTGGGAGAATCCATCGACGATGCCGCCGGCGAGGCCTTCGACAAGACAGCCAAGCTGATGGGGCTGGACTACCCGGGCGGTCCCCTGCTCTCCCGTCTGGCCGAGAAAGGTACCACGGGACGCTTCACCTTCCCCCGCCCCATGACCGACAGACCCGGGCTCGACATGAGCTTCTCCGGCCTCAAGACCTTTGCCGCCAACACCATAGCCGCCAACGGTGACGATGAGCAGACTCGTGCCGACATCGCCCGGGCGTTTGAGGATGCGGTGGTCGACACCCTGGCCATCAAGTGCCGCCGCGCCTTGAAAGAGACCGGGCTCAAGCGCCTGGTGGTGGCCGGGGGCGTCAGCGCCAACCGTCATCTGCGCGCCCAGCTGGCCGAGCTGATGGAGAACCTCAAGGGCGAGGTGTTCTATCCGCGTACCGAGTATTGCACCGACAACGGCGCCATGATCGCCTATGCCGGCATGCAACGCCTCAAGGCAGGCGTGTTCGAGCCGCTGGTCGTCAAGGCGGTGCCGCGCTGGCCGCTGGATACCCTGGATCCCGTGTGATCCCAAGGATCCTCTCGCAATGAAAAAGGGGCCTCTGGCCTGTCTCTTGATCACAACTGTTGATGCGCAAGAGACAGCGCCAGTTCATAGCCTTCAAGGAGGGTCTCTAACCTAAACCAGCCCTCCCATAACACCGCTATCGAGGCTCGCCCCGTGCGCTTGGTGTCCTTCCAGCCCCCCAGTATCGCGAGGCTCTTGTACGCCCACGCCATATCGGGGGCTTCATCCGGCAGGGCCCTCTTCTCCATCTTCAACCACAGCAACTTCCAGCTCTTCGTGCCCAGCAGTGCTTCGCAGCTTTCTCCCTGCGCGGCAGGCTCCTCTTTGATAAATCGCAACTGCAGCAGCCGCACCGCGATAAAGGCCAGGATGACGCTCATTCTCGTCAGGTTCTCCCGGCTCTGCATCCTCAACGCCTCGACCCGCGTGCCCGCACTCTTCCAGACCTTGTGATAATCCTCGATGAGCCAGCGCCGCTCGTAGTAGCTGATGATCTCGCTGGCCTGCCCGGCGCAGGTCACCGCTTCACTGGTCAGCAGGTGCCACTCCAGCCGGTCGGCTGCATCGCTCTGCTCGATGCATCCCACGTAGTAGAGCGGAATATCCGGCTCGCTACGCTTGTTGGCCGGGGCCTTCAGGGTGACCCTGGCAAACTTGATGTCGAGCACGGCC
>NZ_JBGLQX010000036.1:0-28656 GCF_041403065.1 Aeromonas sp. S16(2024) | reverse complement strand
CATCAGACGTAAGCAAAAGATAGCGGCAATGAACAGCAGCTATCTGGAGCAAGTGCTCCTGAGTGGCTTTAACGAGGTGGATGAAAAATAAGCACTCATGCGTTTGCCCTGACCACTATTATTGCGTCTTTGATTCGCAATAATATTGCAGTTGATGATTCAATCATGCCAGATGGTGGTTTAGGTATTCATTGGGCAAAACATTGGAAAACTAGTCAACTAGCAGTGATACATGGTGAAAGGATTAAAATACATCATAAGTACCCCGAGTCGTATCGCCAGCTAGACCCTGAGATTAATGCATATCCAATAAGTGCACTATCTGAGTTCAGAGCATGGTTCCAAAACATTTACTTACCAGAAAAATACCCGGCTTACATAAAAAGGAAAGTCGGTGATGGTACTGTTAAGTTGGAATCCATGCCGCTTCTTCTCGCAGCAGTAATGCCGCCAGATGTGACTAGTAAAATTCTAATAAATTAATTTCCATCCCATCCGTAGGTTCGAATAGCGAAGCGTATTCGGACGATCGCGTATTTAAAGTTGTAGTGATAGGCCATAAGAAACCAACCCGGCCTAAAGCCGGGTTGGTTACATCAAAAGGCAGGAAAAATCAGAGCGCCTCCAATCTGGCATACGCCATCACCAGCCACTTGGCGCCGACTTCGTCGAACAGGAGATACTCCCGCCTCTGCTGGCCGACCCCTTCGAAGTTCAGCACTATGCCTTCCCCAAATTTCGGATGGAGCACCCAAGCCGAAGGCAGGCACGGTATTGATCCCCCTCCAATCCGCCGAGGGGAAGGCACAAGGTCAGGAGCGCCATCAGGGATGATGGCGCAGCCGCTGCGGGGCAGGATGCCCCATCTGCGGCGCTCCGTCCGACCTTGTGACTGACCCGAGGGCAGCCGCGAAGCGGTCGGATTGGCGGGGGAGAAGACCTTTGGTGACTTTGGGTCTTTCCAAAGTCACTCGCCCCAGCCCGAAGGGCGGGCGAAACCCTGTCGAGGGCCCAGCCCTCGCGTCCTGCACGGCGCCAGCCGTGCCATCAGCAAGCGCCCCCTCATCCTCAACCCTTCTCCCGCAAGGGGAGAAGGGAGCAAGACGCTCTCCTGCGAGAAGAGAGAGGCAAAGACTATCTCGGGGATGATCCCCTCTCCCGTTGGGAGAGGGCTAGGGTGAGGGGATTAGAGCGCCTCCAATCTGGCGTAAGCGGTCACCAGCCACTTGGCGCCGACGTCGTCGAACTGGATCTGTACCCGGCTCTGCTGGCCGACCCCTTCGAAGTTCAGCACTATGCCTTCCCCGAATTTCGGATGGAGCACCCGCTGGCCGAGCTTGATGCCGCTGGCGTCGAAGCTCTGCTGCACCTCGTTCTGGCTGAAGCGGCCGTACTGGGTGGGTCTGCTGACCTGGGTGCGCAGCCGGATCTCTTCCAGACACTCGGCGGGCATCTCGCGGATAAAGCGGCTCGGCTTGTGGAACATCTCGCGGCCGTAGATGCGGCGGCTCTCGGCATAACAGATGTAGAGCTTCTCCATAGCGCGGGTCATGCCGACGTAACACAGACGCCGCTCCTCTTCCAGGCGGCCAGACTCCTCGGTGGATTGCTGGCTGGGGAACATGCCCTCTTCCACGCCGACCAGCAGCACCAGGGGGAACTCCAGCCCCTTGGCGCTGTGCAGCGTCATCAGCTGCACAGCATCGGCGTATTCATCCGCCTGATTCTCGCCGGATTCCAGCGCCGCATGGGCGAGGAAGGCGGAGAGATCGCTCATGTCTTCCAGCTCGTCCGGGCGCTGATACTGGCGACAGGCGGTAACCAGCTCGTCCAGGTTCTCTACCCGCGCCTGGGATTTCTCACCTTTTTCCGCCAGATACATCGCCTTGAGGCCGGAATTCTGGATGGCGATATCCGCCTGCTGGTGCAGCGGCAGCATGCCGACTTGGCTCTCCAGCGCATCGATGAGATCCACAAAGCCGCGCACCGCATTGCCGGCGCGACCGGTCAGCACCTTGTCGTTGAGCAGGGTCTTGGCCGACTGCCAGAGGTTCTGGCCCTGATCCCGGGCGTTGTTGCGCAGGATCTCCAGGGTGCGATCGCCTATGCCACGGGTCGGGGTATTGACCACCCGCTCGAAGCTGGCGTCGTCGCCTCTGTTGTTGATAAGGCGCAGGTAGGCCATGGCGTCTTTGATCTCTTGCCGCTCGAAGAAGCGCAGGCCGCCGTAGATGCGGTAGGGCATGGCGTCCTGCATCAGCGCCTCTTCCAGCACCCGGGACTGGGCGTTGGAGCGATAGAGAATGGCGCAGTCGGCGAGCAGGCCGCCCTTTTCCTTCCAGTCCTTGAGGCGGCCCACCACGAAGCGCGCCTCGTCCACCTCGTTGAAGGCGGCGTAGAGCGAAATGGGGTCGCCCTCGGCCCCCTCGGTCCAGAGCTCCTTGCCGAGGCGCTCGGCGTTGTTGGCGATGACGCTGTTGGCGGCTTTCAGGATATTGGCGGTGGAGCGGTAGTTCTGCTCGAGGCGGATGGTCTCGGCGCCCTGATAGTCGGTCAGGAAGCGCTGGATGTTCTCTATCTTGGCACCGCGCCAGCCGTAGATGGACTGGTCATCGTCGCCGACGATCATCACCTTGCCGGATTCCCCTGCCAGCATCCGCAGCCAGGCGTACTGGATGCCGTTGGTGTCCTGAAACTCGTCCACCAGTATGTTCTGGAAGCGGTCGCGGTAGTGCTCGAGGATGTGGGGCCTGTTCAGCCATAGCTCGTGGGCGCGCAGCAAGAGCTCGGCAAAGTCCACCAGCCCGGAGCGATCGCAGGTCTCCTGATAGGTCTTGTAGATCTGCTGATAAGTGCGGGTGACGGGGTCGCCGTAGAGGTCGATGTCGCCGGGGCGCAGCCCCTCATCTTTCTTGCCGTTGATGTAGCCCATCACGGCGCGCGGGGCCCAGTGCTTCTCGTCGAGGTTGAGCGCCTTGAGCACCCGGCGGATGAGGCGGTATTGGTCGTCGGAGTCGAGGATCTGGAAGTCCTGGGGCAGGCCCGCATCCAGATGGTGGGCCCGCAGCAGCCGGTGGGCGATGCCGTGGAAGGTGCCTATCCACATGCCGCGCACCCCGTCCCCTATCACCTTCTCGACCCGGCCGCGCATCTCGGCCGCCGCCTTGTTGGTAAAGGTCACGGCGATGATGGAGAAGGGTGAGCAACGCTCCACCTGCATCAGCCAGGCGATACGGTGCACCAGCACCCGTGTCTTGCCCGAGCCGGCGCCCGCCAGCACCAGCAGATTGCTGCGAGGGGCCGCCACCGCGTCTCTTTGCTTGTCGTTGAGCCCGTCGAGCAGGGTTGAAACGTCCATCACCACTCCTGTTTATTTATACAGGCGGCGATTATACGGCCTGAGCGGCCAGAGACCAAACACAGGATTAATACAAGGAAGCCTGAAAGAAGCGCTGATGTGCGATCATCTTGCCGTGGGTATCAAACCGTATAGCTCTACGGGCCGTCATTTGCAGATCGGTGAGGCGGATGCGCACTTCCGGGCTGGATATCCGACCCGATAAGAGCTCTCCATGGGCGTCAAACAGCAGCAGATCACCACTGCTGAAATGCCCTTTGGCAAACCGGATGGTCCCCTTTCGCGTTTCGAATAGTCCAGCACTTATTTGCGTACTCTGGCTCTGCAGGCGGTTCAAGTTGAGCAGTTCAGTCAATTTTCGGGAGGGTAAATCAGGCAGGTGTTCTGTGAGATCATCAACCGATAGGCGGTATAAGAATTGCCCCCGCTGATCATAGGTAGTCTGGTGATAATCTTTATATATTTGAATAACCCCGATGGCATAAGCCATCGGGGTTAACAGCCAGAATAAAATTGCCAGTTTGGGCATTATTACTTCCAGCTGTTCTCGGAAAGTGCGTTCGAGAAGAGCCAATCACACGGCTTCTCCTGCCACTCCTCATCTTCATTCAGTCTGGCCTTGCATGACACAAAGATTTTGCCAAAACTGCTATCCGATTTTGCCCTGATATCGCCGAACCAATTCATAGGAATACCTTGAGCAAAATGGTGAACATATCCTTCCCAATATCCTGTTTCGGCGTTTTGCAGTGCCTCGTGGCCCAACAAATAGAAGGGGAGGAAGGAGCCATATGTTTCAGACTGTTGATTGATATTTTTAACTTCATCCTCAGATACTCGACACATGGCCGCATCGAGCGCCTTAGACATGGACTCATCGTATTCGCCAACCGTTTTACCACGATACTTGCAGTATTCAGTGATATTAATGGTCACCGCCGAGCGGTCAAGGCCAAGCGCAAAGAACTGATTGAGATTAACTGCGTATTTAGCAGCAATTTCCTGTTCTAACCATTCACCTTCATCATCGATATAAACATCATCATACACCTCAATGGTCGGCACACTTGCATCACCCATCAAGTGCTTTCTGAGCTTTTCGATGAAAGCTTTTTGTTCAACCAGTGTATCGCCAGGGGTCTTCAGCGTCACAGCAATATCCAGCGACTCCTGCAGTTGCAGTTTAGCTTTTGTCAGCAACGCTGCATAACCTGGTACCTGTACAAAGAAATTTTTATCCTCAAGCAACGAGGCGGGCTTGATATTAGCCTGAAGATATTCAGCACTAATTGCCTCACGACTGAATCTGAACTCTGTCTGGTTATTTTCTTGTGTGTTTTTATACGTCTTAGTAAATGTATCAAAGGTAACCTGCTCATCGGTGTGTGCCTGCCACAGGCTCGCAGAACCATACTGGTACGATGCTATGACGTTCATCGCTGATGCCATAGCCAGCGCTGATACCCGTAACTCCCTGACTGTGTCAAAATTGATAGTAAATGAGGCATCACTATTGTCATAAGTCACGGAATAATCCGGGTCAGAGATATTAGCGAGATTGCTGCTCACTTTTTCCAGCGCGACCGCATATTTCCCCATCAAGGTCGCAATATCCACTGTGCTTTCTGGCTGCGCCTTGATAGCAAATGCCATAGCCTCACTCGGATTGATAATGACATCTAGGATTTTGGCCAAAGAGGTTTCATAGCCCTGCCCCAATTGAGAACTCGGCTGGAGCTCAAACCGTTGGCTAACGATTGGATCATTCGTTATCTCTAATAGAGTTAGCATCGCCAGTACAATCTCACGATCCACCTTGCCGCTATCGCCGGTCTCAGCCAGCAAGGTCTCTTTGTACTCCTTGAGCTTGCTCTCGACATCCAGGTTCTTCAGGTCGGTCAGCCCCTGCAGATCGGAGAGTACCTTGTCGACCGCGACAGAGCGGCCATTGACCCCCGCCAGGGTGGCGGAGAGGTGGTCTTTCGCGGCGGCCAGGGAGACGACGTCCTTGGTCAGACCCGCAGTCTTCAGGGCCTCGACCAGTGAGGTGTTGAAGGCGTCGTCGCTACCCAGTTCGATGATCCCCAGCTGCGCGACCTGCGCCTTGTCGAGGGTGATGCCATTTTCTGGATTGCTGTCGCTGTCGAGCGTCTGCAGCAAGGCGGCAATGCGGATCGCTCTCTCCTTGTCGTCGCCGGCCAGGGTATATGGCGTCACCAGCGAGTTGCCCGCCTTGAGGGTCACGGACCCCAGAGGCTGGTTACCCAGTGCGAAGGAGCAACTGTCACCATCATCAAACAGGAATTCACCCTTGGCGTTGGTCACACCAACGTAGTCGTCACACCGATAGTCGAGGCCACTGACAACCGAGTCCAGGAATACGGCTGTGTGCTGGGGCTTGCTGCCCGTGTCGGTGCCACCGCCGTTATTGCCACCACCACTGTTGCCGCCCCCATTATCGTCACCACCGCCCCCGCAAGCGGTCAACATGACACCGGAAAGCACACAAGCCACAGCCATACTCAGCACGTTTTTTTTCATTTTTATCACCAGAACAAATGTAAAAAACACGCCCCCATCCTGGGGGCGCAATAAATCCGGGTACACCCTAGCGTACTCATATGACAAATACCAATGCATTTCCATATGAGTGTGGCCAATATCACCAACGACAGCCGCGATCAGGGAAGCAGAACACACCTGGCGGGCAACTGTGGGGGCATTCGTATCCATGAATTACCGGCCACCCCATGGCGCAGGATGAATAAGGCCCCGCTCACCGCTGCAGACCATCCGGTGACAGAGGCGGTCTGGCCGCCGGATTTGGTGCCGATAGAACCCACTTTTTTCATCGCCAGAGGAAAACGCTTGCGCATAACCTCATGAATAGAAACATAAATGTCATTTGGCGCCTATTAATCTCAGCATTTAACTCTGCAAACAAACCTAAAAACAAACACTTATAAATCAATTTGCTTATATTTCAAACCGTTAACGCAAACGTTTTTCCTCTATGATCCCCTTGACCCACAGGCTGGCTCACTTACAGTTAGCCAGCGTGCTTTATGACCTGCCAAGACAGGTTGTGGACCCTCACATAACAATCAAGGATACGATCGTGACTAAAGTGCTCAAGCTGGCCACCGTGGCCGCCCTCACCCTCGCTGCCCTTTCTGCCCAGGCAGCCTCCGAGCCCGCCGTCATCTATGACACCGCAGGCAAATTTGACAAGTCCTTCAACGAAGCCGTGTTCCGCAACGGCGTCGAAGTCTACAACAAGGACAAAGGCGTCAAGGTCAAGGAGTTCGAGCCCCAGAACGAAGCCCAGCGCGAGCAGGGCCTGCGTCGTCTGGCCAGCCGTGGCAACGGCCCCATAGTCGCCGTCGGCTTCAACATGGGTTCTGCGGTAGAGAAGGTGGCCACCGAGTTCCCGAACACCCAGTTCACCATCATCGACATGGTGGTCGACAAGCCGAACGTCCAGTCCCTCATCTTCAAGGAGCATGAAGGCTCCTTCCTGGTGGGTGCCCTGGCGGCCATCGCCTCCAAGAGCGGCAAGGTCGGCTTCGTGGGCGGCATGGACATCCCGCTGATCCGCAAGTTCCAGTGCGGCTATGAGCAGGGCGCCAAGTACATCAATCCGAAGATCGACGTCTATCAGAACATGACTGGCTCCACCCCGGCCGCCTTCGCCGACCCGGCCAAGGGTGCCGAGCTCGCCAAGTCCCAGTTCGCCAAGGGCGCCGACGTTGTCTATGCCGCCGCCGGCGGTACCGGCATCGGTGTCTACCAGGCTGCCAAGGACGAAGGCAAGCTGGCCATCGGCGTGGATTCCAACCAGAACCACCTGCAGCCGGGCACCATGCTGACCTCCATGGTCAAGTCGGTCGGTCTGGCCGCGTACAAGAGCTGGGATGACGGCGCCAAGGGCAGCTGGAAGCCGGGCATCCAGTCCCTGGGTCTGGCGGAAGGCGGTGTTGACTGGGCGCTGGACGAAAACAACGCCAAGCTGATCACCCCGGAGATGAAAGCCAAGGTCGACAGCATCAAGGCCGACATCATCGCCGGCAAGATCAAGGTGCACGACTACATGAGCGACAACTCCTGCAAGTACTGATCCTGCGAGTACCGAGTCTCTGCTACGACTCTCAACCCAGACCGGCCCGCACGGGCCGGTTTTTAGTCTCTACTTCATGACCCGCAAGGACTGCATCATGGACCAGACAGATCGCTATGCCATCGAATTAAGAGGTATCGATAAGCGCTTTGGCGAGGTTTACGCCAACAAGCAGATCGACCTTCAGGTTCGTAAAGGCAGCATTCACGGCATCGTCGGCGAAAATGGCGCCGGCAAGTCGACCCTGATGAGCATCATCTACGGTTTCTACCACGCCGACAAAGGCGAGATGCTGATCGACGGCAACCCCTTCAAACCCCATGGCTCCCAAGATGCGATTGCCGCAGGGGTGGGCATGGTGCACCAGCACTTTATGCTGGTGAACAACTTCACAGTGCTGGAAAACGTCATTCTCGGCGCGGAAAACGGCTGGCACCTGGGCAAGAGCCTGGCGGCGGCCGAGAAACTGCTCGGCGAGCTGGCCCGGGACTATGGTCTCGAGGTGCCGCTGCACGAGAAGATCGAGGATCTGCCGGTGGGCCTGCAGCAGCGGGTCGAGATCCTCAAGGCGCTCTATCGCGGCGCCCGCATCCTGATCCTCGACGAGCCCACCGGGGTGCTGACCCCGCAGGAGGCGGATCACCTGTTCGAGGTGCTGAAAAAGCTGCGGGATCAGGGCGCGACCATCATCCTCATCACCCACAAGCTGCGGGAGATCCTGGCCATCACGGATCAGGTCTCCATCATGCGCCGGGGCGAGATGGTGGCCCACGTCGCCACCAAGGACACCGACAAGGAGCAGCTCGCCGAGCTGATGGTGGGCCGCAAGGTGCGCCTCAAGGTCGACAAGGGCACAGCCCAGCCGGGGGAGGCCAAGCTCAAGGTCGATGGCCTCTCTTACGTCGATGACGCCGGGGTGGAGCGGGTCAAGTCCGTCAGCTTCGCGGTACGGGCCGGGGAAGTGGTCGGCATCGCCGGGGTCTCGGGCAACGGTCAGTCCGAGCTGCTCAGCCTGCTCGGCGGCATCCTCAAGCCCAGCAAGGGCAGCTTCTCCATCATCGGAGACGCCCGGGCCCACGAGGTGAGCCTGACCCATCCCGCCGATCCGGAGCGGGTGCGCAACTTCGGCCTAGGCCACATTCCGGAAGACCGCCACAAGATGGGGCTCATCAATCGCTTCGAGGCGAAAGAGGCCTTCATTCTCGGTTATCACCGCCGCCCGCAATACAACAAGGGCTGGCTGCAGGACAAGGAGGCGATCCGCCAGGATTGCCAGGCCAAGATGGAGAAGTGGGACGTGCGCCCGCCGAGTCCGGAGCACAAGACCGCGAACTTCTCCGGCGGCAACCAGCAGAAGCTGGTGATCGCCCGGGAAGTGGAGCAGGACCCGGATGTGCTGCTGGTCGGCCAGCCGACCCGGGGCGTCGACATCGGCGCCATCGAGTACATCCACCAGCAGATCATCGCCATGCGCGACAAGGGCAAGGCGGTGCTGCTGGTGTCGGTGGAGCTCGACGAGATCATGAGCCTGTCTGACCGCATCCTGGTCATCGCCGACGGCCGCATCGTCGGCGAGCTGGACGGCGCCAAGGCGGATGAGCGCACCATAGGTCTTATGATGGCTAACATAGTTCCCGACGAGGTGGCGGCAAGCCAACCCGAAGGAGCCGCATCATGAACCAGGTATCCTGCCGTGAAACATGGGGTCTGATGATGGTCAACACACCAGTGCCGGACGAGATTGCCAAGGAGGCCCACTGATGAGCCAAGTACGTATTCCTGCCTGGATCTCCGTGGGCGTGCTGCCCGCGGTCAACATACTGCTGGCCTTCCTGGTGTCGGCCATTTTGTTCTACTACCTCGACATCAACCCGGTCGATGCCGCCGAGATCATGTGGTACGGCGCCTTCGGCACCGGCGAGGGGATAGGCTTCACCCTCTACTACGCCACCGGCTTCATCTTCACCGGTCTGGCGGTGGCGGTGGCCTTCCACGCCGGCCTGTTCAACATCGGCGGTGAGGGCCAGGCCTATATCGGCGGCCTGGGCGTGGGGCTGGTCTGTCTGCTGCTCGGTGACGTGCTGCCGTTCGCGCTCTTGCTGCCGCTCGCCATCATAGCCGGTGGCCTGTTCGGCGCGGCCTGGGCCTTCATCCCGGCCTGGCTGCAAGCCAAGCGGGGCAGCCACATCGTCATCACCACCATCATGTTCAACTTCATCGCCGCCTCCCTGATGGCCTACCTGCTGGTCGACGTCTTCAAGCCGCCAGGATCCATGGCCACCGAGAGCAAGGTGTTCGCCGTGGCAAGCTGGCTGCCGAAGATGAGCGAGCTGGCGGCCGGTTTCGGTGTGGAGATGCCAAGCAGCCCGCTGAATATCAGCTTCTTCTGGGCGCTGATCTGCGCGGCCCTGGTGTGGGTCTTCATCTGGCATACCCGCTGGGGCTACGAGATCCGCTCAGTGGGGGCCAGTCAGAGCGCCTCCGCCTATGCGGGCATCTCCTACCCCAAGGTGGTGATCCTGGCCATGGTGATCTCCGGCATGCTGGCGGGCTTCTTCGCCCTCAACGTGCTGCAGGGCGAGCTGCACCAGATCAAGCTAAACTTCGTGGAAGGCTTCGGCTTCACCGGCATAGCTGTGGCCCTGATGGGTCGCAACCATCCGGTCGGCGTCATCATCGCCAGCCTGCTGTTCGGCTTCCTCTATCAGGGCGGCGCCGAGCTCAGCTTCGAGTTCGGAGTGGATCGCAACATCGTAGTGGTGCTGCAGGGTCTGGTGATCCTGTTCTGCGGCGCCCTCGAGCACATGCTGCGTCCGCGCATCGAGCAGGCCTACCTGGCGTTTGCCAACCGCTCAACCGCACAAGTGAAGGGAGTCTGATCATGTTCGAAATGCTGATCCTGATGCTGGATGCGACCATTCGTACAGCGCCGCCCCTGATCCTGGCTGCCATGGATGACAGGAATGTTCTGCGAGCCGAAGGGAGTCCAAGCCATGTTTGAAATGCTGATCCTGATGCTGGACGCGACTATTCGTACCGCGCCGCCGCTCATTCTGGCGGCCATGGCGGGCATGTTTTGCGAACGCTCCGGGGTAGTCAACATCGCCCTGGAGGGCAAGCTGCTGGCGGCGGCCTTCGCCAGTGCGGCCGCGGCCGCCGTTTCCGGCTCCGCCTGGATTGGGCTGGGTGCCGGGGTGGGGGTCTCCATCCTGTTCGCCCTGCTGCACGGCTTCGCCACCATCACCCACCGCGGTGATCAGGTGGTGAGCGGCATGGCCATCAACATACTGGCGGCCGGTCTGACCGTCACCCTGGGCCGTTACTGGTTCGATCAGGGCGGCCAGACCCCAGCGCTCTCCGGCGATGCCCGCTTCGCCCCCATCGACCTGCCCTATGCCAAGGAGCTCTATGACGTGCCCGTCATCGGCCAGCTCTACAGCGAGCTGCTGAGCGGTCACTCCCTGCTGGAGTACGTGGCCTTCGCCGCCGTGCCCCTGGCCTGGTGGGTGCTGTTCCGCACCCGCTTCGGCCTGCGGCTGCGGGCGGTGGGCGAGGCCCCGGCGGCGGTGGATACCGCAGGTATCTCAGTGGTGCGGATGCGCTACACGGCGCTCATCATCGGCGGCCTGCTGGCCGGGATCGGGGGCACCTATCTGGCGGTGGCCCAGACCGCCCAGTTCATCCCCAACATGAGCGCGGGCAAGGGCTTTATGGCGCTGGCGGCGCTGGTGTTCGGCAAGTGGCGCCCCTGGAACGCCATGGCGGCCTGCCTGCTGTTCGGCTTCCTCGACGCCGTCGCCATCCGCTTGCAGGGGGTCAGCATCGGCGACTTCCCGATCCCGGTGCAGGCCATAGAGGCGCTGCCCTACATCCTGACGGTCTTCCTGCTGGCCGGCTTCATCGGCAAGGCGGTGGCCCCCAAGGCGCTCGGCACCCCCTACGCCAAGGAGCGGGAATAGCGGCGCCACGGCGTCACCAGGCAGAAGGCCCACGAAAGTGGGCCTTCTCTTTTTCGGGTGACGGGCTCAGCCGATGGGCCTCACCAGCGCCGGCTGGGCGGGATCGCTGAGCCGCTCGGCGAGGTAGTCCACCAGCAGCCGCACCTTGGGGGAGAGGTGGCGGTTGTGGGGATAGAGGGCCCAGATCCCCTCCTCGGGCGCCCGCAGCTCCGGCAACAGTTCGATGAGATCCCCCCGGGCCAGGTGCTCGCTCACGTAGTAGTCCGGCAGCTGGATGATGCCGATCCCCTTGAGCGCCGCATCCAGCAGGGCGTGGCCGCTGTTGCAGTGGAGCAGGCCGCGCACCCGCACGCTGTGGGGGCGACCGTCCAGGGTGAAGTGCCACTCGTCGCCGTTGCCCACCAGGCAGTGGTGACGGGCGAGCTCGGAGAGGCTGTTGGGCATGCCGTGGCGGGCGGTATAGGCGGGGGAGGCACACACATAGGGCACCCGCTGGGCCAGCTTGCGGGCCACCAGGGTCGAGTCCTTGAGGTGGCCGAGGCGGATCGCCAGATCGAACCCCTCGTGCACCAGATCCAGCAACTGGTTGGTGAGGTTGAGGGTCACCTCCAGCTGGGGGAAGCGCACCATGAAGTCGTTCACCAGGGGCGCTATGCGACTCTCGCCGTAGGAGACGGGGGCCGTGATGCGCAAGGAGCCCTGCGGCACCGCCTGATGGCGCCCCACCGCCAGCTCCGCCTCATAGAGGTTGTCCAGCAACTGGCGACAGTGGCGAAAGTAGATCTCCCCGAGCTCGGTAAGCCGCACCTGACGGGTGGTGCGCAGCAGCAGCTTGGCCTGCAGCCTGTCTTCCAGCTGCGCCACCTGGCGGCTGACTTGCGCCACCGACACCCCCAGCTTGCGCGCCGCCGGAGTAAAGCCCCCCTGCTCCGCCACGCTGACAAATTCACAGATCCCTTCCCAGCCGAACATTATTACCTGTGTGTAAAAGTGATTTGATATTTAGCCTTATTATCACCAAATCGGCGGGAAACTACACTGAATGTCCGAACTCATTTCCGTTCACCCACACAACCACGAGGACATCATTCATGGCACAGGTTCAGAGCATCAAGTGTAAAGCCGCCATCGCCTGGGGCCCCGGTCAGCCCCTCTCCATCGAAGAGGTGGAGGTCATGCCACCCCAGGCCGGCGAGGTGCGGGTGCGGATCGTCGCCACCGGCGTCTGCCACACCGATGCCTTCACCCTCTCCGGCGAAGATCCGGAAGGGGTCTTCCCCTGCATCCTGGGCCATGAGGGGGGCGGCATCGTCGAGTCCGTCGGCGAGGGCGTCACCAGCGTCAAGGTGGGGGATCACGTGATCCCGCTCTACACCCCCGAGTGCGGCGAGTGCAAGTTCTGCAAGTCCGGCAAGACCAACCTCTGCCAGAAGATCCGCGCCACCCAGGGCAAGGGGCTGATGCCGGACGGCACCACCCGCTTCTCGAAAGACGGCCAGCCCATCTACCACTACATGGGCACCTCCACCTTCAGCGAATACACTGTGCTGCCCGAGATCTCCATCGCCAAGGTGGACCCGGCCGCCCCCCTGGAAGAGGTCTGCCTGCTGGGCTGCGGCGTCACCACCGGCATAGGCGCCGTGATGAACACCGCCAAGGTGAAAGAGGGTGAGAGCGTAGCCATCTTCGGGCTGGGGGGCATAGGCCTCTCCGCAGTGATCGGGGCCCGCCTGGCCAAGGCCGGCCGCATCATCGCCATCGACATCAACGAGAGCAAGTTCGAGCTGGCCCGCAAGCTCGGCGCCACCGACTGCATCAACCCGAACGATTACGACAAGCCCATCCAGGAGGTGATCGTCGAGATGACCGACGGCGGCGTCGACTTCTCCTTCGAGTGCATCGGCAACGTCAAGGTGATGCGCGCGGCGCTGGAGTGCTGCCACAAGGGCTGGGGCGAGTCCGTCATCATAGGGGTGGCCGGTGCCGGTCAGGAGATCAGCACCCGTCCCTTCCAGCTGGTCACCGGCCGGGTCTGGCGCGGCAGTGCCTTCGGCGGGGTGCGCGGTCGCAGCGAACTGCCGAGCTATGTGCAGCGCTACATGCAGGGTGAGTTCCGCCTGGACGACTTCATCACCCACACCATGCCCCTGGAGCAGATCAACGAGGCGTTCGATCTGATGCACGAAGGCAAGAGCATCCGCACCGTCATCCACTACTGATCCCATGAGAGCCCCGCCCATCGATGAATGGGCGGGGCAAGGAGTCCTTCCATGAATCTGGACATCATCAGCAGCAACAAGAGCTTCGGCGGCTGGCACAAGCAGTATCGCCACAGCGCCACCGTACTGGGGTGCGAGATGCGCTTCGCCATCTATCTGCCACCCCAGGCCCTCACCGGCCAGAAAGTCCCGGTGCTCTACTGGCTCTCCGGCCTCACCTGCACCGACGAGAACTTCATGCAGAAAGCGGGTGCCCAGCGCATCGCCGCCGAGCTCGGCATCGCCCTGGTGGCACCGGACACCAGCCCCCGCGGCGAGGGGATCCCGGACGACCCCGGTTACGATCTCGGCATGGGGGCCGGCTTCTATGTCAACGCCACCCAGCACCCCTGGCGGGCGCACTACCAGATGTATGACTACGTCACCCGGGAGCTGCCCGAGCTCATAGAGACCCACTTCCCCGTCTCGACCAGGCGCGCCATCAGCGGCCACTCCATGGGGGGTCACGGTGCCCTCATCGCCGCCCTGCGCGAACCCGGCCGCTACCGCTCGGTGTCGGCCTTCAGCCCCATCAGCCACCCGAGCCGCGCCCCCTGGGGTCAGAAGGCCCTCGGCGCCTATCTCGGCAACAACCCCTTGCTGTGGCAGGAGTGGGACGCCTGCCAGCTGCTGCGCCACCATGACAGCCAGCCCCTGCCGACCCGGGTGGACGTGGGACTGGACGACCCCTTCCTGACTGAGCAGCTCGGCATAGACGCCCTGGCCGAGATCGCGACCGCCAAGGCCTGGCCCCTGGCGCTTCATCGCCATGCCGGCTATGACCACAGCTACTACTTCGTGGCGAGCTTCATCGAGGAGCACCTGCGCTTTCACGCCAGCCACCTCGGCGAGCCGGCCCAGAGCTGACATCCGCCAGACAGGCACCCCATGGTCGCCCGCCCCTTATCAGCGGGCGGCCATAAACAAGGGAACAAGGAGACAAGGATGACGATCTTCACCACGCTGCTGGCCATGCCAGACCAGTTCGCAAGACTGCTGGCACAGGTGCCCGCCGACCAGCTGGACTGGGAGCCCGCCAACTGGGCCGGGATCCCCTCCGAGCGCTTCAGCGCCCGGGGGCACCTCTGCCACCTGCTGGACATCGAGACGCAAGGCTATCAGGTGCGCTTTCGCCGTACCCTGGAGGAGAGCCTGCCGGAGCTCGCCTCCCTCGATGGCTATCAGCTGGCGCTGGACCATGATTACCCCCTGCAGGATCCTGCGGTGCAGCTCGACCGCTTTCGCACCGCCCGCCTGCAGACCGTCGAATGGCTGAAGACGGTGCCTTCCGGCGCCTGGCAACGGCGCGCCCGCTATGGCGGCTACGGCGAGGTGACCCTGGACGGTCTGGTGCGCCTGCTCGTCAGCCACGACCACCAGCACCTCGCCGGCATGCAGTGGCTGCTGATGCGGCTCAATGCGGATCTGGAGCTCGCGCTGCCCCTCGATTGAGGTACTGCGCCACGGGCGCTGCATCATGCAAAAAAGGCCCCGTGGGGCCTTTTTCATTGCAGCTCTGCATCGCAGGGAATCAGCTTCCCAACCGGCTCACCTGACCCGAACCCGCGATCTCGCTCTTGAGCTCGGGATCCCCCCAGTAGCTGACCGAGCCAGAGCCGGCGATCTCTATCTTGAGCCGCGACTGGGCCCGCACCTCGACCTCGCCACTGCCGGCGATACTCACCTCGACCTCCTCGCTGGCGAGCCCGGCGCCCTTGACGCCACCGGCTCCGGCGATGTTCAGCGCCACTACCCGGACGGAGCCCTGCCCCAGATCCAGGTTGCCCAGACCGGCTATGTTGCCCTCCAGCCGGTTCAGCTCCAGCCCGCTGGCCACTATGTCACCCGTGCCCGCCACCGACAGCACCAGCTCATCCCCCTTGAAGTCATGCAGCTCGCCATTGCCGATGCCCGCCAGCGCCAGCTCATGGAGCGTGGGCAGGGTGATGGTGATCTCCAGCGGCTCGGTGGGGGCCAGCCGATAGCCCTCCTTCACCTCTATCTCCAGCTTGTCGTCCTGCTCAGTCAGCTCCAGGTAGGGCAGCAGGTTCCCCTGCCCCCGGATCAAGATGCTCCTCTCTTCCCCCGCCACCAGCTGGATATTGGCGGGCACCCCCGCCAGCACCCGGGTCACCTCCCGGCCCAGGGGGTGCTGTTGCTCCACCAGGGCCCCGGCCCCGCTTACCTTGACGTCGTCCTGCCAGCTGCAACCACTCAGCCCCAGGGCCAGCACGGCTCCCATCATCCATTTCATCGCCACTCTCCTCGTTGTGTGTTGGCAAGCGCGGCCCCTTGGTCCGCGCAGCCTGGTGAAGGGGCAACTGCAAACCACATGCCACAGACACAAGGCTATGATTTTAAACTGAAAATCAGATTTCATCTTCACCATACCCTTCATCTCTGAGAGCCATTCAGACCATAAGTTGGTCAAACTCACCATGCCCGAACGGGGGGAGACAGCCCGCCGGCAGGGCCAGTCGCCGCCGGAGGAGCAAGTTTTTGGTTGCCGCCCCGGTCTGTTGAGCCAATAGTGATACCTTGTGCGTATAGAGCTCTCCACCGTGCATTTGTCACTGCCAACAAGGAGTCAGAGCGTGACCCAAGTCAGCCATCCATTCGCCAGCCCAGAGGGCCTGCCAGCCCCGACCCGCACCCCGCTGCTCGGCGGCGACCATCCCGAGCGCAAGCGCCGCGAGCTGCTCGACTACTTCTGTCAGACCTTCGATCTCTACGACAGCCTGTTTGACTGCCTGGCCGATGAGCGGGCCTGGTTCAACAAGGCGATCCCCCTGCGCCACCCCCTCATCTTCTACTACGGCCACACCGCCGCCTTCTTCATCAACAAGCTGCTGGCGGCGCGCCTCATCGACCGGCGCCTCGATCCCCGCATCGAGGCCATGGTGGCCATAGGGGTGGACGAGATGAGCTGGGACGATCTGGACGAGACCCACTACGACTGGCCCGCTGTGGCCGAACTGCGCGACTACCGTGGCCGCGTGCGCGCCCTGGTGTGTGATTTCATCGAACGTATGCCGCTGACCCTGCCCATCGACTGGCAGAGCCCGGCCTGGGTCATCCTGATGGGCATAGAGCACGAGCGCATCCACCTGGAGACCTCCAGCGTACTGATCCGCCAGTTGCCCCTGGCCTGGGTGCAGCCGCAGCCCTATTGGCCCGCCTGCACCCAGGCCCGCCACAGGCGCGACCAGGTGCCCGCCAACAGCCTGCTGCCGGTGGCGGGCGGCAAGGTCCGCCTCGGCAAGCAGGACGCCACCTACGGCTGGGACAACGAATATGGCGAGCGCCATATCGAGCTGGCCCCCTTCCAGGCCAGCCGCATGCTGGTGAGCAATGCCGAGTACTTCCCCTTCGTGCAGGCGGGCGGCTATGAGACCCGGGCCTGGTGGGACGACGAGGGCTGGGGCTGGTGCCAGTATGCCAAGGCGCGCATGCCCAGCTTCTGGGTCGGCGACCCCAACGAGCCCGAGCAACTGCAACTGCGGCTGATGACGGAGCAGGTTCCCCTGCCCTGGGACTGGCCGGTGGAGGTGAACCAGCTGGAGGCCGCCGCCTTCTGCCGCTGGAAGGCAGCCCAGACCGGCCTGCCCATACAGCTGCCGAGCGAGGGAGAGTGGGCGCTGCTGCGCGAGCAGGTGCCCGGGGATCAACCGGACTGGATCGAGGCACCCGGCAATATCAACCTGGCCCGCTTCGCCTCCTCCTGCCCGGTGGATGCCTGCCCCCAGGGCGACTTCTTCGATCTGGTGGGCAACGTCTGGCAGTGGACCAGCACCGCCATCGACGGCTTCGAGGGGTTCAAGGTGCACCCGCTCTACGACGATTTCTCCACCCCCACCTTCGATGGCAAGCACAGCCTCATCAAGGGGGGCAGCTGGATCAGCACAGGCAACGAGGCGCTCAAGTCGTCCCGCTACGCCTTCCGCCGCCACTTCTTCCAGCATGCGGGCTTCCGCTATCTGGTCTCACGCTATCAGGAAGCCATCACAGTGAACCCTTATGAAACCGACGCCCTGGTGGCGCAGTACCTCGACTTCCAGTACGGCCCGACCCACTTCGGGGTTGCCAACTACGCCCAGACCCTGGCCAGCCTCGCCAGCGAGCTGTGCAGCCGCCATGAGCGGGCGCTGGACATCGGCTGCGCCACCGGCCGCGCCAGCTTCGAGCTGGCCCGCCACTTCCGGCACGTGGACGGGGTGGACTACTCGGCCCGCTTCATCGACGTGGCGCTGGCGCTGGCCAGCCAGGACAGCTTCCGCTATGCCCTGCCCCTGGAGGGGGATCTGGTGGAGTATTGCGAGGCGCGCCTCTCCCGCCATGATCTGGGCCGCGAGCAGAGCGATCGGGTCCACTTCAGCCAGGGGGATGCCTGCAACCTCAAGCCCAAATACGAGCACTACGATCTGGTGCTCGCCGCCAACCTGATCGACCGGCTGCGCGAACCCGCCCGCTTCCTGCGGGACATTGCTCCGCGCCTTCGCAGCGGCGGCCTGCTGGTGCTCACCAGCCCCTACACCTGGCTGACCGACTACACTCCCAAGGCGAACTGGCTCGGCGGCATCCGGGAGAACGGCGAGGCCCTCTCCACCCATCAGGCGCTGCAACGGCTGCTGGCGGCGGAGTTCGAGGAGCTGTGCCCGCCGAGAGACGTCCCCTTCGTCATCCGCGAAACCGCCCGCAAGCACCAGCACACCCTGGCCCAGCTCACCGTCTGGCGCAAACGCTGACGAAGCGGCACACGAAAGAGGGAGGCCCATGGCCTCCCTCTCTTTTATCCGGGCATCTTACCCCTGCTGGGCCTGGGGCAGGGGCTCCTGCTCGCGGTAGCGGCGGGCCAGCACGGCGCACACCATCAGCTGGATCTGGTGGAAGATCATCAGCGGCAGCACCATGACCCCGACGCTGGCGGCGGGGAACATGACGTTGGCCATGGGCACCCCATTGGCCAGGCTCTTCTTGGAGCCGCAGAAGACTATGGTGATCTCGTCCGCCCGCTCGAACCCGAGGCGGCGGCTGATCCAGAGGTTCCAAGCCAGCACCAGCGCCAGCAAGACGCAGCTCAGCAGCACTATGCTGGCGAGATCGTACCAGCCGACCTGATGCCAGATCCCCTGCACCACGGCCTCGCTGAAGGCCACATAGACCACCAGCAGTATGGAGCTCTGATCCAGCTTGCCGATCAGCGGCCGGTGGCTGTCGACCCAGCGACCGATGAGGGGACGCGACAGATGACCCACCACGAAGGGCAGCATCAGCTGCACCATGATGGCCTGGATGGAGTGCCAGGTGTCGACCCCCTCCCCCTGCACCTGGATCATCAACCCCACCAGCACAGGCGAGAGGAAGATGCCGAGGATGCTGGAGGCCGAGGCGCTGCACACCGCCGCCGACACATTGCCCCCCGCCATGGAGGTGAAGGCGATAGCCGACTGCACCGTGGCGGGCAGGGCGCACAGATAGAGGAAGCCGAGGTAGATGGCCGGGCTCAGCCACTGGGGCACCAGCGGCGTGAGCAAGAGCCCCAGCAGCGGAAACAGCAGGAAGGTGCTGGCCATCACCACCAGGTGCAGCCGCCAGTGGCCGAGGCCCGCCAGCAGGTTCTGGCGCGACAGCTTGGCGCCATGCATGAAGAACAAGAGCGCCACCGCCAGCTTGGTCAGCAGCGCGAACCAGACGGCCACTTGCCCCTCGCAGGGGAAGAAGGAGGCCAGGGCCACCACGGCAATCAGCACAGAGGTAAAGGGATCCAGACGCACGGGGAGTCTCCAGAGAAAGCGCGTCCCGCACCGGATGGGGACGACAGGGCACAGGAGGGTATCCTCTGACGGCGACCCTCGATACGAAACCCCAGCTTACCCCGAACACAGGGTGGCGCAAAGTTGAGCGGCGGCCCCAGGCATTCAGTGAAATTAAACGAGTTGGTTTTTTGTGCTTTAAAACTAAACACCCGGGGCGGCCATGGCGGGCCGCAGAGACAAAAAAACGGGTGGCCAGAGGCCACCCGTGCTGCACCGCAGTCGATGCTCAGATCTGCCGGGCCAGGGTGTCGCCACCCGCCTTGCCCCCGGCCGCCAGCTTGCGGGCCTGACGCTTCTCGAAGCGGGAGATCCACCAGTAGGCCAGCGCCGAGAAGACGGCCGTCATGAAGACGTTGATGAAGAAGGCGCGCACCAGATCCACCCCGGCCGGGAAGGCGGAGGCGCTCATGCTCACCACGAAGATGGTGATCAGCACAGAGACTACCGCCATGCCGAAGGTGCGCGACCCCATGCGGAAGTCCCGGGGGGTGTCGTCATGTTTCCAGCGGAACACGAAGTAGGCCACCATGATGAAGATGGGCGGCAGCATGGCGGTACCTGCGGTGAGGTTGATGGCGGTATTCATCATCTGCTGCACCGACTCGGAGCCGAAGCCGTTGACCACCAGCATCACGAACACGAAGACAAACTGCCACCAGGCGGCGCGCACCGGCACCCCGTGCTTGTTGAGCTGGGTGGTCTTGTCGCCGTATACCCCCAGGGGGATCTCGGAGAAGTGGATCTTCACCGGCGCCGAGGTCCACATCATCATGGAGCCGAACATGGCGATGAAGAGCACTATACCGACCGCACGGCCCACTAGCGTCTCGGAGATCTGGAAGTACTGGGCCATGCCGGTGAAGATCTCCACCATGCCGCCGGCATAGGTGAGGCTTTCGCGCGGCACGAAGACGTTCACCAGCAGGGAACCCAGCGCATACATGGCACCGATGAGAATACCGGCAGAGATAATCACCTTGATAAAGGACTTCTGGCCACCCTTCACATCATTGAGATAGGCAGCCGCCGTCTCGGCACCACCCGCCGCCTGGAAGATCCAGCACATGATGCCGAGCGTCGCCCAGTTGATGGTGGGGGTCATGGCTGCCATGGTGATGGGTTCGGCCGCCACATGATCACCACCGAGCGCGGTCAGGGCACCCAACACATAGATGGCGAACAGGGCGAAGACGCCGTAGGCCACCATCTCGGCAATCTTGCCCAGCCAGGTTGCCCCCTTGGTGGAGATATGGGTCGCCGCCGCAAACAGCAGTATGGAGATGATCGAGGTCACCATGGGAGAGAAGCTGTACTCATAGCCCAGCATGGCGTAGGAGGCGTAGGCGATGACATTGGGCAGCAACGAGATAAACCAGAACAGGTTCACAAACCAGTAGAGGAAGGAGCCGAGGTAGGCCATCCGGGTACCGAGCGGCTTTTTCAGCCAGTCGTACAT
The DNA here is from genome assembly GCF_041403065.1 of Aeromonas sp. S16(2024). Taxonomy (NCBI): domain Bacteria; kingdom Pseudomonadati; phylum Pseudomonadota; class Gammaproteobacteria; order Aeromonadales; family Aeromonadaceae; genus Aeromonas; species Aeromonas sp. S16(2024). The sequence continues at coordinate 7,692 of NZ_JBGLQX010000036.1, read as the reverse complement.
CCCCGACTCGGAGTTTTTGTTGGCCGAGACGAACTCGGCAATGATGAAGACGAAGGGCACGAAGTAGACGAGCGTGGCCAGCAGGAAGATGGGGGCTGAGCTGAGCCCCAGCTCTATGTTGTTGTTGACGATGTTGCGCACGTTGAACACGGCGGCAAAGGTCATCGACAACAGGGCAAACTTGCCTATGGTGCCGCGTACGGAATCAGACATATCTCCTCCAATGGAATCGCGTTCCCTGCGGGTAACGCTGTGACTCTGAATGTGTTCGGCGCCCGCCAGCTGGCCGCGCCGTTTACTCTCTTGTTATGGTCAGAGGGGCAGCTCATGGCGCCCCTTCACACACCGACGCAGCTCTGCTGCCCCGGCGTTACATCAGTCGATCGCTTAAACGATCGGGGTGCCCGGCGCCATCGGCACCCTGGGCTGCAACAACACGCTCTGGCTCTCGTCCGGGGTCTCGGCGCAGAGCAACATGCACTCGGATCGCTCGCCGCGCATCCTGGTGGGCTTGAGGTTGGTCAGCACCACTACCTCGCTACCCATCAGCTCCTCTTCGCTGTAATGGGGCACCAGACTGGTGACGGTCTGCAGCGGCCGCTCGCCCCCCACGTCAATCTGGACGATATAGAGTTTGTCGGCCCCGGGGTGGCGCACCACCTCCAGCACCTTGCCCACCTTCATCTCCACCCGTTTGAATTCGGCAAACTCGATCGTCTCGCTCATTCTCTTTTCCTTTTCTGGTTCAACGGTTTGCGGGTGGCCAACGGCCACCCGGTTTGATTGGGAGTCAATGCGGTGCTTATGGCGTCTGCATGGCAACCTGGGCCGCCGGCTGGGCCTCTTTCGCGCGCGCTTCGGCGCTGAGGGAGGCCTCGTATCTGTTGTATTTCCACCAGGCGAAGCCGAGGAAGATCACGATCCCGCCGACGTTGTAGAAGACGATGGTCATGATGTCGGCGCCGGTCGGGAAGGTGGAGGCGAGGAAGCCCACCGAGAAGATGGCGATCAACACAGAGACCACGGCAATCCCCGTGGTGCGTGAGCCCATCTTGAAATCACGCGGCAGGTGGTCCAGCTTCAGGCGCAGATTGAGGTAGGCCAGCATGATGAACAGCGGCGGCAGCATGGAGGCGGCAGCGGTCATGTTGATGACGGTATTCATCAGCTCTTGCGCGGTGTTGGAGCCCAGGGTCGGGATCACCATCAGCGGAAATACGATCAGGTACTGGATCCAGGCGGCACGGGCTGGCACGCCGTTCTCGTTCAGCTCGACCGTCTTCTTGCCGAAGATGCCAGCCGGGATCTCGGAGAAGAAGATCTTCACCGGAGTGGCCGTCCACATCAGCAGGGAGCCGAACATGGCGGTAAAGGAGACCAGCCCGACGAAGCGGTTCATAAACACGGCGGGCAGACCAAAATGGGCAGCCAACCCCTCGAACACCTGTACCGAGCCGCCAGTGAAATGCAGGGTATCGCTCGGAACGAAGACGTTGATCAACAGCGACGCTATGGAGTAGAGCACCCCGATAAAGAGCCCGGCGATGATGATCACCTTCACGAACGACTTGGAGCCCCCTTTCACATCATTGACGTAGACAGCGACCGACTCGGCGCCACCGGCCGCCATAAAGATCCAGGTGGTAATGCCGAGGAAGGCCCAGCTGAAATCGGGGACCATGGCCTCCACCGTGATGGGATCGGCCGGTTGCACACCACCGACTAACGCCACACCTGCCAGCAGAATGTAGGAGAGGGTCAGCAGCAACATCAGGGACGAGGTCACCGAGGTGATGGGACCTAGCATCTTGGCGCCGTTGGTGGAGACATAGGTGGCAAAGGCAAACAGCACCATGCTTAACGCCGTGGTCGCCACCGGGGTAAAAATGTATTCGTAGCCGAGGAAGGCGTAGGAGGCGTAGGCGATGACCCGCGGCAGCAAGGAGGTGAAGAAGAAGAGGTTCACGAACCAGTAGGTGTAGGCGGAGATAAAGGCCCAGCGACCGCCGAGGGAGCTCTTCACCCAGGCATACACCCCCGCTTCGGAGTTCTTATTCAGTGACACAAACTCCGCAATGATGAGACAGAACGGAATGAAGTAAAAAATGGTGGCCAGAAAGAACATCGGAGCGGACGCCAGACCGATCTCGATGTTGTTGTTGATGACGTTGTTGAAGCTGAATACCGCCGCGAAGGTAAGCGACAGCAGACCGAACTTGCCTATCGTATTGCGTTTGGCATCTGACATTTTCCATCTCCAGACCTGTAGTTATTTCCGCGAAAGAGCGGGGCATGGGTTGTAGGGTGAGCCCCGCCCTTCCGGCTTTTATCAGTGCAAAAACAGCGGCTTGTTATTTGTTTTTGAAGTAGCCGCCTTCGACCGTGACCTTGATGATCAGCTTGCGCACCGGCCCGTCGCCGACGAACCGGTAAGCCTCGTCGTTCTCGAAGATCACCACCTGACCGTTGCCGACTTTCTGGCGCTCACGCACCTCACCGGCCAGCCACTCGCGATCCGTGGTGTCGTCATAGGCCAGCTCGACGCCCAGCTCGCGCTTGGCAGCCCACTCCACCGTCTCTTCCCCTTCCAGGTAGTAGTGGACGTCGAAGTAGCGGCGCTGCCCCTCAAACAGGGAGGTGGCCGGGCTGACCCCCTCCTGCAAGCGGTAGGTGAGGGAGTCACCGATGGAGTGGCAGATGCCGGGCTTGAGGTTGGCCAGGTTGTCGATGGCCTCCACGCAGCGGCCCCACTTCTTGCCCTCCCGGTAGATGTTTTTGAACAGGGTCAGGTTGCCTAAGGTGATCATGCGAGGTTCCTCCCGCCGTTGATGCTGAGATCGAGCCCGGCCAGCGCAGCCGGATTGAGATTGCCACGGGCGATGGGCAGCAGGGTCAGGCCAAAGCTGAACGGCTCGAAGCGCACCCGCCAGGAGTCCAGCACCTCGGAACCCCAGGAGTTGGAGCCCAGCCCCAGCACCTTGTGATCCAGATTGAGGGTGAGATAGCCGCTAGGCTCCAGCTCGTTGATGTGCTGCGCCCCGTGGATATGCTCCCAGCTGTAGGGCCAGACGCTCAGGTTGATGGGGGCATCGGGCCGCACGTAGAGACCGGCGCCGTGACGGTTGGTCAGGGTCGCCCAGCGCACCTGCTGGCGGTTGCCGTTGTCCTGCGGGAAGGGGTAGTGCTCCCACATCTCGCCGACTGTGCTGTTGAAGCTGTCAATCCAGTTGCTCTGGCGACTGTCCTGATAGTTCTCGCCCGGGCCCATGCCAAGGTAGTGCACCCGATCGAGATCCTGACGAATGCCCAGCTCGAAGCCGATCTTGGGGATGATGTCGTCATAGCCGCCGTAGGGCTGGCCGGACAGTGCCACATGCAACTGGCCGTTCGGGCTCAGGGTGTAGACGTAGCGGCAACGCATGCCGAAGTCGAACACCGGCGGCGCGATCAGGCTCTCGACCGTCACCTCGACCGCCTCGCCCAGCTGACGCCAGCTTAAGGTGCGGAAGTGCTCCTGCATGATCTGCAGGTGATTCGGGTGCCACAGGCTCTCGTACTCCTGCTTGTGGTTGTCGATCATCGGCTTGAAGAAGGTGAGGCGCGGCGAGCGCTCGATGAGCTCGACACCGTCCTGCTGCCAGCTCACCAGCTTGCCGTCAAGGCGCGAGAAGCGCAGGGCAAAGCCGCTGCCGCTTAAGACAAGCGCGAGGCGCTCGTCGGCAATCTGCAACGCAGTGGCGTTGGGATTGGCAAAGGGCTGCAGCTGGCGAGTCGACTCTTTCAGCCGGAACTGGTACTGGCCCAGCTCGTGCTCCGCCGCGCTGTAACGGGTGGCACTGGCCTTGATGACCCGCAGCTGGACGAAGGTTTCCCGCCCATCGAGGGATGGCAGTTCGAGTTGCAACTCGGTGATGGCACCGGGGGCCACCCCTTCCAGCCGGATTTGCTGGCTGGCCAGCAGTTCACCCTCTGCCTTCACCTCGACCAGCAGACGGATGTCGTCGAGAGTGGAGAACCAGTAGCGGTTTTCCACTTCCAGCTTGCCGCTGGTCAGATCCAGCGCCCGCACCTTGACCGGGCAGATCACCTGCTTGTATTCGCGCAGGCCAGGCCCCGGGGTCTGATCCGGATAGATGAGGCCATCCATGCAGAAGTTGTAGTTGTTGGGGTAGTCGCCGTAGTCGCCGCCGTACTTGTAAACGGCGCGGCCCTGCTCGTCCTGATCCAGAATGCCGTGATCGCACCACTCCCAGATGTAGTGGCCCTGAATGTGAAGGTGACGGTCGAATACCTGCTGGTATTCGCTCAGGCCACCCGGGCCGTTGCCCATGGCGTGGGCGTATTCGCAGATAATGCGCGGCTTCTCCATCGGGAACTCGCCGAAGCAGTTCATCTGGGAGACGCGCGAATACATGGTGCTCACCACATCCACCACCTCGGCATCGCGATCCTCTTCGTAATGCACCAGTCGGGTCGGGTCGATCGCCTTGCAGCGCTGGTACATGGCTCTGATGTTGCAGCCGTAGCCGGACTCGTTGCCGAGCGACCAGATGATGATGGAGGGGTGGTTCTTCTGGGCGTGAACGTGGCGCTCGATGCGGTCCACGAACACCGGCTCCCAGAAGGGATCGTCGGTGATGCGGCTGAGATCGCCGACGTTGGCAAAGCCGTGGGTCTCCACGTCGGTCTCCGCCATCACGAACAGACCGTACTGATCGCACAGCTCGTAGAAGCGCGGATCGTTCGGGTAGTGAGCGGTGCGCACCGAGTTAAGGTTGTGCTGCTTCATCAGCACAATATCGCGTTCAACACGGTCCATGCCGACCGCGCGGCTCTTGAGGTGGTCGTTGTCGTGACGGTTCACCCCGTGCAGCTTGAGGTAGTGGCCGTTGACGTAGAAGAGACCATCCTTGACCTTGATGTCACGCACCCCGACCCGCTGCGGGATCACTTCCAGCAGCTCGCCCTGACCGTTGTAGAGGGAGAGTTGCAGCTGATAGAGGTAAGGATCTTCGGCGCTCCACAGATGGGGATTGGCCAGATCCAGGGTGAAGCGGCAATCACACTTGCCGTCGATGGCGAGATTGTCGAGCGAACCGCTGGCGATCTCGCTGCCCTGATCCAGCAGGGACCAGACCAGACGGTGATCACGGGCAGGTGCCCCCAGATTTTCCAGCTGGATATCGCAGCTCAGGGTGGCGCTGTCGTCGGCCAGCGCGGTGCGGATGAAGAAGTCCTGTACATGGGCGGCCGGTTTGCCCACCAGATAGACGTCGCGGAAGATCCCCGCCATCCACCACATGTCCTGATCTTCTATGTAAGTGGAGTCCGCCCACTGCATCACCCGCACCGACAGCAGGTTCTCGCCAACCTTGGCGTAAGCGCTGATATCGAACTCGGCGGTGAGGCGACTGCCTTTGCTGAAGCCGACATGGTGGCCGTTCACATAGACCTCGAAATAGGTCTCCACCCCATCAAACTTGATGATTACCTGCTCGCCGTCCCAGGCCTGGCTCAGCGTGAAGCTGCGCTGATAGGCGCCGGTGGGGTTGTTGGTCGGCACGAAGGGCACGTCGATGGGGAAGGGAAAACCTTCGTCGGTGTACTGCAGATTGCCATGCCCTTCCATCTGCCACATGTTTGGCACTGTGATCTGGCCCCAGTCGCTCATGGGGCTGTGGTAAAAGACTTCCGGCACCTGCAGGGGGTGGTCGAAGTAGTGGAACTGCCACCGGCCGCTAAGGCCCAGAAAACGGCGGCTCAGCTCGCGCTGCATGGTGGCCGCCAGCGCGTGGTCGGCATAAGAGAAGAAGTAGGCACGCGGAGCCAGCCTGTTTTCACCAACGAATTGGACGTTTTCCCAGTTATTCACATGTCCTCCCGGAACAAGGCAACTTTGACTGGGTAAACTTTAGATAAATATTTACTAAATATCAGTTTTGGATCGGTAAAGTTTTAACCTGATCACAATGGCTGGATGGTTTTGTGAGCGAGATCAGAATCGGAAGATAAAGGGAACAGAGTGCTCAGGAGTGGCATGGATGTTGATAAATGCAGGCAAAAAATGGCTAAAACCACTGTAAAACAATGCATTATGCATTTATCAGGAGAAATAAGGGAGAGAATGATGAAGGGATGAGGCCGCGCCACCGCAAGATGGCGCGACTAAAACAGCCTTTATTTTACTAAAATCAACGAGTGGTACCACGCAGGGTCAGGCGACTCGGCACCAGTACCCGAAGGGGAATATCACGCTCGTCACGCAGCCGTTCGACCAGCAGATTGACCCCCTGGGAGCCCATCAACTCGGAGTGGATCCGCACAGTGGAGAGCGGCGGGAAGGTGAACTTGGCGGTCGGAATGTCGTTGACGCTGATCAGCTCAATCTGCTGGGGAATCGCCAGCCCCCTCTCGTGAATGGCCCGCAGCACCCCAATGGCGATGGAGTCGGAGGCGACGAACAGCGCCTTGGGCCAGTCCCCTGCCAGCATCTCTTTTGCCAGTCGGTAGCCGGAGGCGCTGGAGAAGTCCCCGCGATAGAGATCGCTCTCCTGCACCACCCCCAGCCGCTGACCGTAGTCGAGGAAGGCCAGTTCACGGAGATCCGGCGCCTCATCCTGACCCCCTATATAGCCGATGCGACCATGCCCCTGGGCGATGAAGAAGTCCACCACCTGCTGGCTGATGAGCGCCAGATCCACATCCACGGAGTCAAATTCCCCCTGGGAGCGGCAATCCACGAACACCAGCTGAGCAGAGAGAGAGTGGAGCGCTGTCAGGCGCTCCTCAGGCAGGTGGCCGATGACCAGGATGCCGTCGACGGCGGAGAGCTCACGCCCCTCGGCGCCGTTATAGAAATGGGTCAGCTCTATGTTGAAGCGGGCGCACTGGGTCTCGATGCCATAGCGAATGGCGAGATAGTAGGGGTCGTTGACCTCTGTGCTCTGGGGGTAGGCATAGACCGCCAGGAAGTGCAGCTTGCTCTTGTGAACCCCCTTGCGGGCGCTACTGGTCTTGTACTCCAGCCGCTCGGCAATCTCGAAGATCTTCTGCCTGGTCTCTTCCTTGACGCTCAGCGTCGGATCTTCATTGAGCACCCGCGACACAGTGGCCTGGGACACCCCCGCCTCCTGTGCAATTTCCTTCAACGTGGCCATGCATACTCCTCTGGCGATGACTCCCGACAATACCTGACCAAGAGTAACGGGCAAGCCGCTGACAGCCCAGCATTTTTACTAAAAGAAGCCGGACTGCATCGAAAAAATCCCAAAGCAAAAAGGCCTCCCGAATGGGAGGCCTCTTCTAAATAGGTGCCTGACAGTGTCCTACTCTCGCATGGCGAATGCCACACTACCATCGGCGCTACCGCGTTTCACTTCTGAGTTCGGCATGGGATCAGGTGGTTCCACGGCGCTATTGCCGTCAGGCAAAAGCTGTATTACTTAATAATGGTGCTGATACCCAGAGTCGAACTGGGGACCTCATCCTTACCAAGGATGCGCTCTACCAACTGAGCCATATCAGCACACTAACCGGTAAAGACCGCACTGTGTGCGCTATCTAAATCCTCTGTCCAATACGACCTGACGTCGTATCGCGACCAACCACATCGCTGTGATTGCTTAATTGAAGCCTGGCAGTGTCCTACTCTCGCATGGCGAATGCCACACTACCATCGGCGCTACCGCGTTT
>NZ_JBGLQX010000035.1:0-33350 GCF_041403065.1 Aeromonas sp. S16(2024) | reverse complement strand
AAAGCGTCGATGGACATGAAATGGTTCCCGAAAAGGGAGCATAAGATCATAACCCGCGACATCGGTCAAATCATGTAAATGTGCTCAATAAACGTTCGCGATCTCGCCCTGCCTATATCACCCTTTATCCCATGACCAGGGGATACTGCCCCAGCAACAGCAGCAAGGGTGGCAATGATGCTTCGGGTTTCTCGCCAACTCACCACATCTTGCTGCTACCCTCAGAGGCAAGCCATTGAGGCGCCAAGCAATATCAAAGCAAATACATCCACTCGAGAGCCAGATACCATGACCATACTGCCTGTCTACGCGGCCCTGCTCGCCCTGCTCTTTGTGTTGCTCAGCGTGCGCACCATTCGCACCCGCCACAGCCGCGGAGTAGCGCTGGGGCACGGGGAAGATCCCGCCATGCTGCGGGCCATGCGGGTGCACGCCAACTTTGCCGAGTATGTTCCCCTGGCCCTGCTGCTCATCTATTTTGTCGAAGCCTCCAGCCAGACCCCCTGGCTTGTTCATCTGCTGGGAGCCAGCTTGCTGTGCGGCCGCCTCTGCCACGCCTTTGGCATGAGCCGCACGCCGGAGAACCTCCGCTATCGGATGGTGGGGATGGGGCTGACCTTCAGCGTGATCCTGGTGAGCGCGGCCCATATCTTGATCACCGTGCTCATCCCCTGACCATTTCACTGCTGGCCACAAACAAAAAGCCCGCACCAGATGGTGCGGGCTTTTTTAGCAACCGAACAGCCGGGGAGCCTGGCTCCCGAGCCGCTTACTGGTTGTGGCTGGCGCGGCGGGGACGACGGGCCTGGGCCGGTTTGGCGGCACCCTCGGCCGGACGCTGGCCACCTTGCGGCTTTGGCTTGCCCGCGTTGCCACCGGTGCGTGCACCGCCAGCATTGCCGGAGCGACCGGCCCCCTGACGCTGACCCTGCGGGCGCGGCGCACGGCGCTCTTCGCTCGGGTCGCGCGGCTCTTTGCGCAGCGGCGCGCCAATGCCACGGGCGATGTTGTCAAGCGTCTCACGGGAGGCTTCAAAGCCAGCTACCTGCTCGCACTTGATGTTCTGCTTGGTCAGACGCTCGATGGCCTTGATGAGCTTGCCTTCATCGGCCGCCACCAGGGAGATGGCGTGACCGGCGGCGCCGGCACGGCCGGTACGACCGATACGGTGCACGTAGTCTTCCGCCACGTTGGGCAGCTCGAAGTTGACCACTTGCGGCAGCTTGTCGATGTCCAGACCACGGGCGGCGATGTCGGTCGCGACCAGCACCTTGACACTGCCTTCCTTGAAACCGGCCAGGGCACGGGTACGGGCACCCTGGCTCTTGTTGCCGTGGATGGCGGCGGCGCTGACGCCGTTCTTGTCGAGGGTCTCGGCAACACGGTTGGCCATGTGCTTGGTACGGGTGAACACCAGTACCTGCTGCCAGTCGTTGCTGGTGACCAGGTGGCTCAAGAGCGCGATCTTGTTGGCCTTGTCACAGGGGTGCACCAGCTGCTCGATACGCTCGGCGGTGCTGTTGCGCGGGGCCACTTCGATCACCGCCGGGTTGTCCAGCAGACCGGTGGCCAGCTCGCGGATCTCGTCGGCGAAGGTGGCGGAGAAGAGCAGGTTCTGGCGCTTCTTCGGCATCAGGGCCAGGATCTTGCGGATGTCGCGGATGAAGCCCATGTCGAGCATGCGGTCCGCTTCGTCCAGTACCAGGATCTCGACTTCGTCGAATTTCACGGCGTTCTGGTTGTAGAGATCCATCAGGCGGCCCGGGCAGGCCACCAGCACGTCCAGACCACGGCGAGTCGCCATCATCTGCGGATTGATGCTGACGCCGCCGAAGACGACGTGACTGCGGATCGGCAGGTGCTTGCCGTAGTTGCGCACGCTCTCGCCCACCTGGGCAGCCAGCTCGCGGGTCGGTGTCAGCACCAGGGCGCGAATGCGGTTCGGGGATACTTTGCGCTTGCTCTCGGTGAGGCGCTGCAGCATCGGCAGGGTAAAGCCTGCGGTCTTGCCGGTCCCGGTCTGGGCGGCGGCCATCAGGTCACGGCCAGCCAGGACGGCCGGGATCGCTTGTTGCTGGATGGGAGACGGGGTGTCGTAGCCTTGCTCGGCAACGGCACGCAACAAGGGTTCGGCCAGACCGAGGGAAGTAAAACTCATAGTTACCTGCTAGGGATAGGGGCGCCGGGGATCTGTGGTGGGGCTCCTCTGCTGAGCCGATGCCATCTCACAGGATCTGGGCCTATAGAGAAAACAACGATTTCCCCGGGGAGCAGAGCAAAGGGGAAAGAATAGAGGCGCAGTCTAACGGAGTTGGCGCCGTTACACGAGAAAAATGTGATATGCCTCCCAGCCTCGGTGGAAAAGCCATGGATGGCGGGGCACAATGGCGATGATGACGCTCGCCAGGGCCAGTCCCAACCCATCTGGGGCACGAGCTCAGGGATCCACGACACAGAACAGGGAGGTTCTGCTTGATCAGGAAACATATCCAGACCGCTATTCACTGTGCATTGAGCCTGGGCCTGCTGTTCGCACTGAGCCTGCCTCTGGGCGCCAAGGAGACACTGTCGGTGGCCTGGAGCCACTGGCCCCCCTTCAGCCAGATCGATGCCGACGGCGAGCTCGGCGGGCTGGACGTGACCCTGACCCGCCAGATCCTCCGCGGCGCCGATCTTGAGCCCGCGTTTCGCAATCTCCCCTGGGCCCGGGCCCTGCACCTCATGGCGCGCCAGCAGCTGGATGTCGCCATGGGGGCCCTGAAGACCCCGGAGCGGGCACGTTTCGCCCGCTTCTCGGCCCCCTACAGACGCGCCAGCTTTGTGCTGCTCAGCCACAAGGCGGCCCCCGGGAGCCCAGATCGCTGGCAGGGGATAACACACCTTGCGGATCTGTGCCAGCAGACGGGGCTGCGTCTTGGCAAGCTGAGGGGCACCCGCCCCCTGCCCCTGAGCGACGCCTGCCCCTCCCTTCGGCAGGCGAGCGAATACAACTCGGACGACAGGCTGATCGCCCTCCTGCTGGCGCGGCGCCTCGATGGGGTCATCATGGAGTGGCAATACGCCCGGCATCGGCTGGCCCAGCTGGGGGCCGAGGAGTTCACCCTGTGCCAGGTGCTGCTGCACCAGCAGCCGGTCAGCCTGATGTTTGCCAGCCAGGCGGTGAGCGATGCAGAGCTCGCCCGCATCGATGCCGCCATCGCCGCCCTCCCCCCGCCAGATGCAACCTTTGCCCCGCCGGTGTGCCGCCTCGATGGCAGCCAGCCCCGGGAGGAAGGCGCTCAGGGCTGAGACCCCCGCACAAACGAGAAAGGCGACCCTGGGGTCGCCTTTTTTGCAGAGCATGGTGATCAGCCGACCGCGCGGCTTGTAGATCAGCGCAGCTGCGGGGTCTGGGTATGCACGCCCTGGTTCTGGGCACGGTGGCGCAGCAGGTGATCCATCAGCACCAGGGCCAGCATGGCCTCGGCGATGGGCACGGCACGGATGCCGACACAAGGATCGTGCCGACCCTTGGTGATCATCTCGGTGGCCTCGCCGCTGGTGTTGATGGTCTTGCCCGGCACAGTAATGCTGGAGGTGGGCTTGAGCGCCATGCTCACCACTATGTCCTGGCCGGAGGAGATGCCTCCCAGGATGCCGCCCGCATGGTTGCTGGCAAAGCCAGCCGGGGTCATCTCGTCGCGATGCTCCGAGCCTTTTTGCTCCACCACGGCGAAACCGTCACCAATCTCGACCCCCTTCACCGCATTGATGCCCATCATGGCGTGGGCGATGTCGGCGTCGAGGCGGTCGAACACCGGCTCCCCCAGGCCCACCGGCACGTTGCGCGCAATGACAGCCACCTTGGCGCCTATGCTGTTGCCCTCTTTCTTGAGGGCCCGCATGTACTCGTCGAGGGCCTCCAGCTTGCCCGCATCGGGGAAGAAGAAGGGGTTCTGCTCGATCTGGCTCGCATCGAACGCCTCGGCCTTGATGGGGCCGAGCTGGGAGAGAAAACCCACTATCTCGATGCCGTGCATCTGCTTCAGGTACTTCTTGGCGATGGCCCCCGCAGCCACCCGCATGGCGGTCTCGCGGGCCGAGGAGCGGCCGCCGCCCCGGTAGTCACGCTGGCCGTACTTCTGGTGATAGGTGTAGTCGGCGTGGCCCGGGCGGAACAGATCCTTGATCTCGGAGTAGTCCTTGGAGCGCTGATCGGTATTCTCGATGAGCAGCCCGATGGAGGTGCCCGTGGTGCGCCCCTCGAACACCCCGGCCAAGATCTTCACTTCGTCCGCCTCGCGGCGCTGGGTGGTGTAGCGGGAGGTGCCGGGCTTGCGCCTGTCCAGATCGATTTGCAGATCCGCTTCGCTTATCTCAAGCCCGGGGGGGCAGCCGTCAACCACGGCGCCGAGCGCCAGGCCGTGGCTCTCGCCAAAGGTGGTGACCCGAAAGAGTTGGCCAAAACTGTTCCCTGCCATGGGTGCTCCTTGCTGCTTAGCTCTTGTAAATCGCGAAATGGGGCTGGTACTGCTCGAGCTCTGCCTTGGTCATCACGAAGACGCCGTGACCGCCGTTCTCGAACTCGACCCAGGTGAAGGGCACCTCGGGGAACTGGGCTTCCAAATGGATCATGCTGTTGCCCACCTCGACCACCAGCACGCCGTCATCCTTGAGGAAGTCCGCGGCATTGGCCAGGATGCGCTTGGTGAGCTTGAGGCCGTCGGAGCCCGACGCCAGGGCCAGCTCCGGCTCGTGACGAAACTCTTCCGGCAGATCCGACATGTCCTCGGAGTCCACATAGGGCGGGTTGGAGACGATGAGATCGTACTTGTCGCCGGCGGGCAAGTCGCGCATCAGATCGGAGCGGATCGGGATGACCTGCTGCTCCAGACCGTGATCGTTGATGTTGCGCTCGGCCACATTGAGGGCATCGACGCTGATGTCGATGGCATCCACTTCCGCATGGGGGAACTCGTGGGCCATGATGATGGCGATGCAACCGGAGCCGGTGCACAAGTCCATGATCCGGGTCGGCTCCTCTTTCAGGAAGGGGGCGAAGCGGTTGGCCACCATCTCGGCGATGGGGGAGCGCGGAATGAGCACCCGCTCGTCCACGTAGAACTCCCAACCCGCGTACCAGGCCTTGTTGGTCAGGTAGGCGGCAGGCACCCGCTCCTGCACCCGGCGGATGATGAGCTCGGCGATGCGGTGGCGCTCGCTGGTGGTCAGGCGGGAGTGGCGCATGCCGGGATCCACGTCCGGCGGCAGATGTAACGCGGGCAGCACCAGTTGCACGGCCTCATCCCAGGCGTTGTCGGTACCATGTCCGTAGAAGATCCCGGCGTCGTTGAAACGACTCATGGCCCAGCGCAACATGTCCTGGATGGTGTGCATTTCGGCAACCACCTCGTCGATAAATATCTTGTCCAAATCCACCTCCAAGTCGAGTAATATCCGGCCCGAGAATTCTATACAGCGAGCAAGACGAGTACCTGATGAAAAAAACGCCCTCACCCACAGACGAGGAAAGCCTGCTGTTTCGTGATGCTGTCAAAGGTACCCGGAAAATTAAGCAAGATACCATAAGGGCCTCCTCAAGCCCGGTCAAGCAGAAACGCGAACTGCGTGAAAGCCGCGAAAAGCTTGGGGTTGACCACTTTTTCAGCGACGAGTACCAGCCTCATCTGGACGAAGAGGGCCCGACCCGTTTTGTGCGTGAAGACGTGTCAAAATTCGAGCTGAAAAAGCTCAAGCGCGGCCTCTATCCGCCGGAGATTTATCTGGATCTTCATGGCATGAGTCAGCTCCAGGCCAAGCAGGAGCTGGCCGCCCTGCTCACCCTGTGCCAAAAAGAGAACATTCACGTCGCCTCCGTGATGCACGGCATCGGCAAGCATGTGCTCAAGCAGCGCATTCCAAGCTGGCTGGCCCAGCACCCCAATGTGCGCGCCTTCCATCAGGCCCCGCGGGAATGGGGGGGCGAGAGCGCCATCCTGGTGCTGCTGGATATCGAGGAATAAAGGGCAGGTTTCAAAGCACATCCGCCGGATCGAACAGCGCGCCTCAGGGCGCGCTTTCCATATAGCGTTTGAAGTTGTCGAGTATGCTCTGCCAGCCGGCACGCTGCTGCTCGCCGCTGTGTTCGGATTTGGCGTCGAACTCCTCGTGCACCCGGGTGCCTCCCTGATCCTCCACTAACCTCACCCTGACGGCGCGGCCATCGCCCATGACGTAACCCAGGGAGGTTGGCGGCACCACCTTGGTGAAATCTCCTTGGCGCGCTTCTCCCGGCTCGGGCAGCCACGGCTGATGAGGGGCTCAGGGTTTGGGGGCGAACTGCTCGAACACCTGCTGCCCGGTCAGGGTCGGGGTGTCGTTCTTGAGCGCATAAAAATCAGGCTTCTCGTCGATAAAGATCTGCCCGGTGAGTTCGAACGCCTGTTCCTGAAACAGCCCGGCACAGAGGATGTACTCGTCCGTCGGCAACAGATGGTAGAAAAGGTGGGTGCCGCAGGTGGGGCAGAAGCCGCGCTCCGCCCACTCGGACGAGCGGTAGGCCACAGGGCTGAGCCCCTTGAAACTGACCCCCTTGCCGCCATGCACCGCGAACATGGGCCCGCCGGACCAGCGCCGGCACATGGCGCAGTGACACAGGTTGACCTCCTTGTGATCGCCGCTCGAGACGGTGATCCCGCCACACAGACAATGACCTTCCATGATGCCTCCTTGAGTACGGGGCGGCAGACGGGGCTAAGACGACCTTGACTCCTTGCCGCACCAGATGAAGTAGCACGGGATCCGGGCGGCGGCAACTGACCATCCCGGGGCCCCACCGCGGGGCCGACGACCCTGGCCTCCCCCCAAAAGGGAAAATTCGCCGCCTTTATTCATGACGTGAATGATTCAATAATTCCCATGCACCGGATGAATAACGCTCAGGGTCCCTCTTGCAGGGCGATGCGATTGCCTTCGCAATCCCTGAGCTCGGCCACCCGGATGTGTTCGCTCACCCGGGTGACGGGATAGAGACACGCCCCTCCCGCTGTCAGCGCCCGGGCCATGGCCCGCTCTATGTCCGCGACCTTCAGATAGACTCGGGTACCGTCCTGGCTAGGCACATAGCTCTCCCCCTTTGCCAGGGCGCCGGAGCAGACCGCCATGCCGTCAAGGAGCGGAAACAGCGCCATCTCGTTGCCATCTATCTGCGCCCGCTCGAGAGCTATCTCGAAGAGCGCCTCATAGAAGCGAATGGCCCTCTCCAGATCCTGCACCGGGATTTCAAAGTGGATGGCGATATTCATGTGTCACTCCTCTGTGCGGGATAAGCACCCGAACACACTCGGCTTGTTCCATGTGCCAGCGGGCCCGTCATAGGCCCCTTGCGCCGGATCCCCATGAAAGAGGGGAAGGGATCCCCCCTTCCCCATCATGACCGATGACACGCCCTCGCCGGACTCAGTTCACCGGCGCCCAGGGGTCTCCCTTGCCCGGCTCGTTGCCCTGGGTCCACCACTTCGCCTGATACACCACGCCCTTGTGGCTGACTTTATTGCCCGCGGTGTAGACCTTGCTGGCCACCCAGGCAGGCACATCTCCCACGGGCGGGTCGGTCGGATCGACGGGCGCGGGATCGAGCTTGGCCACCACCCGCACCTTGGGCCAGTTGGCGTGGGAGCCGTAGACGTTGGTCACACACTTCTCGTAATCCCCCGGCACCAGGGCCGAATAGGCGGTCTGGAATCCCACCAGCTCGCACTCGAACGAGTAGCCACCTGGCCTGTCGGCATAATATTTCCAGTTGCCGTCCCAGTTGGTGTAAAGCACGTCGGTGGCGCCGTTCAGGTTGAGGCTGCCATAGGGGGTCTGTTGCCAGCAGGTGTTCTTCTCGTCCGGGAGCAGCGGGATGCCGTAGTGGGCGGCCAACCCTTCCCAGTAACGGATGCGGTTGACCGGCTGCCCCTTGTTCTTGTTCTGCTCGCCACACTCTATGCCACCGTTGATGACATTGATGGTGGTGCCAAAGCCATAGCCGATGCCCGCCGCGACCTCGCGCTGGGAGGGCACCCAGGTTCTGTCGATGACGTGCAACATGGCGGGTTTGGGGGCTTGCGGCGTCAGGAAGAACCAGATGGCGGAGGCGAGGTTGAGCCAGGAGTCGGCCACCAGGCCGGGGTTGTTCAGCAGCACAGAGGCGTTGCCGTCAAACATCGCCTCGGAGAAGGCGCCGTAGTTGAAGTGGTAGGAGAGCTGTTTCGCGCCACGGCCAAAGTAGCCCTGCCCCGTGCTGCAGGGCCATTTCCTGTTCTGCCAGTCATTCTGGCCACAGCCGGTGGTATAGCCGAGTTGCCCCTCGGCCCAGCCCATCTCGCGCACATGCACCAGCGCCTGCTGCCACTCCTCGAGCCCCAGCGGGTTGTCGGAGACATTCTCCCTGGCGATGTGGCCGCCGGTCTCCTGGGCAAAGTGGGCGAAGGCGGTGACGATGGATTTTTTGCAGATGGCGTCCGCATTGCGCCCGTCCGTGTAGTCGCCGCAGAAGGCGGGGAACTTGCCGACCGCCCGCAAGAAGCGCTCATAGGTATATTCAGGGGTCGCCATCTGGGTCAGAAAGTCCCAGTCCGATTCGGTAAATACCCGCTCGACCCGTTTGACGTTGTCCGGGTTGTCGACTCGCCTCGGCACAATCGCCTCCACCAGGGTGTTGGGGCGGGTGGCCAATGCCTTTGACCAGATACCGTACATGGGGTTGGCCGTCTTGGCCTTCTCAACGGCCGTTATATCGGAGGCGGCAATCACATAGCCACCGCTATTTTGCGGGTCGGGCTGAATCGTCATGGTCGCATAAGCTGGCGAGGCGCAGAGCCCCGCAACCAGCCAGGCGGTGCGCTTGAGCATGAACATGGGTAACCATCCTTGTCTTGAAAATGTCAGGGCGAGCATAGGCATCCCGACAACTAAATTCACGACAAGAATTAAGAGCTTGGCGATTTTGTGAGCCATTTCACTCTGCACTCAGATGAAACCGCACAACAGCCTCATTTTGACCTCAAGGTACTCGCTTTTTATGCAGTCTGAACGCGTACCGCCCGGATCAGCAGATTGCGAGGGGTCATGGGCTTGTCGCAAAACGCCCCCAGCTCTACCTGGTAGCCCTGCTCCTCGAGGAAGAGGGCGCGATCCAGGGCGAGCCAGATCTCCAGCGGACGGCGAAACAGATGGCGCACCAGCTCCATGCGGGCGACGTCCCCAAAGCGCCGCTCCCCCCTGGCGAGGAAGTCGCCGTGATCTATCCCCCCGGGCAACACCATCCCCTTGCGCTCGGCGGCCCAGTCACAGAAGGCCTCGAAACGGCCCGCAAGCAGGCTCTTTTGCAGGTTGGGCACCGGCAGGTACTCATCCACCCCGCGCACCTCCCGTTGCAGGCAATCGAAGGCGAGACGCCAGATCACCTCCTGCTCGCGCAGGCGGGAGATGCGGGCGCCGCCGGTCACCGTCTCCTGCAGCGGCAGCTTCAGGTCGCTCTTGCCAAGGTGCAGGGCGCTGGCCTTGGCGGCCTGCGACAGGGGGCGGTAATGAGAGGTGCGGATCAGGTGATAGCAACAGGGGGAGAGGGTCACGCCCCGGGCGCCGCGCTCGGCCACCTGCTCCAGCAGATGGGTATGCAGCTCGCCACAGGCATGGAGCGCCATGGCGTGATGGTGCGGGGCGATGAGCGCCCCCGACTCGGCGGCGAAGGCGTCGGCCTCCACAAACTGCATGCGGGCACCGTCCCGCGCCGCGAGCTGCCGCCCCTCCTCGCAGAGCGTGCGCTGCAATTCGAGGCTCAGGATCTCGGCCCCCCTGTGCAGGGAGACCAGGCGCCCCAGGTGGCCCTTGCCGGCGCACCACTCCAGATAGGGACCCTGATGGGCGGGCAGACAGCCGGTGAAGGCTTCTATTTGCGCCTGCTTGCGCCCCGGCATGTACATCGCCATGGTCCTGGCACAGTGAATGGGTTCGGGGACAAAGGTGTCTAGCTCGCTCAGGGCATGGAGCTCGGCCCCTGCCGGGATCCAGGGGGCAAGCAGGGTGCAAAGCTCCCCCATGTCGCCGTCGAGCCGCGCTATCTCGTCAAGACTGAGGCCATTGAGGCAGGCGGCAAGCTCGGGGGCCTCGGCGGCGAAGGCCAGGCTCAGATGATGATAGGGCTGGTATTGCCACCAGCCTCTCTCGTCGGTCAGCAAGCGATCCAGTTGTCGAAAACGGTGAGCCAGCACGGTGAGCTTGTCCTGCTATCCAAAAGGGAGGCTCATTCTAGCGATCTGCCATCAAAAAGCACTCGCCAGCGCGCCTGCCCCCCGCCCTTGCTGGTAGCCTGACAAAAAGCAGGGATTTGTGCTATATTCCGCCCCCTCATTAGCGCGACTCGCCCACGCGGGTCGTTTTATCCATATGAACGGAACCAAAACATGACCATCAATGCCATCCTGCAAGCGCGTGCGGACGCCAAGTGTGAGCTGTGTGGCGCAGAACATGCGCTGACTGCCTTCCCGGTGCCACACTCCCCCGCCAGTGACGATGACCACAGCGTGGCGCTGTGCACCACCTGCCGAGGCCAGCTGGAGCAGCCGGACACCACTGAGGTCAACCACTGGCGCTGCCTGGGTGACAGCATGTGGAGCCAGGTGCCGGCGGTGCAGGTGATGGCATGGCGCCAGCTTAAAGCCCTGTCTGCCCGGGGCGAGATCTGGGCCCAGGACATGCTGGACATGATGTACATGGAAGAAGAGACCAAGGCCTGGGCCGAGGCGGGCAGCTCCAGCGACGATGACGACAGCGTGCCCACCGTAGACTCCAACGGCGCCGTGCTGCAGGAGGGGGACTCCGTCACCCTGATCAAGGATCTCGAGGTCAAGGGCGGCGGCTTCACCGCCAAGCGCGGCACCCTGGTCAAGGGCATCCGCCTGACCAACAACCCGCTGCACATCGAAGGCAAGGTCAACGGCGTGCAGATAGTGCTGGTCGCGGCCTACCTGAAGAAGGCCTGATCCCCTCGCTTGTGGTTCGAATGATGCAAGAAGCGCCCCCAGGGGCGCTCCTTTGTTGCCCGCCCCACAGCGGATGTCGGCGCTGCCACAGTGGCGCCGCCGGAAAACTGGACTATCCTGCAAACCAGTCCCGATGAGCGAGCCACCCCTTCGCCGGATTTGCGTCAGGGGAGCATCCGCTCCCGGAACCGCGAAACACTGGCCCGGACGGAATTCATGTGGCACTCTGGGCTCTTCACATGGACAGATCCTGAACATCATGACCCCATGATGTCCTCTTGACACAAGGAGCACGACCTATGGCCAAAGCTAGCAAGAAAGATATCAAGAAGAAAATCGCCGCCCGCAAGGATAAAATTGCCAAGCACGAAGGCAAGATCAAGAAGCTGAAGAAAGCCCTGAAATAAGGGTCGGCAACCATGCATAAACCGCCCACGTCACAAGGGCGGTTTTTTATTATGCGATTTCCCTCTCAACACCAAGCGCCCATGACTGCCAGCGTCTGGCTGTGACCAGGACTTCTTGTTCCAACCAGGCTTTATTGGCTGTCAAATGAGCCAATGCCTCTGCCAGCACTGTGCCCCCCTGAACGGCTGCCATGTTGTCTCGCCAAGCAATTTTGCCTCGCTGACTCTTTTGTTCTTTCGGCTGACGGAGCAAATCGCGGGCATAGTGATGGACGTAATCCATGAGATTGTCGGGTAACCAGAACGCCAAAGGACGATCCAGAGCCCCCGCCAGTTCGGTGGCAATGTCCAGGCCACGTTGATCCAGATCCCCAAAGTGGGCCCAGGGGAGGCGCTCTGGCAATAGGGGGAGCAGTTGCTTTGCCAGGGTGGTATTGCGGCCAGGGACATACAGCAGCAATTCGCCCTCTTGCAGCGGGTAGTCCACGAAGGCACCCTTGTTTTCCACCGTGACTAGCTGCCGCCCTTGCCATTCCATGCCTTTCAACCCGGCCAGGGAGCGTTCTGGCAATACCAGCTCCCCCAGAAGCCTGATCACAGCGGTCATGTCGTGCCGTCCGCCCTCTGAATCGACCAATATCAGCGGTGTCAAGGTACGTAATCGTATGACCTCATCACCAAATACCCGAAGACCCAGCTCTGCGGCCTGCGCCATGCGATGTTGTGACAACCTGACCTTGCAGTCTCGGTGCCAAAGGCCACTCAGGGTTGCACCGTTAATGCGCCGAGGCAGTTGGCAACCCAGCTCTTTCAGCACGGCATCACCCGACCAGACATTGTCGTCTGCTGCCTCTGCGAGCTTGTCCATCAAAAAAACACGGCCCCGCTCGGTCAGCTGACGCCGCGCTCCCAAACCGAGCGGTTGCACACCGCCAACGCGCTTGAGCATGTCATCCAACTCTCGACCCGCGGCGCTAGTCAGTAACATCCCCTGCCCCTGTGACAACCCCAGCAGCTTCTCGCTCAATGCACGAATATCTGCTCGCTCAAACAATCCCATCGACATTGCCCTCCTGCCTCAACTGACCCGGTATTGCATATGATGCCGGCTCAGATCCAGCGTGCCCCGCCGGACACCCGGATTGAGCTGCCAGGCTCGGCCGGGATCTCGGCGCGCAGCCGCGACGGCATGCCCATCTCTTCCCCCTGCACTATGTCGATGGCGCCGCCGTGGGGCCAGTGCAGGTCGCGCAAGTAGCCAGCGAAGGCGGCGGTCGCGGCGCCGGTGGCCGGGTCCTCATAGACGCCGCCGTAGGCGAAGGCATTGCGGGTGTGGAATAGCCGCTCTGCGGCCACATGCACCAGCAGGATGGTCACCAGGCCCTCGCGGCGCATCAGCAGGCGCCCCTGAGCCTGCGAATAGTGCATGGCCGAGAGCGCAGCGCGATCCTTGAGCGCCAGCACCAGATGATCGGCGCCGCCGTGGATGAGTGCAGGGGGGATGCGGGGATCCAGGCTGGCCGCGTCATAGCCAAACAGCGCCAGGGTTTCGCGCATCAGATCCGCCGGCGCCGGTTTGCTGCGGGTCAGCGGGGATTGCAGCGCCGCCTGCCATTGCCCCTGCTCATCCTGCCAACCCGAGACCCGGATCTGGGTCTGGCTGAGACACAAGGCATGGTCCCCTGCCCCAAAGCGGCGCGCCAGCGCCACCCCGAGGGCGATGGTGGCATGGCCGCAGAACGGTACCTCCGCCTCGGGAGAGAAGTAGCGCACCCGCCATTGGCGCACCTCTGCGCCTTGCCCCTCGCTGTGCAGCGGGGCGGCGAAGGCCGTCTCCGAGAATCCGACCTCTGCGGCGATCCGCTGCATCTCCGCCGCCGTCGGCAGTTGGGCCCCTACCCAGACACCGGCGGGATTGCCCCCCCGGGATCCGTCGGAAAAGGCGGCGATCCGCACCAGCTCAGTGACCAGCTCCGTCATGACAACTCCTTGGCTTCTTGCTTCATGAAAAGTGGGGTTCATAGGCTCACCCTGGCGGCCCCTTCCGGGGGGGCGCATCAGGGGGTCAGCTTACCCATAAAATTAACGGCCGCACAGGTGCCGCTTGAGCGCCGCGGATCCGGGCACTGGCGACTAGAGTTGGGAAAACTGTCTGTATATGCGCCTGCAGTGGAGTGCCATATGTATTCATACACCCTCATCTTCAGGGAAGAGGTCGACAAGCTGACGGCCCCCGAGCACGAGATCCTGTTGCAAAGCCCGGCCCAGGCCGGGGATTTCGTCATCCTCTCCGACGGCAGCCGCCACCAGGTGATGTTCGTCACCCATCGCGCCCACTACAGCAGCCTCTACCTCGACAAGGGAATAAGAGTGCCCCAAAGCTGAGTACGCGGACTCAGGGGTAAGGTGGATGGCACCTATTTGCTGGCTCCCCTGTGCGAGCCCCGTTCCAGGTGCTAACGTGAAACAGGCCTGCCACCTCGCACCCGGGATATTGCCGCGAACCCAGGCCGTTACTCATGACCGCCGAGGCTGAACTGAACCGGCAAGACTCACATTTTGAGGGATGAATTATGTCCAGGAATGCTGCTCTGATCGTGACCCTGACCCTGCTTGGCATGGCCCCGGCTCACGCCATCAACGCAAAATATGCCCAGCAGCTGGAACGCTCCGGCTGCACCCAGGTGACCGAGGCCCAGGGCTGCGACATTCACAAGACCAAGGCGGAGAACGCCAAGGCGGGATTCGGTGCTGCCGCCCCGGCTGCCGACAGCGGTCTGAACATGAGCTATGAACAGAAGCTGGAACGCTCCGGCTGTACCCAGGTGAGCGAGCTCAGTGGTTGCGACATCAACAAGAGCAAGGCCGAGAACGCGGCCGCCGGGTTTGGCGCCGCCCCCGCTGCGGCCACCAGCGGCAGCCCCTACGCCGGCAACTGGGTCGCCACCTTCCACGAAACGGGCGCCACCGTCGCCACCATCCGCATCGACGACAAGGATCAGGTGTGGGTCAACGACAAGAAGGTCAGTGCCAAGAAATCCGACGGGGCCCTGGTGTTCAAGGACGGCATGGTCATCTACACAATCCAGGGGGATCGTCGCATCAAGGGGGAGGATGGCTGGGTCGATAACGATGCGGGCACCAAGGGGCCGATCGCCGCCAAATAAGCGACATGATGCAAATGTGGAGGGGAGCATGGGCTCCCCTTCTTGTTTGTTCTCTTGCCGACTTGCTCACCAGACCCCGGTGAGCGACAACCCTGTGCTTCCTCTTGCTATTCACTTACCCTTTTTCGGATAGTCGAGCACGGCCGTCACCGGCCTTTGCGACGCGGCAGCCGACCAGGAGGGGGCGTCAAAGGTGAAGCGGGCGACGGCGCAGGTCGGCATCCGGGTGATCTTGCCGCAAAAGCGGTGGGCAAGGTCGGTGAACCCGGGATCGTGGCCAAAGAGCATGACGCACCTGAACTCGTCCCCAAGCTCCCCCATCACCTCAAGCAGGGTCCCGACATCGCTGCCATAGAGCCGCTCGTCCCTGACTATCTCCTCTGGCCGGTAGCCAAGCACCTCAGCGATGATGTTCGCCGTCGACAAGGCCCGGCGGGCGGGGCTCGAGAGGATGAGATCGGGCCTCACCTTATCGTGCGCCAGCCGTCTGCCCATCAGGGGCGCGTCGCGCAGGCCCCGCTCGGCGAGTGGCCGCGCCCTGTCAGGCAGCCCCTGCTCTTCCCAGCTCGACTTGCCGTGGCGCACCAGCACAAGGGTTCTCTTCATGACGCCTCCCGTTGCGACCGACAGTCGGCCATCACCACAGGCTCGTGACTGACATTGGCATGCCGCGCCCTCAGTCCCAGTCACTACGCCCTCTCAATCATAGCGAAGCCGCACCGTTCGGGAGCATGGGACAAGCGAGCGGGCAGGCGCTCAGCCCGGCCCCATGAGGCTCACTTCCTCCATGAAGACCAGCCGCAGAGGCTCTGCCAGCAGGTCGTCCGCCTGACGGGCGAAGGCCTGGAAATAGTCCGTCTCGCAGTGGGCATCCAGGGCGGCCTGGCTCACGAAGGCTTCGCGCATGTAGAAGGTGCCGGGTTCGTCTTTGAGCTCGAACAGCACATAATCGAGGTTGCCAGGCTCCTGGCGGGTGGGCGCTATCAGCGCGAGCAACCCCTGGCGCAGGCGCTCCCTCATGCCGGCGCGGGCCTTGAGCACGGCGATCGACACTATCTTGTCCGACTCTCTCTTCATCCCTTTTTCTCCACTGTCACATCATCAACACACAGGGAGGCGTCTGTCTCATGGCAGCCGCCTCCCCCAACATGGCGCCCAGTGTAGGCATGGTGGTCAGGTCGATATAGAGGGGCGGGATGGACAGAGTGTTCAACCGGGTGAACAAAGAGGCGGCGGCAGGGACAGATGCGCGGCCAGAGGCGAGCGCCTGGCTCGCCGTCAAGGCCTGCTCCAGCTCTGAACGCTGAAGTAATAGGTGGTGAAGGAGTGCCCAGAGAGTGTCGTCTTCTTCACCCTGGTGGCGCGCCTGGCGAGGGATCTGTATGGGGGGCGGGTGCCCAGCAGATGAAAGACCACCTCCTGATGGCCCATGGTGCGCGCCCACCCCATCATCTCGTGGAAGATGGCGAGCCCCCTGCCCCAGCCCGCTCTGGCGATGACAATGGCTATCTCGATCCCCTCCTCATCGGGCTGGAGGCCGCACCACCCCACCAGGGCGCCATCGATGAGAACGGCGCGCACGCGGCAGCCGGGCAGCGCATCTATCCGCCGCTTCTCATCCATCCAGGCGCGCACTCCGGCGACATCGAAGATGGGGTGGTCAATCAGGTGCTTTCGCAACGTCTCGTCGTTGACCAGGGGCAGAAAATCCTCTGCGCTCACGTCACTGAAGGGGATGAATTTCATAGGCTTATCATGCTTTCCCAAAGAGTGATGGGCCCCTAATAGGGGGTCCCGTCCTTATGTCTGGCGACCCAGGCGCCATCGGCGCCCTGTACCAGGGCCAGATCGTCGTCAGGGTACTGGACTGTGTCCCCCGCCAGTCTGTCCCCCACCTCGAGATAAACGGCCTCCACCTCACCCTGGTTGAGCAACTGGTGGGCCAGGCCATTGCCGCCCTTGAAGCCGATGCACTCCCCCGGCGACATCAGATACTCCTCCTCCCCATAACGCAGTGTGGGGTTGCCCGAGAGCACATAGATGAACTCGTCCTGCAGACCGTGATGGTGTTTGAGCGCCGAGATGGCCCCCGGTGCCAGGGTCGTCAGGTTGACCCCAAGATTGGCGAGACCGAAGTGGTCCCCCAGTCTGCGCCGGGTGCGGTGTTTGACCAGGGAGGCGAAGGGCTCCGGATAGAGGGACCTGGCCTTGTTCTCCGGGATCTGTGTGGCCTGAATGGGCGTGCGGTTCGTCATCTCAACAACCTCCGTATTGGTGCCCTGGCAAGGGGCAGCAAGAGATCAGCCGGGTGCCTGCCTGAGGGCAGTCACGCAATGACACAGATACGGCTGAAGGCGGGAGGCTGTCAACGCCGAGATGCAAAGAGCGGGCTCCCGCCATGTCCCGCTGTGCAATGGGCCGGGCTTATGGCCCCCTACAACACCTCGACCTTGACCTTGAGAAGGCCGGATCGGGTGTTGCCTATGCTGCTGAAGGCGGCCCTTGAGAGATCGATCACTCGCCCCCTCGGGAAGTTACCCCTGTCATTGACCCGCACCACCACGCTCTTGCCGTTGGCAAGGTTGGTCACCCGCACCATGGCGCCGAAGGGCAGCGTCATATGGGCGGCGGTGTTGGCGCTCTTCTGGTAGGGCTCGCCGCTGGCGGTTTTCTTGTTGTGGTAGCGATCGGCATAGTAGGAGGCCAGCCCCGTCTGGGTATAACCCCGCCCGTTGCCCGCACTGCCTGCATCAGGCTGGCTGCTGCAGGCCGCAAGCAGCAGGCACAGGGAGGCCAGCAGCCCTTTTTGTACCTTGCCTCTCATATCTTCCATCGCCACTCTCATCATCACTTTCAGCACCAATCTGGATCCCGCAAACAGGGGCCTACTCTCTCATATTTCCCATGGAAAACGGGAGGCCCAAGCCTCCCGTTTGTGTGTTCACCCGTCAGTCTGTGTCAGGGATCAGGCGATCAGCTTGTCATCGGCGAACCCGAAGCCCCGCAGCCCCACCACATGCACGTGCTCGTGCTTGCCCTGCACCTTGCGGATGAGCTTGTAGGTGGTGCCCTTCTCGGGACTGATGTTCTCCGGCGCCGCGATGAGCAGCTGCATGTCCTGACGCTCGCACAGCTCGAACAGGGTGGCGATGGACTTGCCATCCAGGCGCGCCGCTTCGTCGAGGAACAACAGGCGGCAGGGGGCGATGTCCTTGCCGCGCAGACGGCGGGACTCCTCCTCCCAGCTGATGAGCACCATCAAGAGGATGGCCTGACCGGTGCCGATCGCCTCACCGGTGGAGAGGGCGCCGCTCTCGGCCCGCAGCCAACCATCGGCGCCACGCTGCACCTCGATTTCGAGCTCCAGGTAGTTGCGATAGTCGAGCAGCACGTCCCCCATCACCTGGTAGTTGCGCTCCCCCTGCTCTATCTGCGGGTTGAGGCGCTGGAACAGCTTGGCCATGGCCTCGGAGAAGCTGAGCTCCTTGTCGGCGAAGAGATCGTTGTGCATGGCGCTCTGATCGGCCAGCGCGGTCAGCAGGCGAGTGTGAGCCTCGCGGATGTTGACGTTGAGGCGCACCCCGCGCACCAGACCGAAGGCGATGTTCTGCAAGCCCTGGTTGAGCACCCGGATGCGGTTCTGCTCCCGGCGGATGATGTTGGTGATCTTGGCCGCCACCTCGTGGGAGGAGAGGGACAGGTGGGTTTCCCGCTGCTTGAGCTCGTCGGCGAGACGCGCCAGCTCGATCTCCATCTCCTCGATCGCTTCCACAGGATCGTCCGAGCGGATGATGTCGTTGCGGATGCGATCTTTCAGGTAACGGTAGACCTGCACGTAGAAGGCGACCTTCTGCTCGGTGCTGCGGTTGCCCTCGGAGAGGCGAAGCGCATCGCGCAGGGCCTCGTCGTGGGCCACCGCCACCCGCAGGGCACCGAGGGCCTTGTCCGACATGGATCTCAGCTCGTCACTGTCGAGGTATGCCAGCTCGCGCTTGTTGAGACGCTTCTCGACGTCGGTCTCCCGCGCCAGCCGCACCACCCGCGACCAGCTCGCCTTGTGACCCACCAGAGATTTGCGAGCGCCGAAGTAGTCCTTGCCTTCGAGCTTGAGACGCCCCCCGAGGGATTCAATCTCGCGCTTGGTCACCTGCAACTGGGCCTCGGCGCTGGTGCGACGGGAGCGGGTGCGGATAAGCAGCTCTTCAATCTCTTTCTTGTGGGCGCGGGATTTCTCCTCCATGTCGTCCGACAGGGTGAGTCCCATGGCTGCCAGCTCCTGCTCAAACTCCGTCAGGGTCTGGCCCTTGGCCGAGGCGCTGGAATCGAGCGCCGTGCGCAGCTGCAGCGCTTCTGTGTGGCGCTGGGCCATCTGCTTGTGCTGCTCACCGGCGGTGCGGGCCGCCAGCTCGGCTATTTTAAGCTTCTCCTTGAGCCGCTCGCTCATCTCGGAGGCCTTGCCAAGCAGGTCTTGTGCGTCCTGATAGGCAAAGTGCGGCAGGCGGGCCACCAGCTGATCGAGGGCGTAGCAACGGCGTTTCTGCTCGGCCAGCAGCTCGCTCGCCTCGTCATAGGCTGCCTGCAGCGCGGCCAGATCCTGCGGATCCTGACGCAGCACCTGCACCATGGTTTCCAGTTTTTCCAGCGCCTTGCCATGCTTGGCGATAAAGGCCTCGGCTGTTTTAAGCGCTTCCACATCGGCGTGAGCCGCCTCGAGGCGGGCTGCCAGGTCTGTCTCGGCAAACAGGTGAGCAAAGGGCAACATCCCTTGCACCAGCTGGATATGGCGAGTCAGCTGGGCCGCGGCCGCCTTGGCCTCTGCCAGCTGCTTGTTGCACTCGGCTATGGTTTCTTGCAGCTTACGCTGCTCGTGCTGTTTGGCTTCCACTTCGGCTTCCGGGTCCGGGCGGAAGGCGATATCCAGATGCTGGCCGATAAAGTCACGGAAGTGGCCGTAGAGGCGGTGGTACTTCTGCTGCTCGAAGGCGGCCTTGGCGTAGCCCTCGATAAGATTTTCCCGCTCAAGATCGAGCTGCTCGATGCGTTTCTCCCGGGCGGCGCGGCCAAACAGCGGCAGCTCGGGGTAGCGGGAGAAGCGCACCTGACGCTTGCTGGTGCGCACCAGCACCGCATCCCCCAGCTCGTCCGCCTCCACCAGATCCTCGTCAAAGGAGTCGGGGTTGCCCTGAATGAGGTAGATATCCTCCGGGCAATCTTCCAGCTTTTTCAGCCGCTCGATGGCGCCCTCAAGGTCGAGCACCACCAGGGCGCTGCGAGCCGGGCCATAGAGCGCAGAGTAGTAAGGGGCATCGTCGATGGAGATGTCGTCGTAGACATCGGAGAGCAGCACGCCCCCCACCTGCTCGGCGATGCGGGCAAGGCGCGGATCTGCCTCGCCAGCGCCCAGTTGCAGGTTGCGAATTTGCAGCTCCAGCGCCTGCTTCTGCGCCGCGATGCGGTTGCTCTCCTGCTCGAACTCGCGCTCCTTGTCGAGCACGCACTGCATGCCGGAAGAAAGTTCTTCGGCGGTGGCGAGCGGCAAACCGCTCTGCTCGCGCAGCTGCTCGAGCTTTTCAAAGGATTTGAGCCAGCGCGGGGCCAGCTTGGTGAGCTCCGCAATATCGCGGCCGAGCTGGGCGCCCTGATGCTCGAGGCTGGCGCGGCGCTGATTCAGATCGCTCTGCTGCTCACTCAGCTCCTCCTGACGGGTGCGCTGGGCTTCGAGGAAGATCTCCAGCTCGTCCTGGCTGGCAATCAGCTGACCGGAAGCCTGCTGCAGCTCGTCGCGCAACTTGAAGAGATTTTTCTGGCTGTCACTCTCTTTCTCGAGGCGAGCCAGCGCGGCACGCAGCCCCTGCCCCTGGGCAATGCGGGCCTTGTCTTCGATGTGACGCTTGAGCAGCGCCTGCGCCGTGGGCCAGGCGGCCTCGCGCACTGTCTCGGGGGCGATGCTGAGCAGCAGCGTCAGCGCGGCCTGATGCTCGGCCACCGCCGCCTTGGCGAGCGCCAGCTGCTGCTCGGCCCCCAGCACCCGGCGGGTCAAGCTCTGCTCGGTGGCGCGGAACTGGTGCAGGGTGTCGCTCGCCTGCTCGGCGGTCAGTCCCGGCAGCTCGCACTGCTCGCGGGCATTTTCCAGCGCCTGCACCGCCTGACGGTACTGGATGGCGCGGGTCTGCTGGATATCGAGCGCCTGCTGGTAGTCGGCGAGCTGGGTCTTGAGGCTGTCGACTTCTGCCTGCGCCAGCTCCTTGCGCTCTTCCACCTCCAGCAGCTGGCCGTGGATCTCCTCCACCACCGCCTGCTGCTGCTCGAGCTTGTCGTTGAGCTCCCGCAGATCGGCGCGATACAGCTCTATCTTCTTCTGCAGCGCCACTGCGGCCATCACCTTGGCCAGGTGCTCGGCGGCGGACTCCAGCTCGTCGGTCAGGAGCTTCTCGCGGTTGCTGAGCTGATCCACCTCATCCGCCAGATAGATGGCGCGCTGCTTCTCTTCCGCCAGCAGGCGGCGCTTGCCGGCGAGCTCATGACGGGCTTTGAGGGCCAGCTCGGAGAGACGGCTCTTCTCGGCGGCGCCCCGCACATATTCCGCCGCCACATAGTGGGTGGTCTCGGTGATCAGGTTCTTGAACAGATCCCGCTGGCCCTGGGTCTCCTTGATGGCTTCCAGGGTGCGGCGGTTCTCGTAGATGGCCGCTTCCATGTCCTGGAACGCCTTGCGCACCCCGGAGTTCTCCGGCAGCAGGTATTCGCGCAGGGACCGGCTGATGGACGAGGAGATACCGCCGTAGAGGGAGGCCTCGATCAGGCGATAGAACTTGCCACGATCCTTTTGATCACGCAGCTTCTTCGGGGTGATACCGAACTCGAACATGAAGTTGTGATAGTCGGTCACCGTATTGAACTTGGCGACCTTGATGGCGCCAAGCTCGGCGGCGGCCCCCTTCAGATCGGCGAAGGCGCGCACCCGACCCTTGCCGTCATGGAGTTTTTCCAGCAGCAGATCCGTGGGTTGCAGGTTTTCTGGCACGTCCACCAGGGCGAAGGGGGTGATGTTGACCTTGTTGTCGCGGTTCGCCACCTGCTCCAGGTGGACGCCGACCCAGATCCGCTGCTCGCGGCTGTTCATCACTTCCAACAGCGAATAGCAGTGACCGCGTTGCAGCTTGCCGTAGAGCCCCTTGTCACGGGAGGCGCTGCTGGAGCCCGCTTCCGTGGTATTGCGAAAATGCAGCAATGATTGGTCGGGAATGAGCGCCGCGATAAAGGCCGCCATGGTGGTGGACTTGCCCGCCCCGTTGCCGCCGGACAGGGTGGTGACCAGCTGGTCGAGATCGAAGGTCCGGGCGAAGAAGCCGTTCCAGTTGACCATGGTCAGGGATTTGAATTTGCCTCTCACGCCACACTCTCCATCAAACGGGCCGACGCCATTGGTGCCGGAACATTAACGTTGCAGATCATCTTCCACCTCCAGCTCCAGCTGCTCTTCATCCAGATCCTCTTCGATATCCTCAAACAGCGAGTCGCTGCTCGGCATCTCGTCGTCGTGGAAGATGGCCTCCCCCTCCTGGATCATCCGCAGCTGCACGGCGCGCGGATCCTCGTCGGAGCGCACGTCGGCGGCGAAGCGGAACACGGATTCGTTGACCCTGAACTTGTCGCTGTTGCCAAGGGCGGTGATCATCCCGAGGCGCTTGAGGCGGCGCATGGAGGTGCGGATCTTCTCGAGCAGCTTCTTCTTGTCCAGATCCGTGCCGCCGGAGCGGCTGTTGACCATGCGCAGCAGTTGCTTCTCGTCGGCCAGACCGAGCACCTCCTCCTGCAACTCGCCCATGGTGAAGACCCCTTCGGAGGCGAGGCGGTCCGGGCTCAAATAGAGGTAACAGAGCACCTTGCCCACCAGCATATCGAGCTCGGAGAGCACTGTGGTGCCGATGTCGGCGCTGGGACGCGGGCGCAGGTAGAAGAAGCCCTCAGGCGCCTTGATGAGTTCGACCTGATAGCGGCCGTAGAAGATCTCGAGCTCGCCATGGAACTCCACCAGGGCCGAATGCTGTTCGAAATCGTCGGCACTGATGTGGCGCCCCGAGCGCAGGGCGGTGTCGATGCGCGGAAACAAGGGGTTGGCGATGGCCTCTGCGAGCCGCAGGGGCAAGGGAAACTCAGAATTGATCAATGACATAGGCCTGAACCTTGGATCCAGCTTGGTTAATGGGTTTCCATGCGGGTTGGCGGTGCAGCTCGCGCTCACCGCTGGCATGGCCGAGGCGCACGGCCTGGTCTATCAGCAGACGCGCCACGTCGAAGTGGGCGTGGGCCGGGAAATCGAGCAGGTATTCTCGCAGCACGTCGGCGAGATCCAGCTGCTGCCCCTGCTCGGGATAGCGGGCCAGATAACGCTCGATGCGCTCCGCCAGCGCCTGGTTGATGTCCACCATCTCCATGAACTCCATCTCGAGGGGCACCTCGCCGGTCACCTCCTCGTCGTGGATGGCGATGGTTTCGTCCCGCAGCTCCAAGAGGCGCGGCTCCTCGGCGACTCTGAGCAAGAAGTTGTGCTGCTCGAAGTTGCGGATGGATTCCCGCAACCGCTGGCTGAAGGCGCGGTTTTTGTCCATGTCGATGGCGTTGCGGATGAACTTGTGGACGTGCCTGTCATAGCGGGACCAGAGCTCGATGCACTGCTGACCCCAGGAGGTGATGACGTCGAGCCGCCCCTGCAGGGCATGGGTCAGCTCCTCGACGTGGAGGAGATCGTCGCGCCCCTGGGCCGCTTCCTGGATGTTGAGCAGCCCCGCCTGCAGGCGGTGGCCGGCGGCGTCCAGGGTATCCTGCAGCTCGCGCAGGGTCTGGCCCGTCTCGCGCAGCAGCTTCTCGCAGCTGTGGATGGCGTCGATCCAGTTCTGGGTCAGCAGGGCCGCAATCTCGTTCTTGACCTGATTCTGCTGCTCGTCCATGGCGCGCTGGGTGAGATCGATGCGACCGAGCGTCTCCTCCAGGGAGAAGGAGAGGCGCGGCAGCACTTCTGCATCCCACTGCTCGCGGGTGTTGGTCTCAAGCGCCGCCTTGCGGGCGGTGTCGAGCTCGGCGGCCAGGTGTTCCAGCAGGATGGAGAGCTTGATGGAGTCGACCTGACGGCTTTCCAGGAAGAAGTCGACGATGCTCATGCCAAGGCGCGACAGGCGATAGAGGCTCTCCCCCGCCACCATGTCGGTGGTGAAGCGCGACAGCAACTGCTGGCGAATGAGATCGTTGATGGCGTTGTTGGCGCGACCGGAGAGGGTCTCGTCCATCTGGCCGAAGGCGCTGCTCACATAGCCGAAGGCGTCGTGCAGCGCGGCCTCCGAGAGATCAGACTCGTCCTCGGACAGCGTCTTGATCGCAATCAGAAAGGCCAGCCTGTCGGTGGGCAGATTCAAGGAGAGGCCCTCCTGTCTGACCCATCCCACCGTCTCTGGCAGGGTACGGGATGTACTCATCATGACGTTATCATCTCGTTGTTATAACCGACGGGTCACTCGCCCGCCGTGGTGATATTGGCCGGGGTCGGTGGCGCCCCGGCGGCTTGATCCCGCATCACATTCACGCCGGTTCATCTCAGCCGACCGGCTTCTGGGCCATCACATGGATGTAGCGCCCAAGGGAGACAAAGGGTTCCTGACGACAGTAGTGCTGCTCCATGGCCAGCAGATCGTCGAATTTCTCGACCTGCTCCTGCTTGTGGCGCATGTAGTCGTGAATGACCCGCACCCCTGTCTTGCCGATGATCTTGAGGCCCCCCCGGCCTATCCAGTCATAGACCTGTTCCGGCAACTGGGGGTTGGTGGGCGTGAGCGCGGTCTGACGCTTCTTGTTCAGCCCCTGGCGCACATAGTCAAAATTGCCCACCACCAGGCTCTGGAACAGCAAGCCATGACGGTTGTAAAAAAGCAGCGACAGTATGCCCCCTGCATTGACGAAAGGGAACAGACCGAGCAGGGTCTGGCGGGGCTCGGCGAGCCACTCCAGCACCGCATGGCAGAGCACCAGATCGAAGGTGCCGGTCACGTGGGCCTTGAGATCCTGAATGGGGCAATGGATGAGACGAATTCTGTCTTCCAGCCCCTTTTCCGCGATCTGGCTGCGGGCCAGCGCCAGCATTTCTGCCGAGAGATCGCACAGCTCCACCTGGTGGCCCATGGCCGCCAGCTTCTGGGCGAAGTAGCCAAAGCCGCCGCCGGCATCCAGGATGCGCAGGGGTCGGTTGCCAAGGCGCGCCAGGCAGGCCTCGATGTCGCTCCACACCACGGCAGTGCGAATGCGCCCCTTGGTGGAGTCGTAAATGTTGCGGGCGAACTTGTCGGCGCGCCCGTCAAAACTCTGATCTTGCTTCAAGACACACTCATCTTCGGCCGCCCCGCCGTGAGGGCTCGCAGGAGGAACCACACAGGATTGGGCCACAGGAAAAAAGAGGGGTATTCTGTCACATCCCGGATCCGCTGAAAACTCAAGGACGACACCACAGTGTTTGAGCTTAACTTGTTTGTTGCCAAGAAGTGGCTGGGTCAGCTGTTGATGCCGCTGCCCTTCTCCCTCTCCTTATTGCTGCTGGCGTTGCTGCTCCTCTGGTTCACCCGCTTTCAGAAAACCGGCAAGCTGCTGGCGACCCTCTCCTTGCTGATCATCGCCCTGATGGGGATGAGACCCGTCAGCTATGAGTTGGCCCGCTCACTTGAGCAGACCTATCCGCCCTTCGAGATAAGCCAGCATCCAGATATCGAGGCCATCGTCGTGCTCGGCAACGGTCATGTGAGCGATCCGGCAGTGCCCGAACGTTCCTGGCAGAACAACATAGCCCTCGCCAGAACCCTGGAGGGGGTACGGCTGGCCCAGGCCTATCCAGAAGCCGAACTGGTCTTTTCGGGTTATGTGTCGGGGGATCCCCTCTCCAATGCCGAGGTCAATGCCCGCATGGCGACGACCCTCGGGATAGCAAGATCCCGAATGACGTTGTTTGAAAACAACAAAGACACCCATGACGAGGCGGTCAGCATCAGCGCCCACCTCAAGGGCAAGCGGGTGGCGCTGGTGAGCTCGGCCACCCACCTGCCCAGGGCCATGGCGCTCTATCGCGGCCAGGGACTCGATGCGGTGCCAGCCCCCACCGACTACACAGCCAAGCAGAGTCAGGTGGCGCAACCCCTCTACAGCTACCTGCCCAAGGGGCGTTATCTGATGTATTCCGAGGCTGCCATTCACGAGTGGATTGGGGTATGGTGGGCCCGTTTGCGGGGGCAGGTTAACGAATGAGCGATCGGTTCTTGCATTCCTGATTTGGATCAGGAAAGCGAAAAAAAATTACGTCATTTGCCGCCGGGTCAGCTATCTTGGGCTCGGTTCAATTCATATAATGTCGCGCAATCAAATGCCTAGGAGATAGAGAAGATGAGACAGCACCTGGTAATGGGTAACTGGAAACTGAACGGCACCAAAGCTTCTGTCGAAGCTCTGATCAAAGGACTGACCCCGGCTGCTGCCGCTCATCCTTCCGTGCAAGTCGCCGTCTGCCCGCCGGTTATCTTTTTGGGTCTGGTTGAACAGCTGACCGCTGGCAGCAAGATTGCTTACGGTGCCCAGAACGCCGACGTTCACGAGTCCGGCGCCTTCACCGGCGAAAACGCCCCCTCCATGCTCAAAGCCTTCGGTTGCACCTACTCCCTGGTCGGCCACAGCGAGCGTCGCACCCTGCACGCAGAGACCGATGACGTGGTAGCTGCCAAGTACGAAGCCATCCAGAAGGGCGGCCTGATCCCGGTACTGTGCATCGGTGAGACCCTGGAGCAGTTCGAAGCCGGCGTGACCAAAAACGTGGTTGAGACCCAGCTCAAAGCCGTCATCGACCGTTGCGGCATCGCCTCCTTCGAGAACGCCGTGGTGGCTTACGAGCCGGTATGGGCCATCGGCACCGGCAAGACTGCCACCCCGGAAATCGCGCAATCCGTTCACGCTCATATCCGTCAATACCTGGCCGGTTTCGACGCCGCCGTGGCTGCCAAAGTACAGATCCTGTACGGTGGCTCCGTCACTGGCGCGACCGCTGCCGATCTGTTCGGTCAGCCGGACATCGACGGTGGCCTGGTGGGTGGTGCGTCCCTGAAAGTGGACGACTTCTCCCAGATCATCGCTGGCGCCGCCCAGTAAGTGACGCAAGAGAGGGGCCTGGCCCCTCTCTTGATATCGCTTTCCTATGGGTCCCCTTCTTCCATAGGAAAGCCGATATAGTAAAAACGGCTGGCCCCATTTTCAGATATTGATATTCGACAACTCAGATCCAGAGGCACTCATGACCAAACAAATCAAACGTATTGGTGTTTTGACCAGTGGTGGTGACGCACCGGGTATGAACGCAGCCATTCGCGCCGTGGTGCGCGCCGGTCTGCATCATGGCCTGGAAGTCTACGGCATCTATGATGGCTACCTCGGTCTGCATCAGGACAGGATCGTCAAGCTCGAGCGCCACAGCGTCTCCGACGTGGTCAATCGCGGTGGCACCTTCCTGGGCTCTGCCCGCTTCCCCGCCTTCAAGGACCCGAAAGTGCGCGCCGAAGCGATCGAGAACCTGAAAAAACACGGCATCGACGCCCTGGTGGTGATCGGCGGTGACGGCTCCTACATGGGTGCCAAGAAGCTGACCGAAGAGGGTTTCCCCTGCATCGGCCTGCCGGGCACCATAGACAACGACATCGCCGGTACCGACTTCACCATCGGCTTTGACACCGCCCTGAACGTGGTGGTCGACGCCATCGACCGTCTGCGTGACACCTGCAGCTCCCACCACCGCATCTCTGTGGTCGAGATCATGGGCCGCCACTGTGGCGATCTGGCCATGTCCGCCGCCGTTGCCGGTGGCGCCGAGTACGTGATCGTGCCGGAAGTGGCGTTTGACAAAGAGAAACTGCTGCAACAGATCAAGGAAGGCGAAGCCAAAGGCAAGAAGCACGCCATCATCACCATCTGCGAGCACGTCACCGACGTCAACGCCCTGGCCAAAGACATCGAAGCCATGACAGGCCGCGAAACCCGCGCCACCATTCTGGGTCACATCCAGCGTGGCGGCTCGCCAACCGCCCGCGATCGCATCATGTCCAGCCGCATGGGGGCCTTTGCCGTCGAGCAGTTGCTGGCCGGTCAGGGTGGCCGCTGCGTCGGTATCCAGGGCAACGAGATGGTGCACCACGACATCATCGACTGCATCGAGAACCTCAAGCGCCCCTTCGATCAGGAGCTGTACGATCTCTCCACCACCCTGTTCTAAGCCACTCGGCTTTTTACCGGCTGTTGATGACAAAAACCCTCCATCGGAGGGTTTTTTTATGCCTGCATTAGTGTCCCTGCTGACAGGCACAGGCCACTGCCCTCCCTGATCCGTCCGTGAGCCAGCCGAACCGCCCCCTGTTACGTTTCTGCCAGATAGGGTGGGGATATAGGCGCACTGTTGCGTTCCGTTCTTTCTTTTCACCTCTATGTCTTTTCACCCCTCTCCAGCAGACGCTTGCCCCCTTCACACCCCTCGCCTTTCCTGCACTCCTACCCGTACTTCAGCCATAGGCTTGCTCGGCCTGGAACCCGCACACCTCCGACCTTAGTGCTTCTCAGGGCGCCTCTCGCCCCGCCCCTTGCGTCCTCTGACAACAAGCAGCCCCATGCCTGGAACCTGTCTCTGCGCAGCTGTGGATGCAGGCTCACACCTGCAGCCAATAATGTCCAAAAAGAGCGGCTCGGCGGTCGGGGCCGCGGGTTTTCTCCTGCCGAATGCCTGCTGTTTTGCCCTGTTTTCCTCTGTGAATTGAAATTCAGCCGGGAGGTAATGACGATAAAGCACCGCCCCCACTGGGTTTCCTCCATGACGGCCAGATAAATGTGATGGGAAAAGGGAAATGATACTGCCAGCTAACCAACCCATCATTGGCGACACTTTCAGGCGCATCACCCAGCCATTTTTCGTCACAAAAGTTGATAATCACAAAAAGAGTCTCGTACAAACCCCATCAAAAAACGCAAACGAAAAACCATAAGTTACTGTATATAAACAATATAGTGATATTCGTAATATGCTAAAAATACACCACCCCATGGATGGGTGATAAAACGGCCATGAAATTACAAAAACACCGCATTACGATGCCACCAACTGAATTTTGCCACATAAATACATTTTTCATTGTTATCCCCAGTCATTGTGGTATCTTGGTCTCATCATCAGTCAGCCAAGGGAGACAAAATAATGAAAGAGTTCGTTGTTACCGCCGTTTTTACCGTGTTTTTCACTCTGGTTGCCGTCTCTCTGCCCTCGCTGGCACAGCTCTAAGGCGGTTAATCGGTCAGGCAGCGGCTTGCCCTGCGTCTTGATAACGCCACCAGGCCGCAAAAACACCCGCAAAGGTGGGTTTTTGAAGGCTTGCGCAAGAACAGGATGCCAGTCATGACTTATTGGCTATCTGTGAGCATTTAACGACCCGAACGACATGATCGCCGTTCTTGCAAGGGGAGCCTCAGTGCTCCCCTTGCTGCATCTGTCTGTGCGGGATTTACTCTTGCCCCCCTGACCGTCACAATGTCCGCTGGATTTGCCATGCAGGAATCACCATGACTCAGGATGCTCTGCGCCACTGGCGCCGCGACCTTCATCGTCACCCCGAAGCCGCCTGGTGTGAATTTCGCACCAGCGCCATCATCGCCCACCACCTATCCGAACTCGGTTTCTCCGTCATGCTGGGGGACAAGCTGCTGGCCAGCAACCTCATCATGGGACGGGAGATCGACGTCGCAGCCCAGAAGGAGCGAGCCCTGCGTCAGGGGGCCCACCCCGACTGGCTGGCCCGCATCGACGAGATCACCGGTGTGATGGGGGTCTGGGACAGCGGCCGCCCCGGCCCTACCCTGGGCTTTCGCTTCGACATCGATGCGGTAGAGGTGGAGGAGAGCCGGGAGCCGGCGCACCAGCCCTGCCAGGAGGGGTGGCACTCCGCCAACCCGGGCTGGATGCACGCCTGCGCCCACGACGGCCACACCGCCATCGGGCTGGTGCTGGCCGAGCGGATCGCCGCCCTGGCCGAGCGGCTCAACGGCCGCATCAAGCTCTTCTTCCAGCCTGCCGAAGAGGGGTGTCGCGGCGGCAAGGCGCTGGCAGCGGGCGGTCAGCTCGATGATGTGGATGCCCTGCTGGCGCTGCACATCGGCATTCATGCCAACAGCGGCGAGCTGGTGATCAATCCCACCGAGTTTCTCTGTTCAACAAAATTTGACGTGGAATTTATGGGGCGCGCCGCCCACGCGGGGCTCGAGCCCAACGCCGGCAGCAACGCCCTGGCGGCGGCCTGCATGGCCACCACCGCCATGCTCGGCATTGCCCGCCACCGGGACGGCATGACCCGCATCAACATAGGCCAGCTCAATGGGGGCAGCGGTCGCAACGTGATCCCGGGTCACGCCCGCCTGATGGGAGAGACCCGGGGCGCGACCCCGGCCCTCAACGACTACATGTTCGGCCAGGTGCAGCAGATAGTGGAAGGGGCTGCCATGATGCAGGGGGCCAGCTACCTCATTCGCAAGCAGGGGGAAGCCATCGGCATAGAGAACAGCCCGGCCCTGCTCGAGGAGATAGTGCCGCTGGCCGAGGCGCTCAAGCTCGAAACCATCCACAGCCGCCGTTTCGGCGCCAGCGAGGACGCCGGTTTCCTCATCGAGCGGGTGCAGCAGCACGGCGGTGAGGCCGCCTACCTCATTCTGGGGGCCAATCTGGCGGCGCCTCACCACCATCCGGAGTTCGACTTCGACGAGGCCGTGCTGGCCCCAGGCGTCGCCCTGCTCGAGGCCTGGCTGCTCAGCCGTCTCGGCACCTGAGAACGCCAGCGATGAAAAAAGGCAGCCCGAGGGCTGCCTTTCTTGTCTCTGAGAAGTCGCCTAACGCCGGGCTCAGCGTCCCAGCACTATGTCAGAGAGGTGGGCGAAGTGATGGATCTCGTGGGTCGCCTCGCAGGGCCCCTGCTGGCGGGCGGGGTTGTACCAGCAGGTCGCCAGCCCCTGGGCGGCGGCACCGGCGATGTCGGTCTTGGGGTTGTCCCCCACCATCAGCACCCGCGCCGGGCTCGGCTGCCCCATCAGATCCAGGGCGTGCTGGAAGATGGCGGCGGCCGGCTTGGTCACCTGCACCTCGTCGGAGATAACGAGGGGCTCAAACCACTCGTTCCAGCCCAGCTTGTCGAGACGACCGCGCTGGGGCAGGCTGAAACCATTGGTGATGATCCCCATCCTGACCCGGCTCTTCAAGGCCAGCAGGGTCTCCTCCACCCCCTCCAGCGGCATGCTCAGGGCGATGATCTGCTGCAGGAAGGTGTCATTCATCGCCATGGGCGCCACGTCCACCTGCTCGGCAAACATCGAAAAACGGGTCTGCTGCAGCCAGGTGGCGTCTATCTCGCCCGAATTGTATTGCTGCCACAGCCTGTGGTTCAGCTCGTGATAGGCCGCCATCCTGGGGGGCGTCGGCGTCACGCCATAGATCTGCAGGGTGCGCTCCAGTGCCTGGGCGACCGGGAAATCGAGCAGGGTCTCGTCCAGATCGAACAGCACCCAGTCATAGCTTGCTTGTTTCACGCTTGTCCTCATTGGTTGTACTTGGCGATTCATGTCGTGGCCTGGGTGCCAGGCTCGGCCATGCCGAGCGGGCTGGCGAGCAGCGTCAGCGACAGCCTGACGCCAAACCCGGTCACTTCGCTGCCGACCACGCCGTTGCCCCCCTTGTTGCGAAAACCGCTCAGGTCGAGGTGCAACCAGGGTGTCTGCCCGGGCACGAAGCGGCTGAGGAAGCGGGCGGCGTCGATGTGATCCGGCGAGCTACCAGGGGCGCACTGTAACAGATCGGCCCACTCGCTATCGAGGTTGTCGTCGAAATCCTCGTCCAGCGGGAAGGGCCAGATCCGTTCACCGCTCTGCTGTCCCAGGCGTATCAGCTCGGGAAGCCAGTCGGGGCGATTGGTGAAGGCGCCGCTGTAGCGGCTGCCGAGCGCCCGCTTGCAGGCACCGGTCAGGGTCGCGTAGTCGATCAGCAGATCGGGCTCCCCTTGGGCCGCGAGCGCCAGGGCATCCGCCAGCACCATGCGCCCCTCGGCGTCGGTGTCCACCACCTCTATGGTGGTGCCATTGAGGGCGGTCACCACCTCCCCCGGTCGATAGGCTTTGGGGCCTATGTGGTTCTCGGCGATGGCGAGCCAGCAGTGCACCTCAACGGGCAACCTGGCCCGGCTGATGGCATGCAGGGTCCCGAGCGCCACCGCGCTGCCCCCCATGTCCAGGTGCATGCCATACATGCTGCCACCCACTTTCAGGTTATAGCCCCCGGAGTCGTGGCAGATCCCCTTGCCCACCAGCGCGATGCGGCGCACCGGATTGGCCGGGCAATAGCTGAGCCTGACGATGGCGGCCTGGTTGTCCTCCGAGCCCCTGGCCACCGCCAGGAAGGCGCCGGCACCGAGCTTGGCGAGGGCCGCCTCGTCGAACTCCTGACATTGCCAGCCCTCTTGCTGCGCCAGCTGCCGCGCGAAGGCACGGTAACTGCCGGCATTGAGTTCTGAGGCGGGCAGTACCGCCAGATGGCGGGCCAGCCCGTTGCCCTGCGCCTCGGCCTCGATGCGGGCCAGATCCAGGACGCAGGGGGGAGACAGGGTCAGGCTCTGATAGCCGATGGGCGCCTCGTCGACGCGTTTGTGGGTGGGCAGCGGCACATCGGCCGCCAGCAGGGCGGCGAGCACCAGCTCGGCCAGCAGCGCCCGGGGCGCCTCATCGAAGCCCTCCAGGTGCAGCGCCAGTTGCGCCACCTTGAGACCCGCAAGGGGGGCTGTCCAGGTGCGGATCTGCTTGTAGAGCCGGTGATCCAGCACGGGAGCCGAGTCCACGAAGAGCACCAGCTGCAGGCCCTGGCCATCCGCCAGCCGGTAAGGGGCCGGCAGACCCAGGGCTATCTGGGACGCCACCCCGGCGAAGGCAGGCTGCGCCAGCAAGGCGTCGCGCCCGGTCTCGGCTACCAGCAGCAGTTTGACGGGAATGTCGCTCGCCATCACCTCGTTCAGGGTGCGGGTCTGCATGGTTATCTTGGGGGGAAGGTAGTTGAAAGCGTGCATCACAGGGAGAGGCCTCATCCATGAACAGAAGCCAGAATGATACCGAACAAATGGGACAAAGGATCGCCACCACATAAATTAATGTGCTGGATCAGGGTGATACAAGAGATAGTCGAGAGGGATATAGAGAAGGGGAAAAGATAATAAGTTGGTTGCGGGGGCCAGATTTGAACTGACGACCTTCGGGTTATGAGCCCGACGAGCTACCGAGCTGCTCCACCCCGCGTCCGAATTGTGTGTCCGTTGCCGGACCTTGCCCGCAAGTTGCCGAGCAGTAGCAGCTTGCGTCTTCGTCTCATCGCAGCGGTACAGACCGAGCCATGAGGACAAATAGTTGGTTGCGGGGGCCAGATTTGAACTGACGACCTTCGGGTTATGAGCCCGACGAGCTACCGAGCTGCTCCACCCCGCGTCCGAATTGTGTGTCCGTTGCCGGACCTTTCCCGCACGCTGCCGAGCAGTAGCAGTTTGCGTCTTCGTCTCACCGCTGCGATGCAAGACCGCGCCATGAGGACAAATAGTTGGTTGCGGGGGCCAGATTTGAACTGACGACCTTCGGGTTATGAGCCCGACGAGCTACCGAGCTGCTCCACCCCGCGTCCGAATTGTGTGTCC